>JAWXBI010000256.1:0-28549 GCA_034439915.1 Saprospiraceae bacterium | reverse complement strand
GTTGGTTAGTTGGTTAGTTGGTTAGTTGGTTAGTTGGTTAGTTGGTTAGTTGGGCAGTTGGTTAGTTGGGCAGTTGGTTAGTTGGGCAGTTGGGCAGTCGGCAGCCGAGGCTTCGGCTTAGTCAGATGGTCCTTGCTCGCAGCTCGTGTCTCGTAGCTCGTTTCACGCAGCTCGCAGCCCTCAATCCCCACCCCTCGCTCCTCACCCCCTCATGCCTTCCCTTTTTGTGCAACTTTGATCAACTTACCAGCCAGTACGGTAGCTTTTAAATCCATACCATTGAGAATGGCAAACTCTTCCAGTCTTTTCTGGGCTATACCATTTCGGGTGAGCAAATCGCTCAGGGTACTTTCCCTGGGGGCATTGATTACATTGATGTATTCAGCCTGGACATTGATTTTAGACTGTTCGGTCAGATTGCTAAACCCTTCCATAGTATTGAGAAACAAATTCTGGAAACTCTGGTAATCTTTATTGGCAGATACCCCGTGAATACAATAAATGTTCTGATCTTTTTGAATGTAATAACTGAGGATCATGGGTTTGTCCGCTTCAGCAGGTGCTTGTTGCCCTTCAGGCACCGTCTGTGTAGATACTATGACCACTGTTTTAAGCCCATTGACCGTGCGGTTTTCGGACCGGATATTTGCCAACCCGAATTGTTTATTGGCATTGGCTATGACTTCATCAAATCCAGCGCCCTGTCCAAGGGTCAGCAACATGATAGCCTTGCCATTGGGTTCGGCCATGACAAACTGGGCGGGTGAGTTCTGGGTCTTCCAGCCTGTCGGTACGGGGAATTTAAATTTTAACTGAGGATGATAAAATACACCTCCGTCTACATAACCTTCGTTGGGGTCTTCACCATACATCAGTCCATCGATACGCCTCAGGTATTCATCCCGGTTTACTTTTAAGGTACTCTTGTTTATCGTAGCCTGTGCTTTTTCGGCCAATTTGTGTACAGTAGTAAAACGGTTCCCGGGATCCGGGTGGGTGCTCATAAAGGTCGGGAGACGGGCACCACCTCCATCGGAGAGGCGGGAAAGGGTTTTAAAAAACTCTGCCATCTGATGGGCATCATAACCGATTTTGGTAGAATATTCCACACCCAGCTCGTCGGATTGGGACTCATGTGCCCTGCTGAACTTAAGCAACAAAAGCTGTGCCCCCTGCATGATGGACTCGGCAAATTGAGCAGCTGCCGGGGATGCTATGATCAAACCGATGACCCCGATCTGAGTCAGTAATTGATCTTTGGCCTGGGCATTGGCATGACGGGCTGTGATGTGGCCGATTTCGTGACCCAGTACACCTGCAAATTCTGCCTCATTATTAAAATGGGCCATGATCCCCCGGGTGAAATAAACATAACCACCGGGAACAGCAAATGCATTGACTACCGGAGAATTAATCACCTGAAAGGTAAATCCATGGGTGGGCCTGTGACTGATGGCGGCCATTTGTTGTCCTTTTTCACTGATAAAAGCCTGCAGAGCCGGGTCTTCATATTTTCCAAATTCAGCTAGTACTGCAGGATTGCTCTCAGCACCCATAGCCTTTTCCTGATCTTCAGACATGAGATTGAGCTGTTTTTTACCGGTCACCGGATTACGGCTGCATTGATAGAAAAACAGCGCGAGAATACAGAGCGTTAAACCAAAATTGAATCTTTTCATTTTGAGTAGTTTTGTTGATCGTTTATTTAAAACGTATTTGTTAAGGATTTAATTTTAAAATAAAACAAGGAATAATTTCCGTGAAAATAAAAATTATATGGATTGGCCTATGGTGTATGGCTGGCAGCCTGGGGTTCAATGCCCATGGTCAATTGCTCAGTTGGTCTCCTGCTTTCCCAAAAGCTACCGATGCAATCAAAATTACCTTAGATGCCAGCAAAGGTAATAAAGGTCTTCTGGATTTCTCCGGAAATGTATATGTGCATATCGGTGTCATTACCTCTGCCAGTAAAAATGGAACCGATTGGAGATATGCACCATTTACCTGGGGTGGGACAGCTCCTGCTTCACAGGCCCTATCCAAAGGACAAAATAAATGGGAGTATTCCATTCCTAATCTCCGGAGTTTTTTAAACGTACCGGCCAACGAGACGATACTCAGCCTTGCGATTTTATTCAGGGCGGGGGGCTGCACCAATTGCGCTGCTCAACGCAACAGCGATGGCACGGATATGTACGTACCGATTTATAACGATGCCTTAGCCATCCGTTTTGAACAACCCCCGATCATACCGTATTACCAGCCAGCCATTGAACCCATTCAGGCAGCCGTGGGCCAGCCATTGAGCGTAAAGGCGGTGAGCAGCCAACCGGTCAATTGGGAATTAAAATTAAATCAACAGACCATTCATCAAAATATCGCACAGGATAGTATCAGTATGGTTTTGAATTTGGCTACAGCCGGTAATTATTTAGTGACCGCAATAGCCACTCAGGGTAATACCACATTAAGGGATTCCTTTTCTTTTTTAATAGGCGGTACAGTGATTACAGCAGCCTTGCCGGCCGGGGTTAATCCCGGAATCAATTATGAAGCCGGAGATACTTCTGTGACCCTCGTTTTAAATGCACCTCAGAAAACAAAGGTGGCGGTGATCGGCGATTTCCCCGGAAACGATTGGACGGAAAACCTGGACCACCTCATGTTTAATACCCCCGATAAACAATATTGGTGGCTGCGGTTGACAGGACTCATCCCGGGGAAAGAATACGCTTTCCAATATCTGATCGATGGCAGTTTAAAAATTACGGACCCCTATGTGGAAAAAGTGCTTGATCCGTTTAATGATGGTTTTATCCCAGCTTCTGCATATCCTCAATTGATGCCTTATCCTACCGCCAAAACTTCAGGGATGGTAGGTATTTTTCAAACTCAAAAACCCGGTTACAACTGGAAAAATAATTTTACCCGTCCGGACAAAACCAATCTTATCGTATACGAAATGTTGCTACGCGATTTTATCGCCAACCATGACTGGAATACACTGACGGATAGCCTGAATTATTTCAGTTCATTAGGAATCAACGCCATTGAACTTATGCCCGTCCAGGAATTTGATGGCAACCTGAGTTGGGGTTATAATCCCGCTTTCTTTTTTGCTGCAGATAAATATTATGGCCCCGAAAACAGTCTCAAACGTTTTATCGATTCCTGTCATGGCCGGGGCATAGCGGTCATCTTGGATATGGTACTGAATCATGCGACCAATAGTTGCCCGTTAGCTGCTTTGTACTGGGATGGAGCCAACAATCGTCCCGCTGCTGATAATCCCTGGTTTAATCCGGTAGCCCGGCATCCCTTTAATGTATTCAATGACTTTAATCACGAGAGCCCGGATACTAAATATTTCAGCACGAGGGTAATGGAATTTTGGTTGAAAGAATATCGCATAGATGGGTATCGATTTGATTTATCCAAAGGGTTTACCCAAAAAAACAATCCCACAGATGTCAATGCCTGGAGTGCATACGACGCCGGCAGAGTCAATATTTGGCGACAATATTATGACAGTATTCAACGGTATTCTCCTGGAGCTTACGTTATCCTCGAACATTTTGCCGATAATGCCGAAGAATTTTCCTTGTCGGAATCCGGCATGCTGCTTTGGGGAAATGTCAATCATGCTTATTCCGAAGCAACCAAAGGAAATGTAGGTGCTTCAAATTTTCAATCTTCCCTTTACACCCAAAAGGGATGGATCAAACCTCACCTCGTAAGTTATATGGAGAGCCATGATGAAGAACGGCTGATGTACCTTAATCTTCAATTCGGCAACAGCAGCGGCGCATATTCAACTAAAAATTTTAATACAGCTATTGATCGAAATAAAATGGCCGCTTCTTTTTTTCTTTTGTCGCCAGGACCCAAAATGATCTGGCAATTTGGAGAACTCGGTTACGACTATAGCATCAATACTTGTGAAAACGGGACCATCAACAATAGCTGCAGACTGGACAACAAACCCCTGGCCTGGCCTTATTTGAACAACCCTAAACGAATTGAACTACTCGACTGGTATAAAACATTGATCCTGTTCAGGAACTCCAAAATGTTTAATAATAATTTTAGCAAATCAACGATAAGTCATCGATTGGGTACTGCAGTAAAATATTTATCGATTCAATCCGATTCCATTAAAACCGTGGTTGTGGGTAATTTTGATGTCAACCCGGTCACTTCGAATATCGAATTTCCCAAAACAGGGATTTGGTACGATTTAAAGGACAACACTTCGATATCGATAACTTCGTTGACTACCAACATGAGTTTTCAACCAGGAGAGTATCACGTATATACCGATAAATCACCGTCGTTATCAACCCCTGTAGATAATTTGAAACGAATCGATCTGGTCGCCCGTATCACTCCAAATCCATCATCGGGGTTAGCCCGGTTGGAGGTCAACCTGGATCATCCTTCTCAGGTGGTTATCCTACTGACTGCACTTGATGGAAAACAGGTGTCGCCACTTTATCGTGGGTTTATGCCTGGCGGTTTTAACCAACTTAATTTACCCCATGGCCTGGCCCAGGGTATGTATTTAATAACCTTTCAAACCAGCCTGGGTTACACCAGTCTAAAATGGATAAATACCAACCAGCCTTAGCTCAGAATCTTTACACCCTAAAACCCCGGATTAATTTTGTCCGTTTTCAAAAATTATGAATTCCATAGCATAAGTTTGTTTCCCGGTCATCGTTAATCAACATCAATGAATGCATTAAAAACATTAGGAATCCTCTCTACGCTTTGTTTAACTCTGGCTGTCAGGGCCCAATCCGTTATAGGCACCTGGAAGACGGTGGACGACCGGGATAAAAAAGAAAAGTCCCATGTAGAAATCTATGAACAAAACGGGGTGGTCTTTGGCAAAATATCCAAACTCCTTAAAGACTCTCCGGATAAAGTCTGTGACCGTTGCAAGGGCTCCAGAAAAGATCAGCTTCTTCTGGGTATGGTCGTGATGGAAGATTTAAAACAATCAGAACACTATTTTGAAGATGGGCGGGTTTACGATCCGGTCACCGGGCATGATTATAAATGCAGCATCTGGCTGGAACCAGGCAAACCAAACGAACTGCGCGTAAGAGGTACTCACTGGTCGGGAATTTATCGCACCCAGACCTGGCACAGGGTTTTATAGCCATGTGTATAGATCTAAGGTTCAGTTTGTTGTCTTTTTAACATACGAAAGATAAACGGGGCAACAATATTTCAAATCTTCGCGCTGTTTTATTTCTTGTGAAAAACATTATATCACAAAACAATCTATATGGCGAAAACATTTACACAAAGGAATCAACCTGTCTCCTTTTTCAATTACCCGGAAGCTAATGAGCTCGAATCTTCGACTGATATGCAGATGCAGCACGTTTTAGATCAGATCAAAAACCTCCGTATCAGACCCTCCCTGTCGAGTGTTCGAAGGATCATGGATTATGCAAAATTGCAAATTCAATATATTCCTTGCTGAGTAATAGAAAAAAGAATCTAATTTGGTTAAAACCTTTGAGCCCCACGGATCAAAGGTTTTTTTTTGCCCATCCATCAAGGTTTTAGGATCAGTCTCCGCGTTAAAAAAAAGGCAGATCCGTGGGTCCGCCCATCTGGAATATTTGATTTTTTTTTCAAAGGTCGACTTAAAGAAAGCACTATTCTATACCTTTGTTTCGTTTTGTCGGCGAATCTATTCCCTGTTCAATATTCTGTTAATCCCCTTATTGCTTCATGAAATCAGTGTTTCAGAGTATTTGCCTGATGGGTCTGGTGATCCTGTCCTGTATACCGGTAAGCCGGGACCAGTCTGCAGATGAATTTATAGACACCAGTGAAGTAAGGCTCGATTTGACGGATTCCCTCATTGGACAGGTGCTTCAGGCCCAGAATGACCAGGATCTTCAGAGGCTAATTGGTTTTTTTAGTTCTCCTTCCCCGGCAATACGTTATGCCGCTGCGTCAGCCCTGGGTTCTGTCAGAGATTCCAGTATAAAAGACACCCTGGCATATATGCTGGGTGACCCCAATGTACAGGTAGCATCAGCCGCTGCTTATAGCCTGGGATTGATTGGTTCACCATTTAGCCAAACTGCATTGTTAAACGCTTTCCGGCAATACGATACGGCGGGCATCAATTCACCTATAAACAGTTCGATTCTGGAAGCCATTGGAAGGTTGGGATCGGTCGATTTTCTACAGGCTATGGCCACCGTAGAAACCTATGAACCTACCGATACCTTATTGCTTCTTGGCCAGATGAGGGGGATTTACCGGTATATGCTGCGTGGTATGGTGGATGAAAGTGGCACGCGCACCGCACTCCGGTATCTTTCCAATAAAATCTACCCGGAAGAAGTGCGTTTGATGGCGGCTCATTATCTGGCCAGAGCCAAGCCCCTTGATCTGACTGCACTGTCGGATACCATTTTGAAGATTTATACCAGCGAAACGGTAGCGGATATCCGATTGCCTTTGATCCTGGCACTGGGTAAAACTAAATCAGAACCCGCCTGGACAGCCCTGGGTGGAGTCATCAGTGCAGACCCGGATAGCCGTATGGTTTCCAATGCTCTGCGATCTATGAGTAATTTTGACTATTCCAGGACCAAAAACCTTATCCTGAATGCGTTGCGAAGTAATGATCTGCACATTGGATCAACGGCCATTATTTATCTCAATGATTTTGGCAGGGTGGCAGATGCCGGCGAATACCGCAATATTGCCCGTGAAAATCTTCCCTGGCAGATTAAAATTCCTTTACTGGCCATTGCCAATAAAAATTATTCCTATGCCTACGGAATTACCAAAGGCAATATCAATGCTGAATTAAAATCAATCTATGCACGCTCGACCAACCTGAGCGAAAAAATGGCTTGCCTCAAAGCCCTGGCTACAGATCCTAAAAATTATAGTTTTATACTGGAGACCGGAAGGCAGTCTTCTTTGCAGGCAATACATGGTGCCGTCATGGAATCCGGAGTTGAAATGCTCAAAAGCAAATATTTTGGCAGCGCTTTCGGCAATGGAGAGGTGGTAAAAAAAGATATCCTGGCATTTATCAATGACCATCTTTCCCGTGGGGATGAAGCCGCCCTGGAAATCATAGAATCTATGTCAAAAGATCCCATGCCGGGCCTGAAAAACCTGATCGATATTCCCGGACTGGAACAAATGAAAACGAATCTGGTATCAAACCCCTATGCACAATATATGTTGGGAAAGACACTCAATACCTTAAAAGGGACTTCCACTCCTTTGGCTGCCATGAATAATTACAAAAAATTATCGGTGGCCGATTTTGCCCTTGCAGACGTTGCTTCCTATGCTGAAATTATCACGGACAAAGGAAACATCCGGCTGCGGTTATTAAAAGAACAAGCTCCTGCAACTGTTTTAAATTTTGTCCGTCTGGCCCAATCAGAATATTTTAACGGCAAAAATTTTCACCGCGTGGTGCCTAATTTTGTCATTCAGGGTGGTTGCCCCCGCGGAGATGGTTATGGTTCCATGGATTACAGCATTCGGACCGAAACGCCTTCTGTGTATTACAATAAATCCGGATTGGTGGGAATGGCATCCAGCGGCCCGCATACCGAGAGCTGTCAGTTTTTTATCACCCATAGTCCAACCCCGCATCTGGACGGCAATTATACTATTTTCGCAGAGGTAGTGACTGGAATGGGAACGGTCAATCTGATACAGATAGGTGATAAAATCCAGCGCATCAATATAACAGAATGAGAGAACTTGCTTTAGCTGAAATACACAAATCTTTAGGTGCGCGCATGGGCGAATTTGGCGGATTTAATATGCCGATTTATTATCCTCAGGGTATTACGGAAGAGCATAAACAAGTGAGAAATAAAGTTGGGGTATTTGATGTTTCCCATATGGGTGAATTTATAGTAAAAGGGAAACAGGCTATTGACCTCATTCAGTCCATAACTACCAACGACGTCTCCAAACTTGCTATAGGGCAAGCGCAGTATAGTTGCCTTCCCAATGAAAAAGGGGGCATTGTAGATGACTTATTGGTATACCGGTTATCAGAAGATCAATGCGCTGCGGGGGAACAGGCTTATATGCTGGTGGTCAATGCCGGGAATATAGCCAAGGACTGGAACTGGATCAATACACACAATTCCTTCGATACCCGGTTGGTCAATATTTCGGAGCATACCGCTCTCCTTGCGGTCCAGGGCCCTTTCGCCACCCAGGTGTTGCAACGATTAACTGAAATAAATCTGGGATCACTTGCTTATTATACTTTTACCAAAGGCCGTTTAGCAGGTCTTGATAATGTGCTTATTTCCGCTACAGGGTATACCGGTGCAGGTGGATATGAATTATATTTTGATGAAAAACATGCGGTTACGGTATGGAATGCAATATTCGAAGCCGGTCAGGAGGAAGGTATTCGGGCAGTAGGGTTGGGAGCCAGGGATACGCTGAGGCTGGAAAAAGGGTATTGTCTTTACGGACACGATATTGATGATTTGACTTCTCCCCTGGAAGCTGGATTAGGTTGGATTACCAAACTTTCAAAAGGCCCATTTATAGCTTCAACCATTTATCAGGAACAGAAAAAACAGGGAATCCCAAAAAAACTGGTTGGATTTAAAGTCAATGATCGAAGGGTTCCACGACAACATTATTCCATTCACTCAACCGATGGGCATTCTATCGGGGAGGTCACTTCCGGGACTATTTCCCCCTGCCTGGGATATCCGATTGGTATGGGGTATGTTTCCATTGCTTTTGCCAAAACAGGAACCCCGATTCAAATTAAAGCAGGAGAAAAGATGCTACCGGCTGAAATTACCGACCTGCCTTTTGTAAAATAAACCAATCCCCTGTTTTTTTTTTATATTGTTTGAGTCAGGGGATAAACAAGGCATTCAAAAAATGCCGTTTTTATTCAAAGCGGTTGTCCCTGTTTGTTTTGTTTCTTCCTGTATCAAAAGAATAGAAGATTTATATGCACATCACACCCTTCTTGGCTTATTTACCGGATCTGAATAAAATCAGTTTTGACGATGTTTTTTACGAAGCGCTGAGGCAACATTTTAATCGTGTATTTAAGGAAGGAGTGTTCAAAATATTAAATACTCCGGCCTATTTTATCATTGAAATCGTGGATGAAGGTATACGTTCAACCGGGTTGATCACCCTGACCGAGATCCGGGATTTTCTAAATAAAAAAATTTTAAAACACGAACAAACTATTGCCAATAAAGAAAAATTACATTCCCTATTGTTTTTTGAACGTAAAGCCATGATCAAACCGGCGGCCTTGCTGATTGGGACGAATACCCGGTTATTACGGTTGCTGAAAAATTTAAAAAAGAAAACAACCCCGGCGCTGAAAATAAATTTCCCGGATGCTTCAACCTCGCACACGATTTGGGTCATAAATCAACCTGCCGAAATCAAAAAATTAACAGAATTATTCAAGCACCATGTCCACAAAGCCATTATAGCGGATGGCCATCACCGATTTGCCACGTTGTCCAACAGGTATTTAAAATCGGGTAAGGTAAACCACAGCCGGATCCTGACTGCTTATTTTACCCGGGACCAAATGTCGGTATCCGGCTTTTTCCGGATTATCGAAAAATTAAAGTCGACTTCTCATGCAGCCATTTTAAATGCTATACAAAAGAAATGCAGCGCATGGTCTGCTGTGACAGCAATTGAGCTAAAAAAGGGGTTTATTTACCTGCTGGTAGACCAGGAAAAATACCGGTTTAAACTTAAAACTACCTCCCGGTCCCAACTCTTGCCCCTGGCTTTTACCAAAAAAATTCTGGGCCCTGTTTTTAAAATAAATAATGAAACAAAAAGCAGGAGGATTTTTTATGCCGAATCTACCCATCATTTAGCTTTGTTGGATAAGTTGACTAAATCCAATCCTGGTAAATATATTTTTGTACTGCCTCCTTTAACCACTCTGGACGTTTTAACCAATAAAAAAGTCCTTCCCCCGAAAAGTACTTTTTTTCTACCACGGATAATTAATGGACTGATAGTGGCTATGGACCCGACGGAAAACAGTTAAGTTTGATTCCGGGTTTTAGTGCCCTGTTTTCCGTGTTTCAATAATTTGTTCTGAGTCTGTTTATTTAATTTTTTTTATTTTTAATATTGGTATTCAGCCGCCGGATAGAAGTATCCCAAGCTATCTCGCCGTAGTATTTTTACAAACAAATAGATATGAAAAATTATTTTTTATTTCTGCCTCTGGTGTTATGCTGTACATTGGGTTGTCATTCCGGAAAAACCATTACCCATTCCATTCAACAGGGAGGTATCAAACGGGAATTTATTGTTTATATCCCTCAAAAATATACTGCAAATTCACCGGTCCCTATGGTATTAAATTTACATGGCTATACCAGCAATGCCCAAGAACAAATGTATTATGCGGATTTTCGCACCATTGCGGATTCGGCTAATTTTATTCTGGTACATCCCGAAGGCACTAAATACCGGGATACCACACATT
Source organism: Saprospiraceae bacterium (assembly GCA_034439915.1). GTDB lineage: Bacteria > Bacteroidota > Bacteroidia > Chitinophagales > Saprospiraceae > JADJLQ01. The sequence continues at coordinate 18,027 of JAWXBI010000256.1, read as the reverse complement.
GGAACACCGGAGGTTGGACACCGGGTAGCCCAGTGGATGATTTAGGTTTCGTGGATAGCCTGATTATCTATATGGTGTTTCATTATAAAATAGATCTAAACCGGATTTATGCTGCCGGCTTTTCCAATGGAGGTGAAATGAGTTATCACCTGGCTTGTCATTTGAGCAATAAAATAGCTGCTATCGCCTCTGTGAGTGGTTCTATGACACCAGAAGTCTTCAGGGATTGCCGTCCCGCCCGTCATATTCCCGTCCTGCATATTCATGGTACACAGGATCAGGTGGTTCCCTTTAATGGAGATCCCACAGCCACTCCCATCATGACCGGATTACATTTTTGGGTAAAGAATAATCAGGTGGACTCGATTCCGGTCATTCAAAAACTTCCGGATATCCATGCTGATGATTCCAGCACTGTAGAATATTATGTCTATCCCGGTCCTTCCACCGTGGAATTTTTTAAAATCAATGGTGGGGACCATACCTGGCCGGGTTCAACGTTTAAGGTTCCTGGTACGAATTATGATATCCAGGCCAGTGCCGAAATTTGGGCGTTTTTTAATAAATACGATTTAGGTGGATTAAGGAAATAAAGAACCCCTTTGTGGTTTTGGTATTGCTGCTGGGATATCAACCCATTTTTTATGCATTCCAGCATTGAAATCAGACCATAGAAACTTGTCGCAATCGACCCCTGCTATTGTCGTTTTTACACATCTATTTTGATTGTTTTCGCCCGCATATTTGCAGGGTAATTAATTATTTCAAAATAAATCAGTAAAAACTTAAATATGGAAACAACAGTCAAAAAAACGGTTACAGTTGAAACTATAGTCCGGGTACCCGTCGAAAAAGCCTGGATGTTCTGGACAACCCCCGACCACATTATTCAATGGAACAACGCTTCCGAGGATTGGCATACTCCCCGCGCCGAAAATGACCTGCGTAAAGGGGGCAGTTTTTTATCCCGTATGGAAGCTAAAGATGGTAGCATGGGTTTTGATTTTGGCGGGGTATACGATGAAATTATCACCCATCAGGAGAACAGTTATACCATGGGCGATGGCAGAAAAGTTAACATCAGATTTATTCCGGAGGCTAATGGGACGAAAGTGATTGAGACCTTTGAGGCTGAAAATACGCACTCTGTTGAAATGCAGCGGGCGGGCTGGCAGGCTATCCTGGATAATTATAAAAATCATGCGGAATCCAATTCCCCTTTTAACTGAATGGATATATGATAAAATCAATGATTTCGCCCTGCCTGTGGTTTGACCATCAGGCCGAGCAAGCGGTAAATTTTTATATTTTCGGTATTTAAAAATTCAACCCTCGATCACTTCAGCCGCTACAGTAAAGAAGGGTTTGAAATACACGGTCAACAAGAAGGCACCGTAATGGGTATCCGGTTTAGTTTAGATGGACAATCTTTCAGCACCATTAATGGCGGACCCGTATTCCAGTTTAATGAGGCCATTTCGCTTCAGGTGTATTGCGATACCCAGGAAGAAATAGATTATTATTGGGATAAACTTACAGAGAAGGGTGTAGGGGTCCAATGCGGCTGGTTAAAAGACCAATTTGATGTATCCTGGCAAGTAGTGCCCACCGTATTGGAAAAACTGTTGAATGATCCTTCCCGGGCGAACCGCGTAACCAAGGGTTTTCTCCAAATGAAAAAATTTGACATTGAAAAACTGAAAAGCGCCTGATAACCCTTAGAATTTTTTTTCGACAAAATCAATTGATATGATAGCCAATAAATCAAAACCGACCACGATTGATGAATATATAGCCGGCTTTACCTCTCCCATCAAGGCCAAATTGGAAGAAATAAGACGGACCATTCGGCGGGCTGCACCGGAGGCTAATGAAACTATTAATTACCAGATCCCAACTTTTGTGCTCCATGGCAATCTCGTTCATTTTGCTGCGTTTAAAAATCATATCAGATTTTATCCGACTCCTTCGGGCATTGAAGCATTCAAAAAAGAATTGTCCGAATATGAAGGGGTTTCCTTTAGACCAACCGCTACCTTTGGCATTGATTACCAAAATTGTAAAATTCAGGATTAAACAAAACCAGGAAAAATCCAAAGTTGATTTCAAGCGAGGACACCTGAAATAACCTGCTGTTTATTTTACCAGTGTAATGTCCCCTTTTTTATAAAGTGTCCTGTTGCCCGTTCGGCCTTTGATTTCAATTTTAAGTGAATAGATATAAACACCCGGGGGCGATTCCCGGTTAAAATGTGTTCCATCCCAACCCCTGTCTGTCGCATTGGAAAAAAACAAAAGATTTCCCCATCGATTGTATATCGTCATTTCATAGTTTTCAATCAATGGATAATCCGGCTTAAACCGGGGAATAAATTCATCGTTGATGCCATCACCATTCGGGGTAAATACATTGGCGGTAAAGATCCCCTGATCGCAAGGTTCAACGTCGACTGTAAATTTTCTGGTCACCCGCAGACATCTATGATCAATATTTGCAATATAGGTCCCAGGGTCAAACACTTCCCGCACCGGTAGTTGAGAACCATCATTCCATTGAATCAACTGCCCGATTAATTGGACCCCTGCTTTCAAAACAGCAGCCTGGCCTTCACAGATGGTAGTGTCGTTGGTCAGTAGGCTTACCGGTAAGTTTTGATCATACGTTTGTACGCTGACCTGCTTTTCACTGTAACATTCCGGGGAATATGTCATTCTTATCTTTAAGGATTCACTTTTGGTAACCCGATATTGTGAAGCGGTGGAAGCATCCTGCCATCGGTAACTCAGGGATGGCGGAGCGGTCTTTCCAACATTCAACAACAGGGTATCTCTAACACATAAGGAAGTGTCGGATAAGGTAATTTCCATCGGCGTCAATACCACATCATCAATGGCATAATTAGCGATCCGGCCATTGGGAAAATTGGGATTTTGTTTGCCTGTACTTTTAGTTTCGGTATTGGCGTCGTTTCTGAAATTGCCAATAATCAGGAATCGTTCGCTGCCATCAGCAGTAAAACAATGACTGAATTTATGCCAGTCGTAATCCGCGTACAATGGGGTCACTGCTGCGGGTTTGAGTTGCAGGTAATTTCTTGGTAGGATAAAATCAAAAAGGGGTAGTTCCTTGGTAAAGCTGATATCCTGTCCATTGGTAAATATGGTATTGACCAGTTTTTTATTCGGAAAAGTATCCACGGATCGGACGTACATTTCAAAATAATACTGCTTGCCCGCTTCCAGGGGTTTGATCAGTTTTACGGCCAGGTATAATCTGCCGCTGTATATATTATCATCCGCGAATCCGCTGTAAAAGGTTTCAACAAATCCGCATTGGGTGCCGTTGATCCCCGATTTTTTATTCCGTATAAACCTCCACCAATCGATATAGGGGCAAAGGTTGTTAATATTTACCGGGTCATTTTGGGGAACAAACCAATGTGCAATAGTGGATATACTTCCACAATTTATCGAGTCATCAAAACTGCCATTAGGTATCAGGTTGTCCTGGGTATTTGCACTGAAACTCAGTAGCATACTTATCACTATGATAACTCGCTTTGCCATTTAACTATGGCAAGTTAGAGTAAAAAAACAGAAGTCGGGTGTTACCCCGTTACGTTAAATGTTATTTATTATCCCTTCTTAATGAGGGTATATTCCATTTTAGGTTTACCTCTTTCTCCATCCGATGTCAAAGCGGTAAATCTTAACTTGTAATAATTGTTACCCGCATCTTTGATGATATAAAACCGGTCAGTACGAATAGCCGGTCCAGAGGTTGGTCCTCCTCCGGATCTCCAATTGGACCCGATTTTTACCTGGGATTGAATACCAAAGTCAACTGTTGCCAGGTTGGCTTCTGCAAACGCATCATAAGAAACTGCACTGGTCAAGATTTGTGCTGTTTGTATTTTATATAAATTTTGTAAAATAATATCCTGGAAATAATAAGGAACCGGACCGTTACCAAAATTGGTGCTGAAGCTAAAACCTGTCCAACTGATATCCCAACGATCTTTTGGCGGTTCCACCAGGACGACACCGGTAGTAAAGTCAGCAAATTGGAAATTGTATTTATCGTCTTTGGTAATAGATACTTCGGTAAAGCTGGTTGCAGCTATATCCGCATGTTGCAGGGTATATCCATTGCCTTTACGCAAAACCCTTATTTTTTTCCATCCCAGGGCTGGAGCAGGAGTACCGGGACCTGCACCCGGATTGACAATATAGACTTTGTTGTCTGAATCCGTTGCGCTGATTTCTGCAATAGCCGTTTTACTCAAATCGCCTGAAGGGTCATCGATCCAGGCAATGCTGGATGCTACCCAACCCGGTATTTCAGTTAAGTTGATTGCCGCAAAAATAGCATTATGCGAAAATCGGGAAGACAGATCCACGGTATCAGAGGCATTGACTGCATTGATATCGTTTTTCCCGGTTTTGAAAGCCAGCATTCCATTGGAAGAATTTAATACCACTCTGAATTCAGTGCCGGAAGCAAAACCCAAATCCCAATTGAGCCGGGGCACTGCAGTCTGTCGGTTGGCACTCAGGTCAATAAAAGCCCGGTTGGCATAGGTGGCCCCACCTCCATCAACAGTCGAAGATCCCATCGCTGATACGATTTCTGCAAAACTTAATTTTAATTCAGGATTTGGCCCTAATACCATACCTGCAGGTGCTGCGGGGATCGTAAATTTTATATTCTCATCCCCATCAAATAACGCTCCTGCCTTTTTGGTAACCTTAAACGATTTACCGGCATCTCCTGCTGCAATAGGAAACGCAATGGCATTGGCATTGACTGCCGGGTCTGTGGTCAGGTCGGTATTGTATACTACTCCTTCAAACAATGTATTGATCAATAAACTGCCCGCTTGGGTAGCGGGATAGGAGAATTTTATCTGAATGGTGATTTCATTTTCAGCGGAGGTAAAACCTTGTTGATTGGTTTCAAATGCGATGAGGTTGTCCGGCAATTCAGGATCTTTTTTGCATGCACTGGTCACTGCGGATAATATAACTGCGAACAGGATAAAACGGAATTTAAACGAAATAGACATGATGTAATTATTTTATAATAGAATATTGAATGTTTACAAAAAAGGAACGGCCATATCCGATCGGTTGACTGCTGCCTCCCGTGTGTACTCCGCCATTGAGCTGGGACGTATTATTGATGTTGATGACGTTGAATAAATTTCTTACACCGACAGTAAGTGCTACCGACTTAAAATCTTTACTTACACTGAGATCACTCCAGGAATAGGATCCCAATACCGCGCGGTTTAATTTTTGATCTGCTCCATCGGTAAACACTTCAAAATAGGGGGTCTTGCCCGTATACTTGTGAAACAAAGAAACCGCAGTGCCAATCCGGGTAAACTCATAATTAAAGCTGGCCGATACTTCAGGAGACCATAGAAATTTATCCAGGGTGCCGGCATCATCATTAAATTGGTTAAATCGTCCGGTATATGCCCCGGTGAGGTTAACGCTCCATTGTTCCGATTTCCAGGACATGTTGGCGGTAAACCCTTTGGTTTTAAACCGGTCAATATTGATATAGGTAACTATCAGTGGATTATCCGGTTTTTGACCAAAACCAATCATGTTTTCAATGGTGTTGTAAAATCCGGCCAGGCTGGAAGTGATTTTATAATTTGCATCGGCATGGATAGTCCAGTTCCAGGATCCGGAAATACTATGCGATAACTCTGCTTCCAAATCGGTATTTCCTACAATAGCATGGTTGGAATCAAAAAAATTAAAATACAATTCCCTTAGGGAGGGTGCTCTGAATCCCCGGCCATAAGCCACTCGCAGGTCATGTTCCGCATGAAAAGACCATTTTATGTTGAGTGACGGCAATACAGGAGGCGCGGTATAAACGGAATTGGATGTGAATCGTAAACCGGGGCGAACTTGAAAACGACTGGTCAGGTGGTATTCACCGGATACGATTAATCCATAATCCTGGATGGAATGAGTTCCGGTTTCGATCCTTCCGCCTTTACCGGATTCCATGTTGATATCCAATCCCGAAAGAAGCGAAAAGTTGGTACTGATTTTATACGGCAATAAAATTCTGGCTGAAAAACCGTCAAACAAAGTAGTATCCTGAGATCCTGGCGCAAGGGACAACCTCGAATCACCGGTGAGTTCATTGAATAGGGTAGTTTGGGTTTTTCGCTGGAAATGTGTAAAAGCCAGTGAGGTATTGAGTTTAAATTTGGGATTGAAACTATGGTTCACCTGCAATTGGTTCATCCATCTGCCTGTAAGATAATTTTGATCAATAGCCTGGTTGGCGTTGACCATGTTTGGATTAAAAATATCTTCATGCAGGAGATCCAGCCGGTAATGTGCAGTGGTGTTGGGTTTTTCAATTCCGATGACCCCGCTTCCGGTATATTGTATTTTGGGATGCCATTGTTTGTCTCTGCCCGCCGCAGTACCCTGCCAGCCACCAAAAGCATTGCGTGCCAGGTCTCCTTTAAAATACCAATTTCCTTTTTTATATCCACCTCCCAGGCTTTGATTATGAACTCCCTGCGGCCAGCCGTATTCCGAACCAGCTGTCTCCTCCTGTAAGCGGATATACAGATCTGCTTTGCCTTCTACCGCTTTTTTGGTGATGATATTGATCACTCCGGCCAGAGCATCCGCTCCATAGATGACAGACATTGGGCCTTCAATAATCTCGATGCGCTGGATACCATTGACGTTGATTTGGTTGAGGTTGATTTCATTGGAGGCCCCCTGGCGACCTACCATGGGTATGCCATCGATAAGGATTTTTACATTCTGCCCGGATAATCCCTGCATCGACAGGTTTGATCCCCCCAAAGCCAGGTCTTGTGAAAAACGGATATTAGCTTCTGTGGCGAGTACATCCTGCAGTTTGACCGCACCATGGGCTTTAATCACTTCCTGGGAGATGGTTTTGACCTGGTATACTGAGCGTCTGGCCTCCTGAGGTTCAAATTCTCCGGTGATCACTATTTCTTTGATATTTTGAACGGAAAAACTATCCGATTCCGATTGACTAAAGGCCTTGCCTGCCAAGATTAAAAAGAAAAAGAAATAACAGGAAATCTTAAACACTACAGGGCAAAGTTCCAGTCCTTTTCAGTTAAAAAATACCCTTAAACGATAATTAATTGCCATATATCGTAAATTTATATTAACAAATTATTATTGTAATAGGCAGATAATCAGAATTATGTAACTTTACATAAACTAAATACTTAAAAAATGCCCGACCAGTTGGAAAAAAATATCCATAAAAGTAAAAATGTGATTTCCCTTTATCAGGACGAGGGCATCTTATTTGACCGCTGGGAAAACTATGCCTCTGACCCGGTCGTTTCGTCTTCATCCCTGCGCAAAGACCGGGTCCAGTTTTTTTTCTGTTTGGAGGGGTTGACCCGTTTGCATTTCGGCCCTTATATCCGGCAGATTGAAGAACATACTGTTACTTTTCTATACAACCCGTTACAGGATCATGTCTTTAATCTGGAGCTCACTACCGGTACGCGTCTATTTACGTTGTATATACCATTAGATAAACTGCATCGCCTGTTTTCGCAGGATGAATTGCCTATCCTGCAGAATGAAAACATTCAACAAAAGTTTTATCAGGACAAAGCTATGAACCAGGCCTTAATCCTCACCTTGTCCCCTTTATCCAAGTCACAGGTCAACAAATCCCTCGAACACACCTATTATTATGCTAAACTGCTTGAACTGGTCAGTTTATATTTTTCAGATAAAGACAGCGGCAACAGTTCCTGTCCTTTTCTCAATGATGAAAACATCTTAAAAAAGATTAAAGTTGCCAAAGAAATATTGATCAATAATCTCCAGCATCCGCCGACCATACCCGAATTAGCCCAGCAAGCAGGCATACCGGAGTATCAATTAAAATCCGGTTTCAAAGAAATCTATGGAAACACGATATATGGCTATGTGCTCGCCCGTAAAATGGACCAGGCCCGGCGACTGATGGATACCACCTCGCCCCATGTCAATGAAGTCGCTTATGACCTTGGGTATTCCAATCCCAGCCATTTTATTGCGGCGTTTAAAAAACAATTTGGGGTGACTCCTAAAAAATACCTGATGAAAAAATAAGAGCTGTAGTCAAAAATGCAGTTTAATACTAAACTCATTATATCTTAGATTATATAAAATGTCAACGGTTGAAAATTGATAAAAACGGATCTAAGTAATTTAAACAACAAACAAAGAGAAGCCGTAACCAGTTCAGCTAAACGGATTTTGGTCCTGGCGGGTGCAGGATCCGGTAAAACAAAGACGCTTTTACAGAAACTCATTTATCTGATTGAAGAAAAAGAGGTAAGCCCAGCAAGCATACTTGCGGTTACTTTTACCAAGAATGCCGCCAATGAGATGGTTGACCGGTTGATCCTTTCAGCCGATGCCACCAAAGGGTACGAAAAAATTCTCGTAGACAAATCCCTGAGTAAAGCAATAAAAGACAAGGAGCGATCGTCCTGGCAAAAAAAATACAAATGGATCGACGGGTTGACGGTACGGACCTTTCATAGTTTTTGCTACAGCGTTTTAAGAAACTACGGAGTGAATGAATTTGACAATAAATTCAGAATCATCGGGGATGAAAAAAGGGATGAAGAGGACGACCTGACCAGGCACGTGGCACCCGAAACCGTTTTTGAAGTCTTTCATAAAATATTAATCGAACAGTGTGAGGACACAGGCTATTTGCTGAAGCTCAAACGGTATGTTTTAGATTATATCATAGACAAAATTCATTTAGTTCGGGCAGACCACCTTTTATGGTCTAAAGAAGGCCGGTATTTTACGACGCTGGATGCTACCAAAGTCCGCTCCAAATCGGAACAGTATATTGCAGACTGGCTATACAGGCATAGCATTAAATACGAATATGAACCTACCTTAAACGTTAAAGACTTTGCCTTTCATCCTGATTTTTACATTCCCCAGGCCAATCTCTATCTGGAACATGTGAGTGACAAAAGTTATTCGATCAAAAACAAAGAAGAGCAATTTCACAAAGGAAATATACTGCTGGTCAAAACATTTGAAAGCATGACCAGGGACTCCGCTTTGTTTAATCATACGCTGGACAAATTGATAAAAAATCGATTGCCCCCGGATTATCACAAAACTGTTTCCCTCACGTTTAGAGAGGCCTTTAATGGGTATCATGAAGACGTCAAAGATTTTGTAACCCAGATTATTCGGATTACGGATATGATCAAGGTCGAAAACACCGATCTTCAAACGGTTTTAGAACATGCACAGCAAGATCAGCACGAGCGGGTAAGGCACTTTTATGATCTGGCTATTCCCATTGTGGAAAAATACATCCTTTACTGCACCGACAAGTCTTATCTTGATTTTAATGACTTGATTTCAAGAAGCACCTCGCTGTTTCGACATCACGACGATATTTCCAATAAATTCAAAAATAAATACCGGTATGTTTTAGTCGACGAATTTCAGGACGTAAATAATTTGCAGGTTGACTTGATTAAGCTGTTGCTGACTGAACAGACTCAACTGTTTTGTGTAGGGGACGATTGGCAAAGCATTTATGGTTTCCGGGGTTCGAACATCAGTTTTATCCTTGATTTTGAACACCATTTTCCGGATTCTAAAATTATAAAACTTAATTTAAATTACCGAAGCACTCAAAATATTGTTGGCGCCAGCAACGAAGTCATCAAGCACAATAAGTTTAAAATTGATAAGGACCTGAGGGCTTCAAAAAAATCAGAACATAAAATTGTGGTCTTTGCCGGAAATGACCAGGAAGAAAACATTCAGTTTTGCGTCGATAAAGTACAGGAATTATTGAATCAGGGATTGACGCATGAAGACATTTTATTTCTATACCGCAGAAGCAAAATGTTTTCGCCTTATTTTTTCCGATTCCGGAAAGAAAATATAAAAGTTCAGGCAAAAACTATTCATTCCGCTAAAGGACTTGAGGCTAAAGTGGTATTTATACTTGGCCTAACGGAAGGAAACGGTGGCTTCCCGGATATTTGGCTGGAAGACCGCATTTTTCAGGTTATCAAAAAAGCCAACCACGACCTTTTGCTGGAGGAGGAAAGGCGGTTGTTTTATGTAGCGATCACAAGGGCAAAGGATAAACTCTTTCTGATCACTGAAAAGGGTAACGAATCCAGTTTCCTCAAAGAAATACCGGATATCTATACGGTCCGGACCGGTAGTCCAATACAATCGATAGTCGAAAAAACCATTCTCTGCAAACGTTGTTTCAGTCAGCTTGAAAAAATGTGGATCGTGTGCCCGTACTGTGGATTCAAGGGGAGCGGATAACGTGGTATGATTTTTTATTGGAGGTGAATGCATTCCATTGAGCGTGTACAAGTGGCGTGTAACATTTGAAATGGGATGCATTCACGGCATCCTCCAAAACATTCTACAAGTCTTTCTTCTCAAATCGCCTGACTTCCATTAAATAGTCTTGATCGTAGTAATAAATATAGTATCTAATAGTTTGCCACTACGGTTAAAACACGCCGCTATGAACCCCAGGCTTAAGCCTAGGTCCGGCACTTTAGGGTCCAAATTTTGCTATGAAAATAAAAAATAGTACATCCTAAAATTACGCTTTGTAAAGCCGGGTTATATTTAATGCTATGCTCCAGGCCCTTAGGGCCAAAATTTGGGTAAAAAAAACAGTACATTCACTGTCTAAAAGGACTGTTAACTATCATGAAAAATTTATATCTCTTTATCGCCCTGTGCCTGGTCATGGGTACCGTATCTCTGCGTGCGCAAAAACAATTCAGAGTTTTGTTATTCACTAAAACCAATGGCTGGCACCACGAATCGATCCATGAAGGCGTAGCCGCCATGCGAGGACTGGCTGAACGACATGTCTTTGATCTCGAGTGGCACGAAGATCCTGCGCGGTTCAATGATGCCAATCTGGCCAAATTTGATGTCATTGTTTTCCTTAACACTACCGGTGATATACTCAATGATGCACAACAAGCCAGTATGGAAAAATTTATACGGGCTGGTAAAGGTTTTGTAGGAGTGCACAGTGCTTCCGATACGGAATACGGATGGGAATGGTATACCAAACTGGTGGGCCGGATGTTTAAGATCCATCCTCCTACCCAGACCGCACAACTCCGGTTTACCCAAAATAAATTTCCCGGATTGGAATTGTTCAGGGAATCCAATTTATGGACGGATGAATGGTATGATTTTGGACCTGAAAAAATAACCGGTTTAAACTATATCCTCGCTGTCGATGAATCCACCTATAATGCAAAAGCCCAGTGGGGGGACAATAAAACCGAGGGTATGGGTTTTCATCCGGTAGCCTGGTACCATGATTACGACGGGGGGAGGTCATTTTACACCGCACTTGGCCATGTGCCGGCAATTTACAGTGATCCTGCATTTTTAAACCACCTCTATGCCGGTTTATATTACGCCGCCAAAGGAAAAAAATAAAAATTAAAGGATGGGTATCTTGAATTTACGGGTTGATACCATATTGGGAATACTATAACCTTTTTTTGCGTTCGTGCTCCGTATTCGAATCCAAAAAAAAAATTGATCTTCGATAAATAAGCCAGCGCTGGATCCATTGAAATTTGGTCGTATCTGAAATTTAATAAGACACCAAAACCGCTTAGGATGAATTCGAAACGAAATACTCTGATTGTTTTTTTATTGTCGGTTTCAATGGCTTATGCCGTGCATCCGGTTGAAGCACCAAAACCGGCGGCTGCTGCCGTCATTTCCTCTTCCATGACAGTCAATCAGTTTTTGTCCATTGACCCTGACCAAATCAGAAAATCAAACGGGATCAAACAGGCCTGGGTAAAACGCTGGACAGTCCGACATGCTCAACACCGGTTGCAAAAAAAAATTGATAATGGCAAACTGACCCGTGAAAGTGCTTTGAACCAGGCTTTCGCCAAAAGCAATAATCCCAATAACAGAGGTAAGTGGTCCTTGATCATTGCCGGTGCTGGATTTCTATTTTTATTTCTTGGCCCGCTGGCTTTCCTTACTCTTCCTTTAGCGATTGCCGGCATGGTACTGGGGATTATGGGAATTCAAAAAGACAATGATAGTACTATGGCTGTGATCGGCATGGTATTGGGGATATTGACCATATTGCTTTTTTTGGTCGCTATTTTAATCCTGGTGGCTTTTTTAGGTTTTTAAATAATACTCCATTTAATTCCTATCAATAAACAGTGCATATGCTAAAATATATTTTAAGTTTTGTTGTTGTTTTGAGTGTCCTGGTGGTAAATGCGCAGGTGCCTACCGGCCAAATCAAGGGGCCATTTAAATGGACCAGTAAAGTCTTTCCCGGAACGGAACGAAACTATTGGTTGTATATCCCCGCTCAATACGATGCTACTAAACCCACTTGCAGCATGATCGTGCAAGATGGGGTGAGAGGGGCAAATGGTTGGAAATTGTCTGCACATCTTGATACCCTGATTCATCGCAAAGAAATCCCTGTGCAGATTGGGATTTATATCGATCCGGGGCAAGCGAAATCCAAAGACACCAGCAACTATCCTCGGTTCAACCGAAGTTTTGAATACGATGCCCTCGGTGACCGTTATGCGCGTTTTTTAATAGAGGAGATTATACCGGAAGTAAAAAAATCGTATAACCTCAGTGATGATCCCAGTGATCGAAGTATAGCCGGTGCCAGCAGCGGGGCCATTTGCGCCTTCAATGCTGCCTGGGAAAGACCGGATGCATTCCGCAGGGTTTTCAGTACCATTGGTACTTATGTGGGTTTAAGAGGAGCAGATGAAATGGCTACGCTCGTTCGTAAGACCGAACCCAAACCGCTTCGTGTATTTCTGGAGGATGGTTATTCCGATCTCAACATTTATGCCGGTGACTGGTATATTGCCAATCAATATATGTTGAGTGCGCTCACCTGGGCGGGGTATGAGGTCAACCATGCCTGGGGCGAAGGCGCGCACAGCAGCACCCATGCATTAATGATCATGGCGGATGGGCTTCGATGGCTTTGGAAAGATTACCCAAAACCCGTCACTACACATATCGATCAATACAAAGGATTGACGATCACCAAAAATCAGGAAGGATGGAAAGAAGTCATTGCTCCGGTTGCCTATTTAGACCGGGTCGCTTCTAATTCCAAAGGAGAAATCTATTATACTGCGCGCGACGCCTATGGAATCTGGAAACTGGAAATTAACGGAACTTCTTCTACATTAAGTCAACATAAAAAATCATATGCGGAGATCGCTTTTGATGCCAAAGATCAATTGATCATTAGCGGAAAAAATCCGGCCGGCATTTCGACATACAAAACCTCCGGGCCGGTATTGGTTTTGCCGGGGGTCAAATCGGATAAGATCGAAGCCGCTCCGGATGGTTTTTATTTTAATGTCACCGGTCAGAACAAACTCGGATTCTTTAATACCACATCTGGTAAGACCAGTTATTTCCTCAGCTCTTCCAAAATAACCGGTATGGCCCTCAGCGCAGAACAATCCTTCCTTAATGTCATGCAGGACGAAGGGGTATTTGGATCTTCTTTTAAAATAAATCCCGATGGATCGTTGGATCACGGGCAATCCTATATTCATTATCATATACCTTATGGTTACCAAACCGCTGAAGCCCGGACAGGAGTGATTGATACAGCTAATGTGTTGTATACCGCGACCAATATGGGGGTGCAGGTAAGTGATCAGTTGGGCAGGGTCAATATGATTTTACCAGTACCCGGGAATTTTGTGAGTGACCTGGTTTTTGGAGGACCGGAGTTGAATCAACTGTATGTGATCAGTAATGGAAAATTGTATTTCCGAACCTTGAATACGCGAGCTAAGCTATCCAATGGACCCGCTTCGCGGCCGTCGAGGCCAAGGATGTAATGGTACAAATATGCAATGCCACTGCACATTTGTATAATTTCTATACATTTGTTCAATGATAGCGCGGCAACTGGAAGGGAAACTAAAACAGCTTTATCGCTTTTTTCCGGTCATTTCTTTAAATGGACCTCGTCAATCGGGTAAATCTACTTTGCTTAAACATGTATTTTCTAAACTTCCTTATGTTTCATTGGAGAATCCGGATAACCGGCAACTCGCTATTAATGACCCCAGAACGTTTTTAGGAAATTTTAAGCTGGGTGCCATTTTAGATGAAATTCAAAATGTCCCTGATTTATTTTCATATATACAAGGTCTGGTCGATCAAAATAAACGTTTAAAGTTTGTCCTCAGTGGGTCTCAAAATTTTATCTTAAATGAAAAAATTTCACAAAGCCTGGCGGGTAGAGTGGGCTTGCTTAATTTATTGCCTTTTTCGATGGTTGAATTACAGGCGGTCTCCTTATTAAAAAAATCCTTTGAAGAAGTTGCCTTTACTGGTTTTTACCCCCGGCTTTTTGACAAAAAAATACCTCCATCTGCTTTTTATCCCTCGTATTTGCAGACCTATGTACAAAGGGATGTCATGCAAATCACAAGAATATCAGATGCCGATTTGTTTATTAAGTTCATCAAACTTTTGGCCGGCAGGGTAGGCCAATTAGTAAATTATACTTCGCTGGCTTCTGATATCGGTGTGGCCGTCAATACCATCCGGTCCTGGGTAGGAATTCTGGAGATGAGTTATATTGTTTTTACCTTAAAACCTCATTCCTTGAATTTCAACCGAAGACTGGTGCAACGGCCCAAGGTGTACTTTTACGATACCGGCTTGCTCTGTTATTTACTGGAAGTACAAAAAGCCAATCAATTAAGTACTCATTTTGCAAGAGGCAGTATTTTTGAAAACCTGATCATTTTAGATTTAATTAAAAACAAATTTCACCATGGAAAACCGAATAATCTGTTTTTTTGGCGCGACCATAAGGGCAAAGAAATTGACTGCATCATTGATACCCCCTCAGGTCCGGTCCCCGTTGAAATCAAAAGCAGTCAAACCAGGTCCCTGCATTTTTTTGACGGAATAACCCAATATAAAAATTTATCCAAAGGCAAATCCAAGCCCGGATATGTCGTGTATAGCGGAAACGATAAAATGGAATTAAACGAAGGAAAGATCCTTCCATGGAACAACATGAACCTTTTGTATCAGGAATCTTGATTTATTTTGAATCTCATATGTTTTAAAGAATAAAGTAAATTTTTTCCAAATTATGTTTCGTAGAAAATTTATCCAACAATCCTCCCTGTGCTTAGCTTCCGGTTTGATTTTACCGCAGACCATTGACCTCCGGGAAAAAAGAAAAAAAACGGTGGTAAGGTTTGCTCACCTGACCGATATCCATGTTCAACCCGGAGCCATTCCGGAAAAAGGTATGGCCCAAGCTTTGCACCACGTCCAGCAACTTAAACGTAAAGTGGATTTTATCATCAACGGTGGTGATGCAATCATGGATGCTCTCGAACGGGACAAACAACAGACTCAGACCCAGTTTGAACTCTTTAAAACTATACTTAAAAATGAAAACGGACTTCCAGTTTATCATTGTATAGGCAATCACGATACCTGGGGCTGGTTTATTAAAAACAAAGCTGCTGAAGATCAGGACCGCCTTTACGGCAAAACCTGGGTGGTGGAAAGTTTTAATATGCCTGGACGGTATTATCGGTTTACCAAAGGCTTTTGGCACTTTATTGTCCTGGACAGCACCCAACTCAATCCGGAAGGAGGATACATCGGTAAACTGGACGAATCCCAATACGAATGGCTCGAGCAGGAATTAAAACGGGTCCCCAAAAATGAATTTGTATGCCTGGTTTCCCATATCCCTATCTTGTCGATCTGCGCCGGTTTGTTTTTTAATAAGACGGAAGCCAATGGAGATTTAAAAATCCAACGCAACCTGATGCATACCGATTATCTCCGGTTGGAAAAACTATTTACCGGATATCCTCAAATCAAGACCACGATCAGCGGACATATCCATTTGCAGGATGACCTTACTTACCGCAATATTCGGTACCTGTGTAATGGAGCAGTCAGTGGAAATTGGTGGAAAGGTGCTTTTCATAATTTTGAACCAGCCTATTCGATAATGGAATTTTATACAGATGGAACCTGCCATAGAGAACGAATAGAATATGGCAAAGTATAGACTACTTTTTTGTCTTTTAATCTTAACTGGGGTTTCCTTTTATGTTTTATGGTCGATCTATGGTTGTAAACCTTCAACCCCTATACACCCTTATCGGTATGAAAATTACTGGAAAGACCAGGCTCTGAAGGACATCATTCCCTATTGGTCAAAGTTTGCCATCGACCACGAGCATGGTGCTTTTTATACCAACCTGGATGCCCATTGGCAATCTTTCGGGGATTCTTCAAAATACCCCAGCATGATCTCCCGTCACCTGTTTGCATATTCCGTTGCGTATTTGCTGAGCGGGAACGATCAATATCTGAAGGTGGCGGAGGACACCAAAAAATATTTATTGTCTAAAGCCTGGGATAAAGAATATGGCGGATGGTATGATCTGTTGAGTGTTTCCGGTGAACCGCTTCAAACCAGTAAATCCATGTTTGTACAGGTTTACACGATTACGGGCTTGACCCTATATTATTTTATCACCCATGATCCGGAAGTCCTGGATTATATTGAGCGGTCCAATACCTTGTTGGAATCAAAAGGTTGGGATTCCCTTTCTGCAGGATATTACAGTGTTTTCAACCGCGACTGGACTATAAAAGACAGCACCAAGTCATTTAGCTCGGTGGTTCCCCCGGTGTCCGGCCATCTCCTGTATCTTTATTTAGCTACCCGTCAAGAGACATATTTGAATCAGGCAGTCCGGATCATGAATACAGTCCAAAATAAAATGCGTGACCCGGATTCCGGATGGGTCCTTGAATCGTTTACTCCGGATTGGAAATACATCAACCCCCATTCCAATGAAAATGAAATCAATATCGGACATAATATAGAGGCGGCGTGGATGTGGCTAAGGCTTAACCTGATTAAAGAGAATGCAAGGTACGGGCAGGCTGCTATTGCATTGGCAGATCAATTGCACCGACTGGCCTATAAACCCGCATCCGGCATCTGGCCCAATGCGCTGGCCAATGATTCATCAGGGCAGTATACCCCTTATACCTATTGGTGGATACAGGCTTATGGATTAATGTTTGACCTGACCCTATTTAAAACAACGAGATCAGAATCTTTTTTGAATAGTTTCGACCAGGGCGCTCAACTTTGGGATTCGGGTTTTGTTGATAAAATAAACGGGGACACCCATTTTGCACTTTGGGAAGATGGCCGGATAAAAGAAGATATCAAAGCCGGACCTTATAAAGCCTCATACCACAATATGGAACATGCCCTGTTAAACCATCTGTATGCTGCGCTTTGGGTAAACTGTCATCCGGTGATATTGCATTTTAATATAGTGAAATCAAAGGAAGGAGATTTATTGTATCCCTTGCCGATTGAAGGAGATGAATATAAAATAACAAAGGTGTGGATTGACGACAAGCCCTATCCAGTGGATCCTGGGAATAATTTATATATTAGGTTACCCTCCTTAAATAATGCCCGGATCAAGGTAAAATTACAATCCGGCAAATCTGATTAAAGCCCCCTTATTTTTCTCTGTGCAGTAGCTGTGCTTCGGTGGCAATCTCCCTTAGTGTTCCTGAAGCCGATGGCCAAGGACTTTAGGGTCGTTGCTTCTGTTTATCATCTTAGTGACATTTAGTGGCCTTAGTGTTTCATCCCTTACATTAAAACTCACCCTGTCCCCTCTTTCCGAAGTACCCGTTTTCGTAAAACTTATATATATATTCTAAGGTACTTCCCAAAGAGTGGGTAGAGCATCTAAAAGTTTGAATTGCTTACGACCCTCGTTATGGTGTAACACACCCCTGATTTTTCTCTGTGCAGTATCTGTGCTTCGGTGGCAATCTCCCTTAGTGTTCCTGAAGCCGATGGCCAAGGACTTTAGGGTCGTTGCTTCTGTTTATAAT
>JAWXBI010000255.1:0-50852 GCA_034439915.1 Saprospiraceae bacterium | reverse complement strand
CCAATGCAAATCCGAGACCCACTATTTTTTTCATTTTAATTGATTTCAATTTTTTTAGCAACCAGGGATGGTCATCATTTTCTTATTGAATCCCAATCATGCCTCACTTTAGGACAATACTCCATGCACCACCTTGCCATGCACATCTGTCAACCTGTAACGGCGTCCCTGAAATTTAAAGGTCAATGATTCGTGGTTAATACCCATGAGATGCAACAAGGTAGCTTGAAAATCATGTACGTGCACCGGATTGTCGATAATGTTATAACTATAGTCATCTGTTTCCCCATAACTAAATCCTGGCTTAACTCCGGCCCCTGCCATCCACATCGTAAAACAACGGGGATGATGGTCCCTGCCATAATCCGTTGCCGTCAATTTACCCTGGGAATAAACAGTCCTGCCAAATTCGCCTCCCCAAACGACCAGGGTATCCTCCAATAAACCCCGGCGTTTGAGATCCGTAATCAGAGCTGCAGTAGCCTGATCTGTTGCTTTAAATTGTTTTTCGATCCCTGTCGGTAATGCACCGTGGTGGTCCCAACCCTGATGATACAATTGCACGAATCGCACATCTTTTTCCAATAGCTTGCGGGCCAGCAAACAGTTAGCGGCATAAGTACCCGGATTGCGGCTTGATTCCCCATATAAATCAAAAGTTTCCCGGGTTTCATTTTTCATATCTATGACGTCGGGAACAGCAGATTGCATGCGGTAAGCCAGCTCGTATTGCGCTATTCGGGCATCCACTTCCGGATCCTGATAGGCTTCATTCTGAAGCTGATTCAACCGAGAGAGGTAATCAAGCATTTCCCTCCGGTCTTCTTTTTGATAATCCGGAGGATCGTTTAAAAATAAAACCGGGTCTATACCTGATCTGAACTGCACCCCCTGGAACTCAGAAGGCAAAAAACCATTACCCCACAATCGGGAGTACAAGGGTTGATCTTTAATGGCGTCTTTCGAAACCAATACGATAAAAGAAGGTAAATTTTTGTTTTCTGACCCCAATCCATAACTAATCCAGGAACCAATCGAAGGGCGGCCAGGCAGTTGATTTCCGGTTTGAAAAAAAGTAATCGCCGGATCATGATTAATGGCTTCGGTGTACAAAGATTTGATGATACATAATTCATCCACCACCCTGGCGGTATAAGGCATCAATTCTGAAACCCAGGTTTTATTTTTGCCATGTCTTTGAAATTCATAGCGGGGCGGTGCTATCGGTAAGTTGGCCTGATTGGCACTCATACCGGTGAGGCGTTGACCTTGTCGCACGGAGTCCGGCAAGGTCAACCCGGCTTGAGATTTTAATTTAGGTTTATAATCGAACGTTTCCAATTGGGATGGACCTCCGGCCATAAACAAATACACCACTCGCTTAACTTTTGGATCGATGGCAATCGAAGAAACCGTTTGATTACCTGAAGCGGCAATTAAATCCGTATTCAACAATTGACTTAAAGCTATGCCGCCTAATCCTCCGGCGGTGTTCATTAAAAACTTTCTTCGGCTATGGAGCTGATAAGCTTTTTTTAGTTCGTGTTGGAATGAATCCGGAAATTCTTGGTCCATATTCATTATTTATCTGTTCATGATGGAAGCATCTGAATTTAGGATAACACTGGCAACGACTGCATTGGCAGCAATCTGAACCAGGTATAGATCGGGGTCCACCAAATAGAACCCTGAATCCAACCAGCCCTGGGCTTTTCGGGGATCCTTTTTAAACCTTTCATTCGTTTGTCTCTGTAAAGAAAGCAAAAGTTTTAACTCCTGATCATTAAGATCTCTCGCAGTCACTTTCCGGTATATCTCCCTGATCGCTTGCTCCGGATCTTGTTTACGGGTCATATATTCACCCATTACCTTAGCGGATTCAACAAAAGTAGGGTCATTCAGCACAACCAACGCCTGGGAGGGTGTATTGGTCCGTTGTCGCCGGCTAATACAACTGCTTCGGTCAGGGGCATCAAATAAAGCCAATGTAGGGTTTGGTACTGATCGTTTGACTAAAATATATAAGCTGCGGCGGTATATCTCCGGCACAGAATCCGATTGATAGGTGGCACTATTGATTTCCCAAAGCCCTTCAGGTTGATAGGCCTTAATACTGTTTCCTCCTACCGAATCATTGATCAACCCGGAGGAAGCCAGGGCAAGATCTCTCATTACTTCAGCAGACAATCTTTTCGATGGCCCCCGGGCCAAAAACTTGTTTTCAGGATCAGCGTTTAGTAATTCAATGTTTGCCCGGGAATCTTGCCGATAGGTTGCGGACATGACAATAAGTTTATTTAATTTTTTTATATCCCAGCCGGAGTCCATAAAATATCCGGCAAGCCAATCTAATAATTCAGGATGACTTGGTAATTCTCCCTGATTGCCAAAATCCTCCGTGGTCTTTACCAGGCCATTACCAAAATAAATTTGCCACAGCCTGTTAACCGCTACCCGTGCCGTAAGGGGATGGTTTTTATTTGTCAACCATTGGGAAAGTCCGTACCGGTTCCTCGGTAAATCGTTGCCCATCGGCAGGATAAACTCCGGTGTGGAGGGAAACACTTCCTCACCGGGGTCCATATAATTTCCTCGCTTCAACAAATAGGTTTTTACCGGCTGACCGGTTTCCTGCATGACCATTATCTCCTGAATGTTTTCCGTGGAATCCGATAAAGCCCTGCGTTTTAATTGAAGTTGTGCACGCAGTTCCAAAGATGTTGAATCCTCCGCCAGGTTATAATAATCCCAAAGGTTTGATTTTTCTTCGATCGACAGCTGGTCATGCGGTTTATTCCCGAGGGAGAGCCAACTGGATTTACGAGCTAATATTTTTATTTCATGATCAGTTAATAAACGGTCGTAAATCAACAATTCAGATACCCTACCCCCCTTAAAACCCAACCCTCGCCACCACCCACCGACCTGAAGCGCGGGTTCAGGATCAAAGCCAAATGAAATATCCTTATACAATTGATCCATGGTGGTTTCCAATTCTATCTTTAAGCCGTCGATAAACAAATTAAATCCATAGGCTGAAGAAGATCCATCGTAGGTAAGGGTCAACTGGATCCATTGGTCAAGCGGAACTGGATTTTTGGTCCATCGGGTAAGGGCATTGGATGGAGCAGTGTGGGCCATATTGATTTGGAGCCTGCCTTCTTTAAAATAAACATGGTATCCTCTGAAATTGTACAATCGTTCTGCTATGCTCTTGTGAAAAATGACCCCTTCCTTAAAATCGCTGGGAATTTTAATCCATATACCAATACTGAATGGGTCCGATTTCCTAAATCTACCATGGTGTAAAAGATCGAGATATCCATCTCCATCCAGCACCAGGCTACGAGTTTTACCCAAAATATCGAAAATCGGTTGCTCGGGAGTGGTGTCCGTTTCCCTCCTGATCTGAGCGATTTGGTCAGGGTTTAAATAATTGCTTAAGTCACCATTTAAAGGGTAATAGGCTTTTAATCCTGCCTGAGGGTAATCAAAAGCAGCCAGTTTCTTATAGGAACCGGTTTGCATCCAGGCTTCAAATGCTGGACGGGCAGCGTGTGAAGCCGAATCCAATGTTGTTTTGGATTTATTGATCGATTCCTCAATAAATGCAATCACCTTTTTCTTTTCATTTCCGGGCAATAGTATAGTGGGTGTGGGCATGGCGTTGTTCCAGGCAATCTGGCCCGCTTCTTTGACCTGGTTGAAAAATGAAAATAATTGGTAATAGTTTTTATGGGATATCGGGTCAAATTTGTGATCATGACAACGTGCGCAGCCCACTGACAAACCGATAAAGGCTTCCCCGAAAGTATTGGTCCGGTCTACAGCGTATTCTGTTTGGAACTCGATCTCAATTATCCCACCTTCCATGTTTTGAGGGTGATTGCGGTTAAATGCGGTGGCAATCAGCATTTCTGTCGTAGGATTGGGCATAAGGTCGCCGGCTAATTGTTGGCTGATAAAATGATCATAAGGCATGTTGGCATTGAATGATCGGATGACCCAATCCCTATACGGTGACATATTCCGAAGCCGGTCTACGGTGTATCCATGCGAGTCGGCAAATCGGGCAAGATCCAGCCAGGGCATGGCCATTTTTTCGCCATAATGAGCAGAGGCAAGCAGTTTATCAACTTGTTTTTCATACGCATCCGGAGAAGTGTCATTTAAGAATTCATCCAACGTTTTAATGCCCGGTGGCAAACCGGTCAGGTCCAGGTAAAGCCTGCGCAATAATAATTCTCTGGGCGCAGCAGGTGAAGGAGTGAGCCCTTGTTTTTCTAATTGATGACCGATAAAATAGTCAATCGGGTTGTTTGCCCAGTCTTTCAGTTTGATTTCCGGTATTTGCAACGGTTTAATCGGAAGAAACGACCAATGAGGTTGGTATTCCGCCCCCTCTTCAATCCATTTAACGAGTATTGCCTTCTCTTTTGCACTTAATATCAGATTCGATTGAGGTTGGGGCATTACGTATTCCTGAACCTGGGATAATATGCGCAGTATCAATTCGCTCTTCCCGGGGTTTTTGGGGGAAATCGCTACCCTGCCCGGGCTTTGGGGCAAAGGGGCATAGGCATTTTCACTTTTATCCAGCCTCAGATCGGCCTTCCTGGTGTTGCGATCGTTGCCATGACATGCAAAACATTTGTCCGCTAAGATCGGTTTGACCATCCGGTTATAATCGAGTCCGGCTTCTAATTTTTTATATTCCGTGTTGACTTCATCCGGGAGGATATAGGTTGATTGAGCAGGTAGATCATGGATCCCGCATAAATTAAATAGTAAGATCAGCAAACTGAGTTGGGGTGTTATATTTTGGTGTCGAAGCAGATTCTGCAAAATAGAATGTATAAATAAAATTTAACCTTGTTCCGAATACAATATAAAAATACTCCATTTTGAATGAGTACTCCTGATTTACCCGGAGCATTATTGAAGGGTTGTATTAAAAATTTGCCTCTGCTCTGTGACGACCCAGGCAGGTAATCCTTAACTATCCTGCTTATCTTTTATCTTGCAGCCGGATTCAACCCTAAAGTAGCTAATTGGATCTGTCAGATTAAATGAAGAATCAATGGATAGAGACTGCTGAAATGTACCTTCGCCCCCTTAACCAGGATCAATTGTTACTATATATCCGTCAGGATCCCGCATTGGAAAAGGATTGGAAATTGGACCTTGTTAACAGAGAAATATCGGCCGAACTAAAGGAGGCTCTCGAGGATTCCATTTTGCCCAGCGTTGCAGATAAATCCAAAAACTACCTCTTTTCAACTTTATGGGTGGTTATCCGAAAGGATCTCAATCAAATGGTCGCTGCCCTTTGTTTTAAAGGCGAACCAAATCACCTGGGTGAAATTGAAATCGGTTACGGCACCTATGAGCTTTTTCAGGGAAGAGGCTATATGACTCAGGCGGTTGCTGCGATCATCCCCTGGGCGGCCCAACAAGCCAGCGTGGTCTCTATCATTGCTGAAACAGAAAAATCAAATGAGGCCTCGATCCAGGTCCTGGCCAGGAACCAGTTTGTCCAGGTTAATGAATTAGGAAGCAAATGTTACTGGAAATTAAACCTAAAATAATTTCAACGCTTCGCTTTATCCAATCAGGTTAGTTTTAAATGCCTCTGGACACCATCTGAGTAAAAAATATATGTCCAATGCTTCGATTCGTCCGGAGTTCTGGTTATGTTTGCAACCAAATGGTTACGTTTAATAAATTTTTA
Organism: Saprospiraceae bacterium; assembly: GCA_034439915.1. Taxonomy (GTDB): domain Bacteria; phylum Bacteroidota; class Bacteroidia; order Chitinophagales; family Saprospiraceae; genus JADJLQ01. Next base: position 45,121 of record JAWXBI010000255.1, on the reverse strand, counting down.
TGAGAAGAGATGTATTTCAGGCGATCGCCGATCCTACCCGTCGGGAGATTATTCATTTGATCGCGCATCAGTCCCTCAATCTGAATGCCGTGGCTGAAAACTTTCACGTCAGCAGGCCAGCAATATCCAAACACATCAAAATATTGACAGAATGTGGGTTGGTGACCATAAAACAAAAAGGGCGTGAACGATTCTGTGTAGCCACACTCGATAAATTATATGAAGTCAGCGATTGGGTTGAACAATACCGCAAGTTTTGGAATGCAAAATTGGATGCGCTGGAGCATTATTTAAAAAAAATAAAAACACCCGCGGTGAATAAAACAAAAAGTAAAAAAACAATCAAGGTATAAAAGGATAAAAACTAATATTTGAATTTCTTATTGGCAGATTAGTAATAAGTCGCGAAACTTGAAACAATAGCTGCAGGTTTCTCTTTCTAGTGTATATGACAAATTGCAGGTTTTTGGATTTTTTTACAATACCTGGAAGCCCGACTGTCGGTGGACAGGGTTTGAAACCTCATTAAACTAACTAAAAACCCTGTCCGACATGGCCAGGCGGGCTTCCAGGTCTCGTTTTATTCAAATTCTTTAAACCTGCAATTTGTCTTACACCCCTCTTTCTGATCTATTCACTTGATTACTCAGAATTCTTTACCTTGTTTGGAGCGCATTAAGAAGTTTAAAACCACTGATTTGCCAACCCCAGGCTGTGGGTATTCTAATTTCCATTACGGAACAACGTGAAAATAAATTATAGAACAAGATTCTCTATAAAAACCGAAACTCCGGTACTCCGCAACACTCCACCGGCAACGGTGGACATGACACCATCCTTACCGGGGTCAGTGCCCGTTAACCCAGCGCCATTCAGGTTGAGGTAATTCGGTGAAATATCTATTGTTCCGGAGAAGATATCCCATTTTCGTGGCATCCAAAGAAATGGCACCAGCGACTGGAACTGGCAGGTCTAAAAAGGTAAAGACCTCAACCCTGTTGCCTGTCGGATTGGTCACCGCAAGTAATACCCATTGACCAGAAAGGTATATTTCGAGGCCATTGGTAGTCGTATTAAATATCTGCTTACCAGTTGGCGGTGTAGGCAATAGTAATAACGCGTGAAAAATGTAACATATTTAAGTAATTGTATAACAATCCCCATAGTTGAAAGCCCAATTTTGCAACTACAGCCTTCGCCCACTAAACAGAAACCAAAAATTATATGAAACACCTGATCCTGCTATTTTCCACCATTGTCAGTCTGTCTTCAATAGCGCAGACCAAACTCGCAAATTATCCTTACACCAGTAACAGTCTTTCTTTGGTTAACTTCGAAAAAGTAAATATTTTTCCCATCCATACCGAGTCAGACGATTTAATGGTTTATTCCGACCCAGCGAATGGAATATTCAACGTATTGATGTTAGGTGATTACGGGCAAGTTCAATCCATCTACCTGTTTAATATGATGGGGGAAAGAATTTATAACTCTGAACTTCATACCTCCCTCCATAACTTATCCGGCACTCCAGCCGGGGTATATTTTATTCACATTAATTCGGAATCCAAGATTAAAATCAAAAAAATTATCATTAAATATAACGTTCCTCAAGAATTTAATACCGATTTAATCCTTGAAAGGCTCACAAAACAAGGAGGATAGCATTAATGGTTCCATTTCCCAAGTAGTGAATCGATAAGACAGGCTGCGGAATATTTCTTTCCGTTTTATCCTAACTTTTACTTGCCGGTTTACCCGTATTCCTTTCCGTAGAAATAAAGGGTACATTGCTTTTCCTGATCATCTCATTGAGCAGTTTGACCTCCTCATTGGCTACCTGATGGATACCTTTTTTTATATCTACCCATTCGTTAATCAGGTCCCGGGCACGGTTTTTCTGGCCTTGGGTGACCGGAGGAACTCCTTCGTCCACGAGGTCGATAATGTGTTTTATTTTAGCATCCAGCTGATTTTCATAATTGATCACATCCTGAAAGGTTTTAGTCCTCACCTGAATCATCTTAGCTTCCAGGCTATCCAAGTCCTTGATGATCTTGGAGGAATTTTTAGTGATAGCATTCGAATCGATATCCATTCTTTTCGTATAGCTGGTAATTTGTTCTTTAATATATCGCATTCGTTTTACCTGTTCATAAATATCATCCAGCGACGTCTTTAATTCACTCAGTATATTTTGTTGTTCTGCAAATTGTTCCATTGTCGTTTTTTGCCGGGGATCATTTTTGATTTCCACGGCTTTGATTTCCGAATCATTACCGTAGGTTACTTTAATACTGTACTTACCCGGGGCCACCCGATATCCCGAGGAGCCGCCCATGACCATCAGGCCTTCGGGAATTTGTTGTGCCTCGGTTCGGAAATCCCATATCAACTTGTTCATACCGGAATCACGACTGGTTTGTTTTGCTGGTAGCCGTTCGGAGGAAGAAAATTCCCTGATCACTTTTCCTCCAATGTCTGAAACTTGTACCTTAACCTGGTCTGCGGTGTCGGCGATGTTTAATGCATAGTAGATTACCAAACCGGTGGGCGGATTTTTACCTAAATCTGAATTAGGACTATCGGCACCCCCTCCGGATCCGAACCGGAACGTGGTCTCAGGTTGGTAAACCATCAGTTTCTTACTCAATACTTCCGGCTTATAATCCTGAAGAGGTTTTAAATCGTCCAGAATCCAGAATGACCTGCCTGCTGTAGAAGCCAATAAATCACCCTGATGGATTTTCAAGTCGGTGATTGGGACCACCGGAAGATTTAATTGAAATTTTTTCCATTCCATACCGCCATCAAAGGAGATATACATGCCGGTTTCGGTACCCGCATATAAAAGACCTTTCCTTTCCGGGTCTTCGCGCACCGTCCTGACATGGGCTTCAGAATCTATCCCTTTATTTTTTTGAACCCAGGTGTTACCATAATCATGGCTCAAGAAAATATAAGGTTCAAAATCATTAAATTTATAGCGGCTGTAAGCTATATAAACGGTAGCAGGATCATGCGGTGATATTTCAATACAATTGATGAGTCCTTCTTTTAAATCCTTCGGTGTTACATTATTCCAGACCTTTCCCCCATCCCTGGTCAGGTGCACCAGGCCACAATCAGAGCCCGCCCAAAGGACCAGAGCGTCCAGCGGGGATTCAGCCAGGTAAGAAATGGTATTATAATTTTCACCACCGGCCGCTTCATTGGTAATTGGTCCCCCACCTTTGCCCTGTTTATCCGTTTCATTTCTAGTCAGGTCCGGGCTGCATTCATTCCAGCTGATTCCTCGGTCTTCTGATTTTAATACCTGATTGCCCGCATGATAAATTACTTTGGGGTTAAACTTGCTGACCACAATCGGCGCATTCCAATTGAACCTGTATTTTGTTTCACCAGGTTTTGATCCCAGGCCGAGAAAGGGATAAGCCATTACATCTTTTACCTCCCGGGTCTCCCAATCAAACTCTTCAATGATACCCTGATAACAACCGGCGTAAATGTATCTGGGATTGTTAGGATCAAATGCAGGCCAGGCACTTTCACAACCAGAAATATTGATAAAATCCTTACCCGAAATTCCAGGACCTGAGGTTCTGCTCTGAATAGCTACCGCGGTATTGTCTTGTTGCCCGCCGTAAACCCAATACGGGAAACGAAAGTCGGCATTAACCCTGTAAAATTGGGCAGTAGGCTGATTGGTCTGCACACTCCAGTTGAGGCCGGCATTATAGGAGATATTAGCCCCTCCGTCGTTGGAATTGGCAAGGATCTGGTTATTTTTTGGATTGATCCAAAGATCGTGGTTATCACCATGAGGTACTGCAACATTTTTAAACGTCCGGCCTCCGTCTGTAGATTCCAGATAAGGGGCATTGAGTACAATCACCCGGTCTGCGTTTTGGGGATCTGCATAAATATGAATGTAATACCAGGCCCTGGCCCTCAACACCCTATCACTATTGATGAGGGTAAAATTATTTCCTCCATCTTCTGACCGATAAAGCCCACCTTCATCGGATTCGATCAGGGCGTATACCCGCTGAGGATTGGCCAGGGATACGGAAATCCCGATTTTACCCATCATCGATTGAGGTAACCCTTTCGATAATTTTTTCCAGGTATCCCCGCCGTCGGTTGATTTCCAAATGCTGCTTCCCGGCCCTCCGCTTCGGATATACCACGGTTGTCTTTGTAAATCCCAAAACGCGGCGTACAATACTCTTGGATTTTTCATATCGATACTTAAGTCGCTCACCCCGCTGTTTTCATCGACAAATAATATCTTTTCCCAGGATTTACCACCGTCTTTAGACCGGAATACCCCTCTGTCGGCAGTGGGTTGGTAAGGGCTGCCCTGTGCTGCTACATAAATTAAATCAGGGTTTTCCGGATGTATACGAACCCTTGAAATTTGCCTCACCTTTTCAAGACCAAGATGGGACCAGGTGGTACCGGCGTCGGTAGACTTATAGACTCCATCACCATGACTGGTCATGACGCCACGGACAGGGGATTCACCCATTCCAGCCACCACTACATTAGGGTCGGACCAGGATACATCTATGGCTCCGACAGAACCCGTTTTAAAAAATCCATCGGAGATATTATTCCATTTGTTGCCACCGTCAGTGGTTTTCCATAACCCTCCTCCGGTGGTGCCCATATAAAATGTATACAGTTGATCTACAACACCGCAGATAGCTGTTGATCTCCCCCCCCGATAAGGACCAATGTTTCTCCATTTCAGCGCTTTAAAAATTTTTTCATCAAACAGAGCGCCTGTCGATTCCGAAGAGATCTGCGATTTTGGGTTTGTCTCAGGCTTGATGATTTTCCTTTTCTGGGCAATGGTGACCAGTTGAAAACAGATCAAGGTTAAAAACAAGGAAGCCAATCTTTTCATAAACTAGAATTTAGATCCCAATTTAATGATTCTTTGAGAAAAACCCTTTTTCAGCAATAAAAAGGAAAGGAGGGGAACAATAGAGCCTTTATTTGACCCTTAGTCAAATATAAAGCTCTATTCCTGTCCCTTATTCTTAAAGAATAATGTTAATTTAAGGTCAATCCTCTTGATTTAAAGTATAATTATATTTAACTTTGAGTCAAATTATTTAAAAAGCTAATATCATGGTAGCCGAAACTTCAATAGCCCAATTAAAAGGAGGTGAGTTTTTAGTAAAGGAGTCTTTACCCGAGCACACTTTTATCCCTGAACAATTTGGGGAAGAAGCTTTGATGATTGCTCGCACTGCCCAGGATTTTTTGGAGCATGAAATTCGCCCCAATAGTGAAAGAATAGAGCACCAGGAACCAGGGCTTTCCGAAAAATTGATGGTCCGCATCGGAGACCTTGGATTTTTAGGTATCCATATGCCGGAAGCCTATGGGGGAATTGATCTCGATACCAATACCAATACTTTAGTGACAGATATCCTCGGCCCCATGGGATCTTTTTCCACCACCTATGCCGCACATACCGGGATCGGTATGTTGCCCATTCTGTATTTTGGGACCGATACTCAGAAACAAAAGTTTTTACCTGGCCTAATTACCGGAGAAACCATAGCGAGTTATTGCCTTACTGAACCCGGTTCCGGATCAGATGCCCTGGCAGCTAAAACTCAGGCAGCCCTTACCGAAGATGGCAAGTCGTTTTTGTTGAATGGACAAAAAATGTGGATTTCCAATGCGGGTTGGGCCGATTTGTTTATTGTTTTTGCTCAGGTCACCGGTTCTGAATGGCCAAATAGCAAGGGTGGCTTTTCATGCTTTCTGGTTGAAGCTGGTCAGCCCGGACTTACCTTAGGCGAGGAAGAAAAAAAAATGGGTATCAAGGGTTCTTCGACCCGGCAGGTTTATTTTGAAAATGTCCGGGTAGACCGGGATGCCCTGCTGGGTGAAATCGGCAAGGGCCATAAAATCGCTTTCAACGCACTTAATATCGGACGGTTCAAATTAGCTGCCTTTTGTATCGGTGGATCTAAAGCCCTTATTTCCATAAGCGTCAAATATGCTAATGAAAGAATTCAATTTGGTAAAACCATAGGCAGTTTTGGAGCAATTCAATATAAACTGGCCGAACAATTGATACGGACCTATGTCGCTGAAAGTACCCTTTATCGTTGCAGTAACCTATTACAGGAAAAGGCCAATCAATTGATAGCAGACGGATTATCTCCGGAAGCCGCAAAATTAAAGGCAGCCGAAGAATATGCCATTGAATGTTCTATCCTGAAAGTCAATGCATCCGAAGTCCTGGATTATACGGTCGATGAAGCCGTTCAGATTCATGGAGGTATTGGTTTTTCTGAAGAAAATATGGTGGCACGCGCTTACCGGGATAGCAGGATCAACCGGATCTATGAAGGCACTAACGAAATTAACCGATTGTTAATCGTGGAAATGTTGCTTAAGCGGGCTATGAAAGGTGAAATCAACCTGACTGATGCAGCCTGGGCTGTCCAAAAAGAGCTGTCTGCCATGCCCAGTATGGAACGGGAAATCGGAAGGTTTGCCGATGAAGTTGCCGCTATCCGTGATTTTAAAAAACTTGCGCTCCTCGTTGCCGGTGCCGCTGTTAAAATGCAGATGGATGGCAAGTTGCAACTGCAGGAGGAACAGGAAATTATCACCAATTGTGCGGATATGCTGATCGATATATTAAATGCTGAATCCCTTTTACTCCGGATTCAAAAACATGAAGCGATGGGCATTAAACCGGAACAATTGCCGGTACTGGAAGCCGTACTCAAGGTGTTCTACCATGATGTCAACAGCCGCATGAACAAAAATGCATTGGATGCCCTGGCTAGTTTTTGCGAAGGAGACCTTCTGAAGACCCTGGCCATGGGCGTTAAACGATTTACTAAATACCCTCTGGTCAATGTCAGGGATAAAAGAAGGACCATTGCCAAAACGATATTACAAGAAAATAAATACCCTTTTTTACTCATTTAATCTATTACAACTATGAATGACACCAATAATAATCTGGAAGCTGTATTGGAACCCGAAGCTGATCACTGGTTGATGCTATGGGTGGCGGAGAAAGAAAACGATTTTGAAGCGGTCGAAGTAGATGACTTTATCCTGATCGATTGATTTTTTTAACCCTATACTGATCATTACCCACTGAACGCTGTGATTTTATAATTAGCCATTAGTCAGAAATAATTCAGGCTATTTCCAGCTGATCTTTCATAAACCGCAGTACGTATTTTTTCCACTCTTGTTTATTGATTTTATGCAAGGTAGAGCGGTGTTTGCCCGATGCGGTGGTGAGTTTGAGGTATCCGACGATGGTTGCCCAGGCCGTAATAAATAATAATTCCGGTTTGTTTTTGTTTTTGACGCTGCCATCACCCCACCCTCTTTCAATTTCCTTAATGGCGAGGGTGATCGGAATATTCTGGATATCCTGGATTTTTTGATAATAGATACTTTCCTTCATGGCTTCGGTCAATTTGGCTTTGTCCTGGCCTGAAGCTGTAGATCGGTTGACGGCCATATAATCCAATAAAGCCTCTATGTATAATGGAAAATCTTCCGCAAAATCAATATAAGTCTCCAATAAACCAATAACCGCAAGCGATCCGCTTTGTTCCTTAAAAGTGGACAGGCAACCATACATCAAATCATTGAGCTTTTGCATACCCCGGTAGGTGATCGCCATGTAAAGGTTTTCTTTACTTTGAAAATAAAAATAAATGCTGCCCTTACTCATACCGGTAGCACTGGCGACATCCTCCATTTTGGTATTGGCAAAACCGACCGCTTCAAAGACTTTTTCAGCGGCATTCAGGATCATAACTTCCTTGATCTCTCTTTTTCCCATAGCTCTGCAAATTTGGCAATTCCACCGAATATCACCTAAATTCTTTTATTCCGAAACCAGGATGACCAGCCATTCACACCGCGTTTTAATCATCATGGAAATCCATATATCCAGCGTCCCATTATTTTGAAATTTTATTATTTCCTGGTTTCCCATATATACTCTATCCTGTTATAAATCAATCGTTTCTGAGTCACACCACGATTGATCGGGGTTTAAGGATTGGCTTCATTCGGGCGTTGCAACATTACCCTTATCTTTGCTGAACTAAACGGCAACAGACCTTGTTTAAGAACTTGAAATATTATGGCAATACGAATTACCAATGAGTGTATAAACTGCGGGGCTTGTGAGCCGGAATGCCCCAACAATGCGATTTATGAGGGCGGTGTGGACTGGACTATAAATGATGGCAATACCGTAGTGGGTGCCTACACGCTGGAAGATGGCATCGTCGTCGATGCGGCACAAAAAAATAAGCCGGTAGAAGCAGATTATTATTTTATAGTCCCGGATAAATGTACCGAATGCGTTGGTTTTCATGATGAACCTCAGTGCGCTGCAGTTTGCCCGGTAGATTGTTGTATATCGGATACGGACCGGGTAGAAACTAAAGAAGAACTTTTACAAAAAAAGTCCAGGCTCCATTTATAATCAATGGAGTGAATTCCATTTCGACTGAATTAATCATTCCAAATCGATGTCTTCCCCTGATGGATAAACAGATCATTAAAAAAAAGGCAACCATCAATAAGTGATGATTGCCTTAGTGTTATGATAGCATGGGACTAATTGATTCTTTAAATCTATTGATCTAGTTGCAGGGGTCCTCGGTAGTATTGACCCAGATACCTCCTAGTACTCTATTATTTTCTCCACAATCTTTAACCGTCAGGTTGCGATAGGCAATTACCGTGTTATTAAATGATTTTGGAGTTAAAAATCCAAATCGATAGGAATCCCCGCTCAGTTCAAATGCATACGTTCCATTTCCACCTGGCGCAATTATGTTGGAGCCAATTACCGTTTGCCCCATCAATGACTAAATAACCGGCTGCCAGGTTGTCATTGGATTGATTGTATTTAACTATCCAATTGACGGTTGAACCGAGTGTGTTGATGATACGGTGGTTAGCACTGAATGCCCCGGCAGGAACTTTACATAAATTCTGGCCGTATAGACAATTATGAGTAAGATTACTAAAGCTTAAACCTGCATTACCTCCTGTCCAGATCCCAAATACTGCTCCATAGATTTCATTCATAACAATGTTGCAATGATTACCATCGGCTAATATTATCCCATGTCCACCGGCATTCACAGCAACCTTATTTTGCGTAACCACTACCCTGTCGCTTTTATAACTTAAAATTCCAAATAGCCAGTTGTCAATAATATTTTGAAGGATTTTCACCTTTGTGGTTGAATCAATGAAAATACACAAACCGGGTACGGGATCTGATCCAGCAATGGTTAGTCCTTTAATAACCGATTCTGCCCCCTGGGTAGGAATATAAAAAGCAGGCGTAAAATTTGTAATACCGGCGGCCGTATTACTGAATATAACCCTTGCTCCCTTTTGACCATAGATCTTTACCTTTTTATTTATAACCACCGTCCCCGTCTCTGTATGATCACCCGCATCCAGTATGATGACCTCATCTACTCCTGCAGCGGCGATTGCAGCCGCCAAAGCATTGTTTGACCCTGCAGGTATATGTGTCTCCACACCTCTTGCCCTTAAATCTTCTGCTTTCGGATTTTTTAAAATCCGATCAATAAATTCGAGATCTTCTGTAACAGCTTTTTCTTTAAAATCATCTGACAAAAATTTGATGATGCCCTGATCCGGAGTCCAGGAAAGGGCTTCGTTTTCTTCCGCAGCCGTTTCCGGCGGTGTATCGACATTATCCCTGGTACAATAACTCAATAATAAGAGGGTACTGAGGCCCACAATAAAAAAACGCAACTTCTTTTTCATGATATAGATTGATTTTAATGGGTTTACATTCTACAAATGAATACCATGAAAGGCCCATTTGTTACCTAAATTTGAAAAAATTCATGTGCTTGATTTTAAAAAATGTATAACCGGTTGTTAATTCATGACAACCGGAGAAATAGCAGGATATCCAACAAAAATAAAATCCTGGATAGAGCAATGAGGGTCATGTCATCTTTGGGTGCTCCCGTGTAGATCCTTAGAATTTGTATTGAATACTAAATCTTAAAGAAGACGCATCTTGTTTAATGGGCAGGGACAGACTCCTGCCTGTGGTGGAAGCTTGACCGGCTCCTGTGACCGCATTGGCCAACTCAGCTTTGCCGGAGTCTATGATAAAAGGTGAGGTAATGAACTGAAGGTTTAACCCCCATCGTTGGGTTAATGAGACACCGGTCTGAATGTACCAACTCCATTGGGACCTCAGGGTCGAAGCTTTCAACTGGTAGATACTGCTGTTGCTGCTGGAATTAAATCCATTACTGGTGGCCATAGCATAATTCACCCGCAACAACTCCTGTGAAGCAGTGATATAAGATTTGAAATGGAGCCCGGATTCAACAGACCAATACGGATTGATCCGATAACCAATACCCGCCTGCACGGCAGCCATCCATTGATTTCGGGATTGATAATCGACCTGATCATTGGCTGACAATACCAGGGTGTCTCCCCGGAATCCGGAAATGACACTGCTTTGATCTAATAAAATTTTATCAGCCTGTACTGAAGAAAAAACCGATCTATTATTAATATCATTGTTGTCTTTGCCCGAGCCGCTTGCGGATTGGATATTTGAGCCGATGACTTTAAAATTGGATTTGTTGAACTGAAAACCCAAACCAGCTTGTCCTGAAAAATACAATTTCTTTCCTGCCGGCCAATTTTTGCCAGCCATCAGGTAAGTACTAAAAAATTGATCTGAAGAATAATCCATACCCAGATTAATACGATGACGTCTACTCTTCAACGGTATCGGGGGCATGGCGATAGGAGCACCCAGGATTTCACTTTCCTGGCCCGCCGATAATGTTGATTCAACCGGAGCATCCGTAGTATTTATCAAAGATTCGTTTAACCTGGTCTCGACAAGAAAGGCGTCCTCTGTGATCGGCACAATGACAGGATTTGGCTGGTCAACTCTTTTTTCTTCTTTTAAAAGTTTTGAATTATCCAGTGGTTCTGTTACGGGTGAAATAATTTTATTTTCATCGACTGGTAAAGAGGATGCTGCGGTAACATCTTTTGTCATCGGCAGGTTGGATAGATCGTCCACCGTAGTAGGCCTGTCTTGACGATCTGCCTTGTCAATAATTCCTGTCTTACCCGCTAAATTTCGCACACCTGATGTCCTACGAGGGGGGCTGCTTATTTGTTTGTCATTTAATCCTGTGGCAGTAGAAAACCTGGAGGCTTTGATTTGTGTCTGATCTGATATAGGCTCAGGGACAACAAGTGTTTTTGATGTTTGGTATTCTGATAGCGGTATACTGGCAGTTGGATGTTGAATTCCTGTTTTGTCCTGAATGGGTTCAATTTCCAACTTTTTTTCTTCCCGGACAGCGGGTTGGATTGGATTATTCAAACTTAACCAAACGATTCCGCTGAGGCCAAGTCCAGCTAATAAAAAAAGCCAGAGCACTTTCCGGTCTTTCTTTTTTTCCCGGGGAAGGTCGATATCCAATTGCGCGTGCAATTGTTTCCATCCTCGATTTTCGCGCTGTTTGAGCACCTTATTTTGCATAGGTTTCATTCATTTTTTTTTGGACAATCTTCTCTTTTAATAATGTACGGGCCTGGTTGAGGTACCATTTGGAAGTACCTTCACTCACCCCCATTTGTTGGGCTATCTCCTGATGGGAATACCCTTCGATAGCAAATAAATTAAATACCAGTTTATGGTTTTCAGGAAGGGAATTGATGTGGTTAAACAATTCCTCTGTATCCCACTGCGGTGCGCTTGATTCTTCAAAGATCTGCCGGATATCATCCAATGCTATAAACCGGGGTGATTTTTTCGACCTGAAATGATCGACGACACAGTGAAACATAATTTTCTTTAGCCATCCTTCGAAGGAGCCTGTAAATTGATATTTGGCGATGTTTTTAAATACTTTGAGAAAGGCATCGTGAGTAAGTTCCTGGACTAAATCTTCATCCGACGTGTAACGAAGTCCCATGCGAAACAAATTGTTGAAATATTTTCTATACAATTGTTCCTGGCTCTTTCGTTCATTAGCCACACACCCTGCAATCAATACAGCATCATCGGGTACTTTTGGCTTAAACAATTTCATGTTGAGGGAAACTCAATGAATACTAATCCCAAGTTTAAATTCAGTCCTTTTGAAATAGATATCCTCATCCAATTGTTCCTGCCCATTTGCATATGCATAATACGCTTTCTGGAACAATAATCCAACCCCCAGAGTCCATGACACCTTGCGATCGACCCCAAATTCATAACCGATAAAAGGATTGAAAAAAAGCCCTCCCCGGTGGCTCTGTAAATCACCGATATAGTTTTTTGCTGTCCAGCCATAGCCTGACTTAACGGCGATTACCGGACTCGTAAAATTGCGGATCAACCGGTATTTGACTTCGCCATAGAGTGGCATCACCAAGCGCCGCGCATCCAGGTCATAATTGTAAAACCCCAATCCCATACCCAAACTCAAATCAGAGGAAAGGTACCGATGACCGGTAAAACTCGCCCCGGTAGAGATACCCGGATTGCCGATGTTGCGGATCCCATTGTTGACCCCCATGATCTCCGTACTCAGGCCCCATTTGTAAACCGGGGCACTGAATGTCTTGGCCATAAAATTTCTGGCTCTTTCTTTGATTGGTCTAAAGCGCAGTATATCCTGCTCCCGGATTTCGAAGATCGCCCCGTTATCAAGCAACAACCGATAGGGGCCATCGCTCTTTTTTTCGAGAATCTGGCCAATCAAAAAGCTGCCGTTTTTTTTGACAAACCGGTAACGGGCACTACTTTCCTGATCCTGAGCAGAGAGCATCAGATGAACACTAAAAACCAGCATAAAAAAGAGCAGTTTTTTCATACGTTTTTAATTTTTTACAACCGGAATAATACTGACGGACTTGATGTTTTTCGGGTCAGTCGCATCCAATTGCATCAACCCATTTTCACCCACTACAATCAGTTGAGCTTTTGAAATCGCAATGACATCATAAGCGTGAAACGCGGTGAGATGCGCCTTTAGATTTTTATCAATCGTTTTATTGTCTTCCACACCATATACTTTAAAACCGAATTTACCTTCACACAGATAAAGCGTTTTATCCAGAATGGACAGGCCGTGAGGATTTTGCATGGGGTACTTTTTGATCAACCGCGGCGAGGTAATGGTGGAGATATCCACCACATCCAGCTCGTTGATAAAATTAGTGCATTCCGATCCATCCTTAAGGGTGATGTAGGCGATATCCCCATCGACAAATACAGGATCACAAGCCCTGGCATGGGTAAAACTGCTCAATAAAACCGGTGCTTCCGGATTTTTATTATCCATGATATACATCCCGTTTTGGGCGCCTATAAACAATTTGTCTTTATAAGGGAACAGGGTTTCAATGTTCCAGCTCACCTGGACGGATTTTCCTTTTTTCGGATCTTTAGGCTGATCGACGTAGAAGACATGGAGTTCCGACTGATCAATGGCATACAGGTAATCCCCTACAACGCCAAAGCGAGAAAGTGAACCGGCAATGCCTGTAGCTGCTTTTGCAGCGCTGGAACCCCCATTTTGGAATGCGTCAGTAGAAAACCAAAGCCCTCCACCTCGTTGAAAAGTATTTCGGTTAAAATTGGGATCGGAACAATCCAGGACCTGGGTTTCGGTGCTTTTAGTATAACCGAGAAAAATAGATTGGTTTCCCTGGTTGCCAACCCATCCATAATATTTCTGGAATACCCCATCTACCCTTTTTAAAAATTTAGGGGATTCGGGATCTGAAATATCGATGGCCAACAAATCGATGGCATTGTCAGCATACATCACATTTTCTTTAACGGCCATATCCTTGTTGCCCGATATGACCACAAAAGAAAGTGGTACCGGATGAGCAGGGTTGCTGTTATCAATAATGTGAATACCCTCGTTGATTTCATTGATCAGCAAATAATTGCCGTAGACGTATATCTTGCCCGGGTTTTTTAGGTCCCTGGCTACTCCAATAGAAAATTCACTCCGTATGGCATCCAACGATTTGTAGATAGGGTCCAACCGGATAAAAGTACGGTGGCTGGTACAGTCATCTTTCAGGCAGGAAGACCAGGACATGGTCATTAAAAGAACTACCAGAGAAACTACTATTTTTTGCATAACTATTGAATTTATATAGGGACAGACGCATCATTTCCGGTAGAGGTTGGAAAAAAATCTCTCAATTTCAAAACTCTCCTTATTTTGATTCCAAACTCGAAGTATACATGGAAAGGACAATAGGATGGTTTAAAGATGCGATCATATACCAGGTGCACGTCAAAACCTTTTGTGATTCAGATGGAGACGGGACCGGAGATTTTACCGGACTGATTAGCAAACTGGATTATATACGCGACCTGGGTGTCAATACCATCTGGGTCATGCCATTTTATCCCAGCCCCTTGCGCGATGATGGTTATGATATCGCGGACTACTCCACAATCAATCCCCAGTACGGCAATGTCGATGACCTGAAACTATTGATTAAAGAAACCCATGCTCGCGGCATGCGTATTATCACCGAACTGGTGATTAATCATACTTCAGATCAGCATGAATGGTTTCAACGGGCGAAAAAAGCCCCGGCCGGATCATCCCACCGCGATTTTTATGTTTGGTCTGATAATCCCGAAAAATACAAGGGTGTGCGTATCATATTTACAGACTCTGAACCCTCCAATTGGTCAAAGGATGAGGAAACCGGCTTATATTATTGGCACCGTTTTTTTAGCCACCAACCCGATCTCAATTTTGACAACCCTGAAGTCCAAGCCGAAATATTTAAAATCATGGAATATTGGGCAGCGATGGGCGTCGACGGATTCAGGTTGGATGCTATTCCTTATTTATTTGAGCGGGAGGGTACCTCCTGTGAAAATTTACCGGAAACCCATGCCTTTTTGAAAAAACTCAGGACCTATCTGGATGAAAAACACCCTGGCTTATTATTTCTTGCCGAAGCGAATATGTGGCCGGAGGATTCAGCAGCCTATTTTGGTGATGGAGATGAGTGCCATATGAACTACCACTTCCCGTTGATGCCCAGGCTCTATCTGGCTTTAAAAAAAGCAGACCGTACCCCGATCGAGTATATCTTAAACCGCACCCCTTCTATTCCGGACGCTTGCCAGTGGGCGGTGTTTTTAAGGTGTCATGATGAGCTGACCCTTGAAATGGTCACCCTCGATGACAGAAAATATATGTGGGACAATTATTCTTCCGATCCCAGGGCCAGGATCAACCTGGGGATACGAAAACGTCTTTCGACTCTGATGGATAACGATATGCGTAAAATTAAACTGATGAATGCCCTGTTGTTTTCTATGCCTGGGACCCCGCTGGTTTATTATGGAGATGAAATCGGGATGGGGGATAACATCTGGCTAAATGACCGGGACGGGGTCAGGACCCCTATGCAATGGAACAGCACTAAGAATGCAGGATTTTCAGAGGCTGATCCCTCATTATTGTATTTACCGGTGATCGAGGATGATACCTTTCATTATTCCAAAATCAATGTCGAAAAATCTGAACAAGATGAATATTCGCTACTTCATTGGATGAGGAGGATTATATCCATCCGCAGGCAATTTCAAGTGTTTGGACGAGGAGATTTTATGTTTGCTGATGCCGATCACCCTTCGATATTATCTTACTGGAGAAACTATCCAAATGAAAATATCCTGGTGGTTGCCAATCTGAGTGCGGTTCCGCAGCGCACGACCATATTGTTGAATAAACCAGGTTACCAAGGTATTCTTCAGGACTTATTTTTAGGCCAACACATTCATGCCGAAGACGGGAGATTGGAAGTCAATCTTCATCCATTTGAATTTTTATGGTTGACCGAAGTTGAACCAGAAGAAATATTGGTGGGTGAAGATAAACTGGTGCTGAGTATTGATTAAGCGCATGGTTATTTTATTTTAATCCACCAGCCGGCTGATTACAATATTAAAACGACCTTTTGCCCGGAAGGCCAGACTTGCCTGATTTTCCTCAATGATCGGGTCTAATGCCCATATTTCATCGATTTCAGCAGCCATGCTGAATCCATAACTGTTGATCTGACTGAGCGCAACCTGCAGATTCTGTTTACCACTATCCATATAACCCCCTACCTCATAGACCAGGAGTTCGGCTAATTTTTTTTGAATATTTTTTTTGAGAATCCAGGAAGCAGCCTTGACCAACAAGGACTTCGATCGAATGGAATAATCCAGTTCCATAAGCTCAAATCGCCGTTTGATGGAATTGTAAACGGGTAACCCTTCCAATTCCAGCTTAGCCGGATAAGTACCGCTTACAAAAGCATTGATGGCTAATTTGTTCTCCCGTCCGGTTAACTGAATGGAATCAATATACATGACCTTTTCACCATCCCGGAAAGCCTGTCCTTTAAAATAATCAGACACGAGTACCTCTGCTCTTTTTAAAGGAAAATTTATACTGAGCTCAATCAAAGAGTCCTTGCCTAAATTTTTAATTTGTTCGAAAGTTGGCAATATGCCGGCATAGGGGATGTCCGGCTTTGGACCGAAGACCATATCGGTTAAGGATTGAAAAATTAACGCACTCTGGATCTGTCCCTGATTGGGATGCAGGGGAATCATCATGATCCGTTCGGGACGCAGTAACAGCCAGGAAACCACCGGTGTATCGGTAATCTGAATGGGTTGCTGAATTTTTCTCCAGGCCTGATCGACATAATCCCTGAGTTTAAAACCCTGCTGGATCTGATCGTCCAGGCTTTTACAAATCAATTCATCGCAACGTTTTACAATCTTATTGGCGATCATTTCAATGGGGACCCTAAAGGACCCAAACTTAACTCTGGGGGTCTCAATCCACTCATGTTTGACCAGGGTAGTTGTGGATTCCACCGACCAGTTGGATTGGATATGATATTCCGTCGAAAAAAATAACTTTAAAGCCCCTTCTGCTTTAATGCGGACAAACCCTATTTCCCGTTCAAGGAATAATTTAATGGGTACATCGTACAACAGTTTATTGGGTTCAATGCGGATGTCTATGCTATCTAATTTTTCAGCACGGATAGTCATTTTATCATCAAGCATTGAAGTGTCTTCATACAAAACCTGGGGGATCAGCCGGTTAATTTGCCTGACCATGGCAATGGAGTCCATCCTGATAGGGACCAATACTTCAGAGACCGTCCTGGTAGCATTCATAGCTGGTAATTTTATTTTCGAAGTATCCGTTGGCAAAGGAATGGGTAACAGCGGTGAATACGTGGCCAAAGGCTGGATTTTTTTACTGCAAGCTCCTGCAAGGAATATTCCCAATATTCCCAGCAAAAACCAATTTGCCATCGGATGCATTAAAAAAAGCTTTGTATTTTTCATTTCTTAAACCAATTGAAATATGAAAAAGGCCAGTCTGCAATTTAACGTATTAATCCTGTTATTTTTTATAGGTTTCTCCGCGCAGGCTCAAAAGAAAAAGGGCGGATCAAGCCCTACTCCTTCCACTGCTATTTCACCCAACACCGTTTCAGCGCCCGGGTATGATACCTCACTATTCAACTCCATTCAATGGCGGAGTATAGGACCTTACCGGGGAGGGCGTTCTTGTACGGTAACTGGTATACCGGGCAAACCCAATGTTTATTATTTCGGAGCAACAGGTGGCGGTGTATGGAAAACCTTAAATAACGGGAATACCTGGAAAAATGTCAGCGACGGCTATTTCGGCGGCAGCATTGGGGCAATAGCTGTGTCCGCTTCCGATCCCAATGTAGTTTATGTAGGTGGAGGGGAACAAACCGTGCGCGGGAATACCTCGTTTGGATATGGGGTATGGAAATCAGAAGATGCCGGTTCAACCTGGAAATCCCTTGGTCTGGATAAAACCCGTTTTGTAGGACGTATACGAATACATCCAACAGATCCTGACATTGTTTATGTAGCTGCCATGGGGAATATTTTTGCCCCACATCCAGAACGAGGTGTTTTTAAAAGTATAGATGGTGGAAAAAACTGGAAAAAAGTACTGTTTGTAAACGATACTGCCGGAGCAGTCGATCTTTGTTTTGATCCAAATAATTCCAGGATTCTTTATGCCAGTACCTGGAAAATCAGCAGGACGCCATATAGCATGGAGTCTGGCGGACCGGGCTCTGGTTTATGGAAATCAACGGACAGTGGAGAAACCTGGACCGATATCTCCGCAAATAAAGGCTTACCGACCGGGACCTGGGGGATCAGCGGAGTTAGTGTTTCACCGGTCAATTCCAACCGCGTATACTTACTGGTTGAAAATGAAAATGGCGGCGTATTCCGTTCTGACGACGCCGGTAAAACCTGGACCCCGCAGAGTACTGACCGCAATCTGAGACAGAGGGCATGGTATTATACCCGAATTTATGCCGACACCAAAGATGAAGAAATACTCTATGTCCTCAATGTATCCTACCATAAATCAAAAGATGGGGGCAAATCTTTTACGGCATTTAATGCACCGCATGTGGATCACCACGATTTGTGGATTGCACCGGAAGATAACCAACGGATGATCATTGCAGATGATGGCGGAGCACAGGTCAGTCTGGATGGTGGTACCTCCTGGTCCACATACCTTAATCAGCCCACCGCCCAATTTTACAGGGTAACTACCGACAACCATTTTCCGTACCGCATCTATGTCGCCCAACAAGACAACTCTACCCTGCGTATCTACCACCGCAACGAAGGATTTGCCATTACAGAAGCAGATTGGGAAACTTCTGCCGGTGGCGAAAGTGGCCATCTGGCAGTTGATCCGTTAAACAATGATATAGTATATGGCGGTAGTTATGATGGTTTCCTGGAAAGAACTGACCATTCGAAAAAAATTGAGCGCTCCATTGATGTGCATCCCGATAATCCCATGGGTTCCGGGGCAGAAGGATTTAAATACCGGTTTCAATGGAATTTTCCGATCTTTTTTTCACCCCACAATCCTAAAAAACTTTATGCAGCGTCCAATCAACTCCATGCCACCTACAACGAAGGTCAGAGTTGGGAACTGTTGAGCCCTGATCTTACGCGCAATGATAAAACTAAAATGGGACCATCCGGCGGACCCATTACTAAAGATAATACCAGTGTGGAATACTATTGCACCATTTTTGCTGCGGCAGAATCAGGTCGGGTAAAGGACCTGATCTGGACCGGATCTGATGATGGATTGATCCAGGTCACCCGAGATGGAGGCAAGTCTTGGAACAATGTAACTCCGGCCAATATGCCGGAATGGACCATGGTCAATTGTATAGAACCGGATCCATTTGTGGACGGCGGATGTTATGTTGCAGCGACCAGTTATAAATCAGGTGATTTTGCCCCCTACCTTTTTAAAACCAAGGATTATGGTAAGACTTGGGAAAAAATAGTCACCGGGATTGCCAGCGAACATTTTACCCGGGTAATCCGCGCGGATCCAAAACGGCAGGGCTTGTTATATGCCGGTACGGAAACGGGAATGTATGTTTCTTTCAACGATGGAGCCCTCTGGCAACCCTTCCAATTAAATTTACCCATCGTTCCTATCACTGATCTTGCCATAAAAAATGAGAATCTTATAGCGGCTACCCAAGGCAGGTCCTTGTGGATCATCGATGATCTTACCCCCTTACACCAGCTCAATTCAACAATTTCCCGCGATCAACCCCATATCTATAAACCACTGGACGCATACCGCATGGGGGGGGCAGGTACAAGGTCTTCAGACTTATTGAACGATGGCCGGAACCACCCCGGGGGTGTGGTTGTCCATTATTATATTAATGAACCCATTGGCAAAAATGATACCATCACGTTATCCTTTTATGAAGAAAATGGCAAGACAATCAAGACCTTTTCCAATTTCCCCAAAGAGAGCGAAGAAAAGTTTGAACCCAAAAAAGGGGCCAGCGCCTTTGCCTGGAACCTTCGATATCCTAATGCCAAAGGTTTTGATGGGTTGATCCTATGGGCGGGCTCCCTGAATGGGCCTATGGCTGCTCCGGGAAATTATAAAGTGGGCCTGCAGGTGAAAAAGAAATACTACACCCAGGATTTTAGAGTGTTAAAAACTCCGGCTAGTGTAGCATCGGATGCAGACATTCAACGACAGGTACAATTTATAAATGAAAACAATCAAAAACTTACCGAAACCCACCAGACCATTACAGATATCAGGGCAATGCGTGCCCAGTTAAAAAGTTATGAGGAAAAAATCAAAGGCGACCCGGCCATGAAAGACATTGTGGACAAGTCGAAAACAATAGATTCCTTGATGACCAAAGTAGAAGAAGAACTCTATCAAACTAAAAACAAAAGCGGTCAGGACCCCTTGAATTTCCCCATCCGTCTTAATAATAAACTGGCATATCTCAACTCCATTTCCAATCGGGGAGACTTCCCTCCCACTCAATCTTCCCAGACCGTTAAACAAGAGGTAATCGAAAAAATGAATACTGAAATCATCAAATGGCAGACCATCCTCAATCAGGACATTCCAGCTTTGAATGATCTGATTAAATCGAGAGCTATCGATCCGATATCCATCAAAAAACAAATCAAACCATAATTGAACCTTAGCCCCTTCCCCACCCGATCCCTTTTTGCCCGATTGATTTTCCGGAACTGTGCTTATTTGATGAAAATTTTAATTCAACTCCTTAAATCTCACCGGATTTCTGAGCGATTCATATTTTTTTTGATTTTGTTTGGAATCTCTTTTACAGCGGGTTCGACAGACCCCTTGCGTATAAGTCTGTTGACCTGCAGCCCGGGTGAGGAATTATACAGTGTTTTCGGACATAGCGCTTTCCGTGTGAAGGATTCCATCACCGGTTTGGATAAGGTATACAATTATGGAACTTTTAATTTCAGGGAAAAAAATTTTTACCTGAAATTTATGAGCGGCAAACTCAATTATTATTTGTCTACCCAGACCTTTGACGATTTTATGGCCGATTATCAAGCCGAAAACCGGGCGGTTTACGAGCAGGTATTTTATTTGTCACCCACTCAAAATCTTGAACTGTATCGAAGGCTTGAATTAAATATGGCCCCGCAAAACCGCGCTTATAAATATGATTTTTTCTGGGACAATTGTTCTACGCGGATCCGGGACATGGTGGAGACTATTTTGCCCTCTGCACCACAATACCCCTCTACTCCACCCTTTACTTTCCGTGACTATTTACATAAATACCTCATACCACAACCCTGGAGCCAGTTTGGAATAGATTTGATTTTAGGGCTCCCGGCCGATAAAATAACCATATCGAGAGAAGCCATGTTTTTACCCATGGAAATGATGGATGTGTATGATCAGACCCAATCCGAAAACCAACGTATTTGCACGGTAATTGAAAATATTTTACCAGCACTGCCGGCCCCTTATCAGTCAGGTTTATTTCACCCCAAATGGGTATTATTGTTTTTATTATGCCTGACCATCATCTTCTATTACTTTAGGTCATCTTCCTCCTGGTTTAATATTTATGCCAATATATTTTTACTGGTCACCGGTATAGGTGGTCTGATCATTGGATTTTTATGGTTTATCGCGGACCATACCACTACGGATTTGAATTTGCATTTTATTTGGGCCAATCCCCTTTGCCTGCTCTATCCTCTGAGAAATAAACTATTCTCTCCACGGGCACTAGAGTTGTTGACCATAACATACGCTGTTTTACTGGTTTTTATGATATTTGGAGTCTTGTTTTTACCGCAAGATTTACCGGTTGAATGTATTCCGGTGTGGCTCAGTCTAATTTTGATTATGCTTTCTGAATTGAAGAGGATAAAGGAAAATAAGTAGCTTTGAATAATAGTTTAGATTCCTTTAAATTAGTTAAAAACAAGGTTCATGAGAATTCGAATGGTGTGTTTCGTTGGTTGCGCCATCTTGCTGGCAATAGCTTGCCGATCTTCTCAGGAAGAAAAAAATGACGCTCCAATCGACTATAGTTTTGATGTTAAACCCATTCTTTCAGACCGGTGTTATAAATGTCACGGCCCTGACGAAGCCCAACGTAAATCCAACCTGCGTCTGGACACCGAAGCAGGTGCATTGGCTTTGGTGGGCGAAAAATTAGATCATCACATTATCCTAAAAGGACTGGCAGACTCCAGTGAATTGATCATGAGGATTTATAGTTCAGACCCGGATTTGATGATGCCCCCTCCGGATTCCAAATTGGCTTTAACAGATCAGGAAAAAAAAATTTTGAAACAATGGATTGACCAGGGTGCTCAGTGGAAACCTCATTGGGCGTTTGTTAAACCGGTGAAAGTCCCCTTGCCCAAAGTAAAGAAAAGCTCCTGGCCTAAAAATGAAATAGATTATTTTACCCTTGCCAAAATGGAAGAAAAAGGCTTTAGCCCTTCCGGGGAAGCAGAGACCCATATCCTGGCGCGGAGAATGGCTTTTGATGTGACCGGTTTGCCTCCGTCCGTTTCACTGGTCGATGCCTTGAACCAATCCAAAGCAGAAGATCCGTTTGCAGCATACCTGGACGCTCTATTCCGGCTGCCGGCTTACGGAGAAAATCAGGCCAGTTTTTGGCTGGACCTGGCCCGATATGGTGATACTCATGGATATCAGGATGACCTCCCCCGGGTCATGTGGCCCTGGAGGGATTGGGTGATTCACGCCTTTAATAAAAACATGCCTTATGATCAGTTTGTAACCTGGCAACTGGCTGGTGATTTATTGACTAATGCCAATAAAGAACAATTGTTGGCTTCAGCATTTAACCGGAATCATAAAATAACCCAGGAAGGCGGGGTTATTGACGAAGAATATCGGGTAGAATATGTCGCAGACAGGACCAACACGTTTTCCAAAGCATTTTTAGGTTTAACTATGGAATGTGCCCGGTGTCATGACCATAAATACGATCCCATCAGCACTGAAGCATATTATTCTACTTTCGCCTTTTTTAATAGCGTCCCGGAAACCGGTTTTGTCCAAAACCAAACCACGCCCAAACCCTGGATGCCCATTTCCAAACAAGATCTTTCCGGAGTTTTGAATTTTGTCAATGCCCGCACCATTATTAAAAAAGACATGGATACCATTGAACAAATGGTAATGAAAGACGATGCAGAAGTAAACCGAAAATCATTTATTCTTAAACGCGGCAGTTATAACAGTCCGGGACCTAGGGTCACACCACTCGCCTTACAGGTCGTCGCCCCCTATGATACGCTTACGCTGGGGAACAACCGGCTGGGATTGGCCAAATGGTTGTTTATAAATGACCATCCTCTCACTGCCAGGGTGCTGGTCAATAGAATATGGCAGCAACTCTTCGGCCGCGGAATTGTATCCACCTCGGATGATTTTGGGAGCCAGGGTGCCCTACCAGTCAACCCGCAACTCCTGGACTGGCTAGCAGTCGATATGGTACAACATCAATGGGACATACAGTATATGATGAAAAAAATCATGTCCTCTGCCACTTACCGCCAGAGTTCTAACGCCTCTGCCAGTTCAGAAGAACTCGATCCGGAAAATAAATACCTATCCCGTGGTCCCCGTTATAGGATGAATTACGAAATGATCCGGGATAATGTGTTGGCCGCTTCCGGATTATTGAATAGAGAAATCGGGGGACCTTCAGTAAAACCATACCAGCCTCCTGGCATCTGGGAGGAACTCACGGTCGGTGGAGATAGTTTCAGGGGTGAGGCGGGTTACAAAGTCGATAAAGGAGAAAAACAATATCGGAGGAGCCTCTATACCTATTGGAGACGCACCATTCCCCCACCCACCATGATGACCTTTGACAACCCACAACGGGAGTTTTGTGAAGTCAGGCGGGCCAGGACGAGTACACCCTTGCAGGCATTGGTCATGATGAATGATCCTCAGGTATTAGAAGCCAGCAGAGTTTTGGCTTATCAGGCAATGAATGATCGTACTGAACCCAAGACAAGGTTAAAATTGGTTTTTAATGCAGTACTCTCAAGAGATCCTACCTCCGGAGAATCCGCCGAAGTATTGCATTATTATTTCTCAGAAAAAAAGAAATATACTGATAATAAGACGGCTGCTTTAAAACTGCTGTCGATAGGACAATATCCCCATCCTCAGAATTTGGATCCCGCGGAAGCCGCTGCCTGGATGATGACCTGTTCCTTATTATTTAACCTGGATGAATCCTTAACCAAATATTGAACACACAATGCACAAACTGGAATCTGAAGAATTCAACTATTTGATGAATCAAAACCGTCGGACTTTTTTATCCAAAATGAGTGTAGGGATCGGGAGTCTTGCGCTCGGCTCCTTGATGTGCCGCAGTAGGCCGGAATCCGCTTTGTTAAGTCAGGGACAAGGGTTACAGGCATTTCAACAAATCGCTCCTAAAGCCAAACGAATCATTTATTTATTTCAGAGCGGTGCCCCCTCCCAACTCGAATTATTTGATTATAAACCACTGCTCAGCAAAATGCGTGGCCAGGATTTGCCAGAATCTATTCGCCAGGGCCAGCGTTTGACAACGATGACCTCCGGGCAGAAAAAATTCCCTTTAGTGGGATCGCCTTTTGAGTTTAAGCAACACGGTGAAAGCGGTGCATATTTCAGCGATCTGCTTCCCCATATCGCGTCCATCTCCAATGAGATCACCGTGATCAAATCGATGCATACAGAAGCTATTAACCACGACCCGGCTGTGACTTTTTTGCAATGTGGGCATCAACAACCCGGACGCCCGGCTATTGGTTCATGGCTGAGTTACGGATTAGGTAGTGAAAATGAAAATCTACCGGCTTATTGTGTGTTTTTATCCAGGGGCAAAGGAAATATCCAGCCACTGGCCTCCCGGTTGTGGGGCAGCGCATTTTTACCTTCCATCCATCAGGGGGTTCAGCTGCGATCGGGCAAAGATCCGGTGTTATACCTGGAAAACCCCGAGGGATATGATGGAATAAGCCGAAGGAACATGCTGGATAAATTGAGTACATTGAATCATATGCAGATCAAAGAAATGGGCGACCCCGAAATTGCTACCCGGATATCACAGTATGAAATGGCGTACAGGATGCAAACATCTGTACCGGAGGTATTAAATCTGGCCAATGAGCCCACCCATATCCTCAATCTGTATGGCCAGGACGTATTAAAACCCGGCACCTATGCAGCCAATTGCCTTATGGCCAGGAGGTTATCAGAAAGTGGAGTGCGATTTGTTCAACTTTATCATATGGGCTGGGATGCTCATGACAACTTACCGAATACCGAAAGAAACCTGACCAAGGATGTGGATCAGCCCTCGGCAGCACTGATTAAAGACCTAAAACAAAGGGGCCTTCTGGACGAAACCCTGGTCATCTGGGGCGGAGAGTTTGGAAGGACAAACTATTGTCAGGGTGACCTCACAAAGGACAACTATGGACGTGACCATCATCCCCGTTGTTTTACCATTTGGATGGCCGGCGGTGGTATAAAAAAAGGTTATGTGTATGGTGAAACGGATGAATTTGGATACAACATCGTTGAAAACCCTGTGCATGTACACGATTTTCAGGCCACTTTACTTCATATAATGGGGATCGATCATGAAAAAATGACTTTTAAATACCAGGGCCGTAGGTTCAGATTAACCGACGTCTCCGGGAAAGTAGTGGAGGATATATTAGCTTAATTTGTAATAAGTTCAAAAA
Organism: Saprospiraceae bacterium; assembly: GCA_034439915.1. Taxonomy (GTDB): domain Bacteria; phylum Bacteroidota; class Bacteroidia; order Chitinophagales; family Saprospiraceae; genus JADJLQ01. The sequence goes on along the minus strand of JAWXBI010000255.1, from coordinate 19,371 downwards.
TTAACCCCCTAAAGTTTCATTTTCTGCTGCGATTCTTTAGCTTTGTGTTCTACTTCATTGAAAGTGAATTAGAAGCCAATCGACAGACAATAAAATCAGTATTCCTATGATTTTGAACCTTACACGTATCTTCTCTTTATTTGTTTCAATCGTGTTGCTCAGCGTATCCTGCAAATATGATGAGTTTAATACCCTGGACAATCCAGCAAAGATTGCCGAAGTAAAAAATTTCGATGCGGATGTCACCCTGCAATGGTACGATTTGTATCTTCAGGTCAACCGTTATGCGCCGGGCTATAGTCCACCGGCAGCTTCCAGACTTTTAGGATACTTAGGTTTAGCCGCTTATGAGGCAGTGATTCCCGGCATGCCGGATTACCAATCCCTGTCAGCGAAATATACCAACTTAACCTTGCCACAGATTGAAAACGATAAAGATTATCATTGGCCTACGGTGCTGAACAACGTCTATTATCACTCCTTTAAAAAGTTTTATCCACATATTGAACAAGCCTATGTGAATAAAATGGAAAATCTGGACAAACGATTTAAATCCACTTATGGGCTGAAAATATCCAAAGCAATAATCGATCGATCAGCAGAAAGGGGTAACGCTGTGGCGGAGGCGATTTATGCCTGGTCCCAGACAGACGCCCTGGGACATTTTGCATTTAAAAATCCTCAGCCTTCAGATTATATTCCACCCAAAGGTCCGGGTAAATGGCAGCCCACTCCTCCAGATTTTGGGAAAGCATTGATGCCCTATTGGGGGAAGGTGCGAACCTTTGCATTAAACGAACAGGAAATTTTAGGGGCCTCCACTCAATCCTGGGTCGGGGAATACAGCGAGAATGTCAACTCTAAATTTTATGAACAAGCTCTTGAAGTCTATAATATGTTGTCTCCGGCAGTGCCCACACGCCAGTGGATAGCTGAGTTTTGGAGCGATGATATTTTTGAACAAACCTTTGAACCTTCAGCCCGCTGGATTTCGATTGCCAACCAGGTAATAAGAGACCAAAAACCCAATCTGGAAACTACGATCTTTTTACACGCCAAACTAGGCATGGCCCTTTGCGATGCAGCCATTGCAGTATGGAATACAAAATATACATATAATGTTGAGCGTCCGGTGAGTTATATCCAACGGTTAATTGATTTAAATTGGACTACCAGTTTGAATAATAAAGTAAGTGGATTTAATGGCATTAGTCCATCTTTTCCTTCCTATCCTTCTGATCATGCCGGTTTTGGAGCGGCTGCTACCGGAGTCTTTAAATCGATTTTTGGTAGTCAAATGCACCTTACAGATAAAAGCCATGAGTTTCGGATTGAATTTAACGGGACCCCCCGGACTTTCAATTCATTTGACGAAATGGCCACAGAGAATGCTATATCCCGCATGTACCTTGGCGTTCATTACCGGATGGATATCGATGAAGGCATTCGATTGGGAAATCTGGCGGCTGAAAAAATCAATGGATTATCCTGGATAAAATGATCCCGGGGAGGTTTTGTGTATTATTAGGATCGATTACCGTTGGTTTCCGGTATTTATTGAATTCTTGCCTTTTATAACATACCGGGTTATCACGTAATACAAAGCGCAAGGACTATATAACCCTGACTGCAAAATTCTAATAGACTAAACGGAGAGGGTGCGTGCCGAATAAGGACTAACTGCTTGATCCGGCGTCGCCGGTTTCTTTGCGTAAACGGTCAATCTGAGTGCGCCAAAGTGTTTTTTGTTCTTCGACTTCATCTGCCCAGGCAAAGTCGACGATTTCCAGGATTGTTTCATCGGTGATGTCGGCGGTAGAAATCCTGAATTCAAAATATTCATCATCGTCTTCTGCATCTAACCAATGAAAGCGGAGTCTTTCGTCCTCAATATCGTCCATGAGTTCAGCCACTTCTATGTTTCCGTTCCAGGAGAAGGTAAAATATTCCCCGGTTATATCGACGGCATCGCAAAACCACCTGACCAGACAGGACGGGGTGGTGATAAAATGATATAAAATAGTAGGTGAAGCTTTTAATAAAAAATCTACAGTAAAAAGTACTCGCTTGGTCGGTTTGCCAAAACGCATCAGCATTTTCTCTCTTTTTACCGGGGCTGTCGCTATGAAACTGGGTTTACTGGTCGGAATGACCTGAACCAGTTTGTTTGGTTTGTTCGATTTGGGGGACTTTTGAGATTTGTCACGACCCGACCTTCCAGTTGCAGATTTGTTTTTTGAATTTGCCTGGGCTTCTTTTGCTTTTTGAGCTGGAGTTTTGGGAATGATTTTAGGGGTCAACTTAGTTTTGGTATTTCGATCCGTTTTTATAGGGACAGAAGATTTTGATTTAGAGATAGAGGCTTCAGGTGAGGATTTTTTGGCAGACACTTTTTCCTCCTTTCCGGAAGTTACTGGGGCAGATACCGGCAGTTTTTTTGCCAAAGGGGGCGCGGTCTTTTGGGCTGCTGTAACAGTAGGTTTTGACTTGGAAGATTTAACTTTAGGTTCCGACTTTTTCATTTTGCTACTTCCGGTGTAAAGAATGCAAAGAAAAACAAATTTTTGAATTGTCCATTTATATCGCGTTTTTTTTCAAGGAAAAATACAATTTTGAATCCATTATACATGATCTTGAACAATAATTTAGTATAATAGGAGAAATAGCTTATCTTTGTGCACCTGAATTAATTACATATTAACAAAATATAATTCTGATATTTCAACTAGTCTAAATACTAAATACCGTAATGAGGCAATTAAAGATTACAAAATCTATTACAAACAGGGAAAGCCAGTCATTGGAGAAATACCTGCAGGAGATAGGCAAAGTCGACCTGCTTACTCCTGAAGACGAAGTAACCCTGGCCAAACTGATCAAACAAGGTGATCAGGCCGCTCTGGAAAGGCTTACCAAAGCCAATCTTCGATTTGTGGTATCCGTTGCCAAACAATATCAAAATCAAGGGCTTTCCTTAAGCGATCTGATCAATGAAGGCAATCTGGGACTTATTAAAGCGGCACAACGTTTTGATGAGACCAGGGGATTTAAATTTATTTCCTATGCAGTATGGTGGATCCGTCAGTCTATCCTTCAGGCTTTGGCTGAACAATCCAGAATTGTCCGATTGCCTTTGAATAAAGTTGGATCATTAAATAAAATCAACCGGGCATTTTCAGAACTCGAACAACAGTTTGAACGGGAGCCTTCGCCCGAAGAACTCGCTGCTATACTGGAAATACCCAGCGAAGAAGTGGAAACAACACTGGGTGTAGCCGCAAGACACGTGTCCATGGATGCCCCTTTTATTGACGGAGAAGACAATACCCTGCTGGATGTTTTGGAAAACAGCGGCACTCCCTCGACGGACAGCGCATTGGAATACCGGGAATCCCTCAGGAATGAAATAGAGCGCTCCCTGGGCACCTTGACAGACCGGCAGGCTGATGTGATTAAATTGTATTTCGGGATTGGTGTCGAGCACCCCATGTCACTGGAGGACATCGGTGAAAAATTCGGACTGACCCGCGAAAGAGTCAGGCAGATCAAAGACAAAGCAATCAATAAATTAAGAACGGCCTCCAGAAGCAAACTGCTCAAACATTACCTGGGTAATTAGCCCGGATTACATAGTAGGAATCTGCAGCGGACGGTTTATACTTTCCTGGAGTGAAATAAAAGTTTCTGTCCGCTGAACCCCATCAATGGATTGAATTCTTTCAGTCAGTATTTCTTTAAGGTGTTTGGTATCCTTACAAATAATTTTAGCAAAAATACTATAGTTCCCGGTGGTGTAATGGGCATCAATAATTTCCGGAATGGTGCTGAGTATAGCGGCTACACTATCATACAGGGAACTTTTTTCTAAATAAATACCCAAAAATGCAGTCACATCGTATCCTAATTTATGGTAATCAATGTCCAGCACAGCCCGCTTGATGATTCCCATTTTTTTAAGCTTCTTCATCCTCACGTGAATCGTCCCGCCGGATACAAACAACTCCTTGGCGATCTCGGTATACGGTTGATCAGCATTGACTACCAGCTTCCCCAGTATCCTGAAGTCTAACTCATCAACAAAATCAGTCTTGTCCGCCATGCTTGGATTAATTTTTTAATAAATAGATTTGTAAGAATTATGTCCGATAAAGTTAAATTAAAAAAATATGAAATTTTTCAACCCCTGTTGTTAGCCTTCATGGTCATTGTCGGAATGATCCTCGGCCAAAAATTAGAACAATCCAGTACACCGGAACAAAAAAACAAAGCAGCACAAATTTCCTCGTCCAGGATACAGCCTGGATTGATCGATGAGGCTGTACGGTACATCAATGCAAGATATATTGACTCGGTGGGTACTGACCGCTTATCCGACCTGGCCATACAATCCCTGATCCGGAATCTCGATCCTTTTTCCGTTTATCTCCCTGCCGGAACTTTTGCTGATTTGCCAAACCAATCGTTTGGACAATCGTATGGTTTTTTAGCAAAAAAAATAAAATCACAATGGCTGGTTCAAAAAATCAACCCGGGTTCACCTGCTCAACAATCAGGACTAAGGGTCGGGGATATGATTACACGAATTGGTGGCCAGCCCCCATCCAACCAAACATTTGAAGGCTGGACCGCAGACTCATTGGACCTCATCCTGGTCAAACCGGAATCCGGACAGGAATCCCAGGTCAATGTTAAAAAACAACTACAATCGGTGTTCCGAACGGTAGACCCTGCCTTAATACTCAACTCCAACACCGGATATCTCCGGATCAGACATTTTGGGGACCATACTTACGACGAGTTTATCACCGCATTGGATACCCTGACTACTAAACATCACCTACAGCATTTTATCCTGGATATCCGAAATAATAGTGGCGGTTATTTGGAGGAATGTTCAAGAATATTAAATCAGTTATTCAGGGATAAAAACCTTTTATTGGTAACAACCAAAGGAAGAACAGTGCGGAAGACGGAGTATAAGACCGACGGGAGACAACTATTTAATATTAATCAAATCATTGTTTTGATAGACGGGGGATCCGCTTCAGCCAGTGAGGTATTTGCAGGGGCCATCCAGGATTTAAAAAGGGGTAAAGTGATCGGTCAGCCCTCTTATGGAAAAGGATTGGTCCAGGAACAATACATGCTGTCCAATGGATCCGCCCTGAGGCTTTCCGTAGCCCGGTATTATCTGCCGTCCGGCAGGACCATTGATTTTAACGGTGACTATGAGCCCAGTTTTGAAGAACTGCGGGCAGCCCAGGGCATAAAAATGATTGTCCATAAAACGATTATACCCGATATCGCAGTTCAGGCGGATACTTCGCTCAATTCAAACGAATGGCAGGCAATTTTAGACAAGATCAATGAGGTGGTCCTTTTGCAGAAAGTTGATGAACGGAAAGGCAGGGTCTCAAAAAATGTAATACAGGATATCCAAAAGAAGTTTGTTGCCAGCCTTGCTCCGGCCCAACTAAAATTCATCGGGGGAGAAAAGGAAAGGGTGCGTTCATTGCTCATTCAATCGTGGGCAATGGCCAATCAGGATTATAAAACTGCCGAGAAAGAAAGGTTGTTAAAAGAAAAAGAAATCCAGGCTGCCTTGAGACAGATTAACCCCTGATTATTCCCTCACAAACTCAAATTCACCATTCATTGCACACTTAATGATGACAGACGGTTCGCGAACGGTGCGATCCTCTCTCCGGTACGAAGCTATCATATCGGTATGTTGCATCACGTCCGATTGAATTTCACCAAAAAATTTAGGAAATGGCTGACCCGTGAGGTTGGCAGAAGTAGAAGTGATCGGATGACCTAATTTTTCGATCAACGCTATACAATAGGCGTCACGGACTATACGTATGGCCGCAGAACCATCTTCGGCGCGCAGGTACGAAGGTATACCGATAACATGCTCATAGATGACCGTCAGCGGTTTGTCGAAATAGGTCAATAAGGTTTCCAGCCGTGGATGTACCAACGGCACATAAGCTTTTAACATTTCAATACTGGACGCAAGCAGAATAAGAGGCTTGTTGCGCGCCCTGTTTTTTATACTGAATATTTTATCGACTGCATGTTTTGAATTCATGTCAGAACCTAATCCCCAAATCGTATCGGTCGGGTATAAAATCACCCCTCCTTTCTTCAGACAATCAACCAGATTTTCAATTTCTTCAGTGAATACCATTTACTTGCAAGCGTAACAAAAAATAATAAATTAAACTAATTTGCAGTTGTTATTATTGTCTAAAGAACCCGTACCGCTTTGAATTCATTGATTAAAGTACTAGGAGCATTCATTATTCTTCTGTTTCCTGCTGTTTCAGCTCATGCAGAACATCTGATCGGCGGTTCCATTTCGTATCAATGTCTGGGAAATGGCGCTGTGCCGGGGACAAAAAACTACAGGATACAGCTGACCCTGACCAGGGATTGCAGTCAGCTTACCCCGTTCGATAACAACATCGACATAGGCTTATTCCAACACAATGGGACAGCATATACATTTTATCGCAAAATTCAGGTTGCATTGACCAGTGAAAGATCCATTCCGCTGGATCAACAATCCTGCAGCTTTTTATTGTATTCTGTATGTGTTAAAGAGGCATTATACCAAATCGATGTGACCAATGTCCCGGTGACCGCCCGGAATTATATGTTTTCGTATCAACGATGTTGCCGCAATATGACAATTTCGAATATTACCGACCCCGGTCGAACCGGCAGTACACTGGTCATGGAATTAACTGCTGAGGCACAAAACATTTGCAATCAAAGTGCCTTTTCCGATGTTATTCCCCCGCTCGTGGTTTGTGCTAATCAACCATTGGATTTAAATCTGAATTCGGCGGATCAGGATGGTGATTTATTGGTGTACGAGTTTTGCGCACCGCTGACTGGAGGTGGTCCGGAAGGTTTAGGCGGAAATGCTGGCAATCCAAATGGATGCAATGGTATAAAACCAGATCCTGCCCAGTGTATTCCAAACCTGAAGGAGGTCACCTATTCCAACAATACGTACAATGCACTCAATCCTTTTCCTTCAGAGACCCCTATACAATTAACCAATGGGAGATTGATTGCAAAACCCAATGCGGTGGGGCAATTTATCTTTGGTATTTGTATTAAAGAATTTCGCAACGGCATCCTGCTGAGTATTCAAAGAAGGGAAATGCAAATCAATATTGCCGTTTGCAATGCCCCGGTCCAGGCGCTGGTAAATGCGGATCGAATCACCAATAAAACAGCATTCATTAATCTCTGCGACCCTACCCAGTCGTTTACCTTATTAAATCAAAGCAGGGATACCCAATATATAAAATCCGTATTCTGGCAGTTTTCCACGCCGACACAGGTGAATTGGACAGACACCACTTTTAATTTTGTACGCGTTTTTGGTGATACTGGCATTTATCAAGGTAAATTATTTCTCAATAAGGGCAATCAATGTTCGGATTCGATGGATATCAGGATTCAGGTCAATCCTAAACTACTGGCTGATTTTAATCTCGCTTTTGATTCCTGTACCCTGAGTCCGGTAAGGTTTTTAAATACTACCATTGGCTCAGGCCCTGTCAGTTTTCGATGGCAGTTTGGCGATAGTACATCGTCCACCTTAAAAGATCCGGAACATCAATATCCCGGAGCCGGGACTTATCGGGTATCCCTGAATGCGACACATGTCAATCAATGTGCCTCAGAAAAGGTAAAAACCATCAATTTATTTCCTGCTCCTCCGGATTTTAAACTCAGCCCACAGGATTCAATTTTTTGTTTTCCCCAAAAAATAAACCTGGGAATCGTAGGTATAAATGATCCCTTGTACCAATATCGCTGGGATCTGAGTGACGGACAAAATTTTACCGGACCCTCCCCTATGCTCAACCTGACTAAACCGGGCATTTTTAATCTAAAAGTTTCCCTCCTGTCGCCGAATGGCTGCCGCAGCGAAAAGAATTTTATTAATAAAATCATCAGTCTCGAAAAACCGACTGCCGCTTTCGACCTGCTTAATAATACTTTAACACTCAGAATGCCTGATCTTCAGGTCAAGAATAATTCATCCCAGGCTAAAACCTATCGATGGGATTTTGGGGATGGAGGATCTTCAATCATGGCCAATCCAAATTACACGTATCAAACCCAGGGATCTTTTGTGGTAGAGTTGATTGTGATTCATGAAAATGCTTGCTCAGACACCGCCCGAAACCAGCTGACTGTTGGGGTTGCCAATGATTTTTATATTCCCAATACCTTTACTCCAAACGGTGATGGCAATAACGATGTCTTTTTACCCGTAGGGATTGAAGGACAATTGGGTCAATACACCCTGACCGTAATTGACCGATGGGGTTCGATGGTGTTTCAATCAACAGAACAAACCCAGGGTTGGGACGGCACCTGGCACCGGACATCGAACAAAACTGCCCAGGATGGCGTTTATATCTATATGATTCGATTTACCACCGAAGAAGGAAATGAAAAAATAGTCAAAGGATCAGTAACTTTAATTCGATGATCTTCCAAACCCGACTCAAAACGTTGTTTTTGCTGAGTTTCGCTTTTATAGTCGGGCAATCGGTCGAGGCCAGGCATATCATTGGAAGCGATTTTTATTATGATTGTCAGGGTCCGGGTCGGGTCTCTAATTCCAAAACGTATAGTTTTCATCTGGACGTTTACCGCGATTGCAGTACCAATATTTTGTTTAATACCAATGCTAGTTTTGGAATCTATAAATTCAGTAATAGTACGGGCTATACTTTTGTGGATCAATTCAACATCGGACATGGAACGATTTCAAATGTCAGGCCGGATCAAAACCCCTGCATCATCATTCCACCCAATGTCTGTGTAGAGACTACCGACTATCAGTTCAGGATTGATCTTCCGATCATCAGCGAGACCTATGTTATCTTTTATATACAATGTTGCCGCAACAGGACCATACTGAACATCCCGAATCCGGGGGTTACCGGGGCTACTTTTTTTATCGAAATAAGCCCTCAATCCCAACAGACCTGCAACAATAGCCCTAGATTCAAGGTATTTCCCCCGATTGTAATCTGTGCTGATTTTGCGCTCAATTTTGATCACAGTGCTTCAGACAAAGAAGGAGACTCTCTGGTATATGAATTTTGTCCTCTGCTTTCAGGTGGTGGTGGTGGTGGTGGTTTTGGTATCCCTGGTACAGGACCAGGAGGATGTAACAGCCCAACACCGGATCCGCGCATTTGCCCACCTCCCTTTAATAACCTGGGATCGGTGCCTGGATATACCTACCAAGACCCGATGGGAGTGGGGGTATTGACCCTGGACCGGATAACGGGAAGGCTCACAGGAAGGCCGACCAACCTGGGGCAATATGTAGTGGGTGTCTGCGTCAAAGAATATAGAAACGGGGTTTTGATTGGTTCGATACATCGCGACTTTCAATTTAATATTGCGATCTGTGAACAAACCGTCCATGCCAAAGTAAAAGCGGACAGTGGCAGCGACAAACGATTTACCATCAACTTTTGCGGTGACAATGAAGTTCAGTTTACCAACGAAAGTTTTACTGAAGAATACATTAAAAACTATTATTGGGAATTTAAAGCTAAGGGTAGTTCCGGCCCGGTCGAACTCATCACGAGCACTGACAAAAATGCCAAGTTAACGTTTACCCGGCCCGGACAATATTCGGGCATGATGATTGTCAACCGCAATGCCCTGGTATGCAATGACACAGCGTTTATTGACCTCAATATCATCCCTTCCGATATCAAATCGGATTTTAGCTTTGAATATGATAAGTGCTCTACCCTGCCGATCAAATTTACCGATAAGTCCACCGGTGTATTGACCCCTGTCAAGACTTATGAATGGACCTTTGGCGATGGCAAGTCCGCTAACATCAGAAGTCCTACCCACCTATTTCAACAACCTGGCAAATACAACATTAATCTTCAGGTGACCGATGGTAAATTGTGCAAGTCCAATAAAACGAAAGAGCTGAGTTATTTTCCCGCTCCGGCCTTGCTCGATATATTACCCGATAAATTCAGGGCTTGTGTTCCGGGTACCATACATTTTAAAAACCTCTCTATTCCGGTAGATTCAACGTATTTGGTAGAGTGGGATTTTGGGGATGGGACGAAATATACCGGAGTGGACGCGAAGCATACTTATAATAAAGCCGGATCGTACACGATCGGTCTATCCTTAAAGGCTCCCAGCGGCTGTATTACGAGAGAAACCTTTCCCAATTTTGTAAGAGTACAGTCAGGCCCGCTGGCAGACTTTAACTTTACACCGGAAGAACCTACCAACCTTAACTCAACTGTCCAGTTTGTCAACCTCAGCCGGGATGGGATAGAATACTCCTGGGATTTTGGAGATGAATCAGGGGGGATTGAGAAAAACCCCGTTCACAGGTATCAGGATACCGGTGACTATGTAGTCAATCTCGTCGTGAGGCATGAAAATGGTTGCCGGGATTCAGCCATTCGGGTCGTCCGGGTGGGACTACATATTACCTATTTTCTACCTAATGCGTTTACTCCCAACAACGATGGGATCAATGATATTTACATTGGAGCCGGATCATTTGCCGGAATGCAATCCTTTGATTTGAGCATTTTTAACCGTTGGGGAGAACTCATTTATAATACGTCCGACCCAAACTTGGGATGGAACGGCAAAAAACAAAATAAAGGCAACATTGAACCCAACGGCGTTTATATTTGTGTCGTTAAATATAAGAATGATCGGGGTGATCCAAAGGAGCTAAAGGGTTTTGCTACATTGATCAGATAGATAATAATTAATCATTTGACCAATAGAAGTTGATGATGAAGTGTATGAATTCAAACAAGCCGGTTATTTTCAATTTAATAGCAGTTCTGTTGTTCGTATTGGATGCCTCTGCAGTGTATGGTAGGCACATTATAGGGAGTGACTTCTACTATAAATGTAATGGCACAGGGCGCATTTCCAATTCCAAATCCTATAGTTTTAATCTTGCGATCTACCGGGATTGCAGCAACCCGAGCGGTTCGCCCTATGATACCGATGCCAGTTTTGGTATTTACCGATTCAACGGCTCCAGATATACCTACGTGCAGCAGTTAACGGTCAATCACGGTCCGGTCGGAAGGATTCGACCTGAAAACAATCCCTGCCTGATCATTCCGCCAAATGTATGCGTTGAAGAGTCTTCTTACAATTTTACGGTGGATCTTCCGGTGGTAAATGAAACGTATGTGATTTATTATATGCGATGTTGCCGGAACAACACCATTCTCAATATTATAGCCCCCAACAATACCGGTGCAACTTTTTTCATTGAAATTACTCCGCAATCGCAACAAAACTGCAACAATTGCCCGACGTTTAAATCCTTCCCACCGATTGTGGTCTGTGCTGATTTTCCTTTTGAGTTTGATCACGGTGCGACCGATGTCGAAGGAGATTCTCTGGTCTATGAATTTTGTACCCCATTGGCCGGGGGAGGCTCAGGCGCAGGTGATCCCTTTGGTGGCGGTCAGGGTTGTACGGCGGTAAGGCCCAATCCTGCCGTATGTGCCCCGCCTTTTCAATTTGTAAGTTTTGTTTCACCTTTATACTCTACGACCGAGCCGATGGGCCCGGGGATTTTAAAGCTGGACCCCGTGACTGGAAAACTGGAGGGCTTGCCCAGGGACCTCGGGCAATATGTGGTCGGCATTTGTGTAAAGGAATACCGGCAAGGAGTTTTAATTGGTACCATTCACAGGGATTTCCAATTCAATGTAGGGACCTGTGAACAGGCGGTCCATGCCAAAATTCAAGCCGATACCAGCATCGGTAAAAAATTTACGATTAATTTCTGTGGGGACAACACTGTAAAATTTACCAATTCCAGCTTCAGGGAAGAATATATCAAAACCTACCATTGGGAATTTAAACCAAAAAACGGAACGCAGTTATTTTCCAGCAACGAACAACATGCCAGCATTACTTTTCCGGGACCCGGAGAGTACACCGGACTCATGATAGTCAATAAGAATGCCCTGATCTGCAGTGACACTGCCCTCGTAAGCCTTAATATCATACCTTCCGATCTCAAAGCCGACTTTGAATTCGATTATGAAAAATGTTCCAGTCTGCCCATCAAATTTGTAGATAAATCGATTGGCTTGCAGACACCGATAAAAACCTGGAATTGGGACTTTAATGATGGTAAATCATCCAATTCTAAGAATATTGCTCATTTATTTCAACGTCCCGGAAGGTACTCGGTAAAACTCACGGTGACCGACGGCAAAATCTGCAAGTCTGAAAAAACAAAGGAAATACCCTATTTCCCGGCACCAGAACTCCTGGATGTCTTACCCGACAAATTCAGGGGGTGTGCTCCGGCAACGATTCGATTTCAAAATTTATCCATCCCTTTGGACAGCAGTTACCAGGTGGAATGGGAATTTGGAGATGGTTCCAAGGCAAGCGGTATCCATGCTGTACACACGTATAATTCACCCGGAGTATACGGCATTACCATGTCGATTAAGGCCCCGAGCGGTTGTGTCACCAAAGAATCCTTCCCCTCCTTTGTGAGGGTGCAGGATGGCCCGGAGTCCGAGTTTGATTTTTCCCCCGAAACCATCACCTCCCGCAACCCCACGGTGCAATTCACCAATCGGTCCAGGGATGCCGCGAGTTATTTTTGGAATTTTGGAGATGAGACCGGATCGGAACAGACCAACCCTTCACATTGGTACGCTGATACCGGCAGGTATGTGGTCACCTTGATTTCTAAACATCAGAATGGTTGTATTGACACGTCCCAAAAGTCGTTAGATATTTCCTTATTTATCAGTTATTTTTTACCTAACGCATTTTCACCAAACAATGACGGTGTGAATGACATCTATCTGGGCAGTGGAGCTTATGCAGGAATGCAGGATTTTAATATGTCCATCTATAATCGCTGGGGCGAACTCATCTTTACCTCGGTCGATCCCCTCGATGGTTGGAATGGAAGAAAATTCAACCAGGGCAATATTGAGCCGAATGGGGTTTATGTCTGCCTGGTCCGTTTTAAAACCGACCGCGGAGAGCCGAGGGAAATCAAAAGTTTCGCTACCCTGATTCGATAATATTATTACAACACCTTAACTGTCATTGTGTTGTCTTTTAAAAGACTATGGATGGCAATAGAAGAAAATCTCCCGGGTGCCAAAAATGAATGAACGATAAAAAATTTTGATAGTTGGCTACAAAAGCCTACTTTTGCGCTTCCAAAATTTAATCATATTTAATTATGTACGCAATTGTAACTATTGCCGGTCAACAAATGAAAGTGAGCGAAGGCCAGAAGCTATTCGTCCACCGGCTGGATGCAAAACAAGGGGATCAGATCTCCTTTGACCAAATCCTCCTGGTAGACCGGGATGGGACTATCGATATCGGTACCCCAACGCTAACTGGTGAAATAACGGCTACTGTATTAGCTGATGATATCCAGGGAGATAAAGTGATTGTCTTTAAGAAAAAAAGACGGAAAGGGTATAAAGTAAAACGGGGCCATCGCCAGCAGTTTAGTCAAATCGAAATAAATTCCATCACCGCGTAACAACACAAACCATGGCACATAAAAAAGGAGAAGGTAAGGTACTCAATGGCAGAGACAGTAACCCAAAATACCTGGGCGTCAAAATGTTTGGTGGTCAGGTTGTAAAAGCAGGAAACATTATCGTTCGTCAGAGAGGGACAAAATTTCACCCCGGTACCAACGTGGGCCAGGGTAAAGATTTTACTTTATTTGCGTTGACTGAAGGATCCGTGAAATTTAAAAAAGGAAAAAATGACAGGACATTCGTCCACATCATTTCTCCGGTTCTTTCCTGATCAAGCCGATTACTCCAATAATTAGAAATTTTGAAGGCCGGACTTAGGAAGCCAGCCCTGATCATTGTTTTCCAATAAAACTTTATACCATTCCCCCAGGCTGTCCATTACCTGAGCCTTGCTTCCTTTACCCAGTGGAATGAGGACCTGGCTTAATGAATCCGGTGCAATGTACAGGGGATGATCAACCATCAAAACAGAGAAATGGTGTTGCTGGTATCGATTACTGGAACAATACATAATACACATCATCGCGAATGCCGCCACCAGAGTATAATTTATCCAGGAGGGAAGGTGGCTAAATTTACCAGATCTTCGAAACATCAGCCACATCAGGGTCAGATAGGTAGAGATCAAAAGACCCCAGCCCCAGCCCGCTGAAATCATAATATTCCTAAGCCGGATAAACCATTGGTAAAGTAAAAATGCCGGCAAAGCATCGATTTTAGGATCTATTTTTGATTTTAAAACCTCCAGTTGCTTTTGAATCTGTTTATTGCCAGGCTCCATCCGGTGGGCTTTTTCCAAGGCAATGCGTGCTTCCGCGATCCGTTGGGCGTTTAGATATACCGTACCGAGGTTGTAATATAAATCTGGTGATGGACCGGTGAGTCGGAGTTGATTTTGATAGATATCCACTGCCTGATCGTATTGTTTGTTTTTGCTCATTTCATAAGCTTGAGTCAACGGTGATGCCAGGACTTTATCCTGGGAGTATAGAGGCAACCAGGCTAAAATCAACGGCAAACAACTCCCTGCAATAATTTTAAACATACAGGACTTAATTTTCATTAACTGTAGAATAAGTAGAAATCATACTGAAATGACTTGGCCGCTCAGTCGTCAACCATTTAAATCCTTTTAATTTTAAAGATTCATGATCAGTCCGCAACATCGGGTGCATGGTACCGCTGGGTGAAGTATAAAAATAAATCCGGTCAATTTGATTATTTCCAAACCGGACCAGGATATTGCTGCAAATGATTTTATTTACTCCGATATAGGCCTTTTGGTCATCCAAAATATAATATACCGCTTCCGCATTACCAGTTACATCCACAATTTCAAGATTACTCGAATCAAAATCCGCCCTCACCCGCCGACCTTTAATCTGATTAAAATATTTTAAATCCGGTGAATTAATAATCATAGCATTTTGTAACAAAAACAATGATTTGATAAAATTACCGGATTGCAACAGTTTGATGGTGTCTGCAAAAAACTGAGAAGTGTCCGACCAGATCACCGGTTGATCGTACAAAGTAAATAATGAGTCTTTTTCATTGTAAGTCAATGAATCACACCGGGCCTGTATATCCGACCGGTATACGGATACATCATGATAAGCCAGGATGGACCTTGCTTTGGAACTGGTATCAGTTTGATAAGCGATCAACGTATCCGCCTTGAGAAACAAGGTATCAATGGTTTGGTGAAATGATTTAAATATGGGTTGCCTGCCTTCCCCTACTGCGGTGACCCGGTTGTTCGCCTTATTCATATGCAGCGAATCACACTGGATGGAGGCATCATTCAGGGTATCCAGCCAATAGACATTACCCGATGCGATCAGGTTGCCCGACTGGTCTTCTTTAAAAATATGGTCAGCTTCCAGGTGATTGGAACTGTCCTGAAGTGTGGCCCGTCCCGCTGTGGTAAACACCCCTGTACTGTCATTATAAACCAATTTTTTGGTAGATTGAAGGGTACCATTGTCCGTGGTGATAGACCCCTTTCCCAATAGAGTCATTAACCGGGTGTCCTCATTATAATACAAACTATCGCCCTCCAGACGGTCTTTATTGGTGATATATTTTACCCCATCCAATAAGATTATTTCGTGCAACTTGCCATCATATATCATGGTTTTCGCGGATGCCTTCCGGTCTTGTTCCTGAAATTGAGGGTTGCCGGAAAAGACCGCTTTTTCGTCATCCACATCATAATAACCGCTTTCACAATAAATTTTACGGTCTTTCTTTTCAATCAGGGTCGGGGCTACGAAAAAAGCAGTTTGGGTCTTGGTATTAAATAGCAAAGAATCGCTCTGCAACTGTATTTCAGGATCGGAGAGCTGGACTTGTCCGGCGAAATGAGCTATATCCTCTCTGACTAAATATTTCCCTCTTTGACTTTTAAGGACTGTTGATTGCGACTTGAGGGTTGCCGGAGTCGAGTAAGACGCGGTAGAAGAATTGAGATCGTAATGCAGTTTTTTGGTGTAAAGGGATTGGCTGCCGTTGACTAAAATGACCTGCCCATACAAGTCTGTCGTTTTTAATAAACCGTTGTATCGAAGCGAATCGGCGAAAATCTGTACCGTGTCATTTTGCCGGATTACCACATTGCCATAGGCAGCCACCTGTAACCCTTCAATCCGGGCAGAGTCACAATATAAAAAGCTGCTATCATGGTAAAGCTGGACTTGCCCATAAAGTATTTTTATTTCGGCCCCCGGGGTCATTTCAATCTGGGTGTAGTCCGCATGCAGGATCTTAATTTCTTCGCCTGTCTGCGTCTTTACTTGTCCCGTAAGTAAAACAGGAA
This sequence comes from Saprospiraceae bacterium, assembly GCA_034439915.1. Classification (GTDB taxonomy): domain Bacteria; phylum Bacteroidota; class Bacteroidia; order Chitinophagales; family Saprospiraceae; genus JADJLQ01. The sequence continues at coordinate 2,949 of JAWXBI010000255.1, read as the reverse complement.
AATAAGCTAAAAACATGTAAATCAGCAAGCTATATCTGGTGTTGGTTCCCATTCAAGTTTAAAAACGAAAGCCGAAGATAAAAAGTTGCTGAAAGCTTTTGATGGAATAGCTTTACTTATATCTTAGGCTTAAATTTTATCCACTCATGATTCAAAGGGTACAAACGATCTTTTTATTTTTCGCTGTAGTTGGAGTAATGGTTCAGGTGTTTTTTCCCGTATTATCGGCCACTCCGATGGTGCCGGAGAGTCTTTATCAGGACGGTTTATTATTCATCAGGGAAAACACCATTGCCTTTTGTCTTTTGATAGTATCAGGTATTCTGGCCCTGGTCGCCATCTTTATGTTCAAAAACCACAAGCTCCAGATACAATTGATCCTGGGTGCCATCTCCGTGCTCATGATTTGTTTGGCTGTCTCCTTATTCGCTTTTTCTAATACTACCCAAACTATTTATTCCAGTCGGCTGGCCGTCCTAAGTCCAGAGCTTGGAATCATTATGCCCTGGAGTGGTTTTATCTTTTTAGCATTAGCCTTACGCTATGTTAAAAAAGACCAAAAGATAATTAAATCAATGGATCGGCTGAGGTAATCCAGACTTTCCCCAAGCCCGGATTATCGTTTACTTTAAGATTTCAAGTTTTTGATGAAATATGCCTGCTGTGGTCACCGCTTTGATAATATAGATCCCAGGCTGGATGTTGCGGATGGATTGATTGACCTGATTGGATGGTAATATCTTTTCTTCCAACACTGTCCTTCCATCGATCGATATCAAGGATAGGTTTTGTATCCTTTCGTTGGGGTCAAGGATCTTAATATTCATCCAGTCAGAAGCTGGATTAGGAAAGATTTCAAATGCTGCTTTATTCCGGGGCTTTTTATCAAAATCAACTAACACGGTTCCGTTAGAGGGAGGTAAGGTAGAAGAGCTGCCATTAGCCTGATTCAATTGAATATTCGATATTTTGAATTCCAATGGCAGGATTTTAGGAATCCTGAATCCTTCCACATGCGAAACGATCGGTCCGCCTTTTGCTTTGATTTTTACGGTTTTGCCACCCCCGCTTTTACCCTTACCCCGGGCACTGGCAAAACTGACGCTTATCTTTCCCGATCCGACTACTTTACTATCCAGGATGGAGTTATCGTAACCAAACCAAGAATTTTCAAGAACTTCTATGCTGATGAGACTTGGATCCAATAACTGGTGATTGTACTCTAAATCAAAACTTATAGCTTCCACATCATACAATAAATGATCTGCATCGCCAAATGCAATCTGGATCACTGCATCATCTCCAGGTGCAATGACTTCGGCTACCGGCGAAGCAGACGATGCAGCAGGGTCGATAAAATAAACTCCCTGTGATACGAGCTTGTGCGTCAGGTTATAGTTTTGGACAATTGTTTCTGCGTCCTGAATATCCACCAGGCCATCCCCATTGGCATCTGCATGTTTGGCATTGACGGAGGTGGTCCGGTTCCAGTCTTTTGAATATAGATTTTTCCATTCGGAACCGGTTTGATCCCGCTGTGGCCCTGTGGTACCAATCAATTCACTGATGGTATTGAGATCTTTCAGATCAACTAAACCATCATTATTGGCATCTCCCGGCCAGACAAAATCACTAGCCGGCCGGCAATTTTGGTCTCCATAGGTTTCTATCCTTATTAAAATTGGTGCGCACTGCTTTGTCCCGGTCTGTAAACAAAAATTGACAACAAACTGGTCAGTCCCAACGAAGCCGGGGAAAGGGGTATACAATAAAGGATTAAAGGCCCCAATGGTTTCACATTGAAGATTTACGTCGATATTACCGGAATAATAATCAAGTGTTCCAAATTGCGGACCGGAAATGACGCGGAATTCGTAATCCTTAATCGGGATATCATATGGTATCACCAACGGTCGTCCTGCTGCTGTCCTGAACACCGGGTTAAGATCTTCCCGGGGGAGAAAATCGCTGACATAAAAGTAGACATAACCGGTTTCACAGCCTCCATTGTTGCAGGCGGTGTATTCAAAGCGGGATATCCCTTCAAAGTCAAACGCAGACGAAAACGTAAAACTGTTATTCGGGTTTTTTGTCACCTCACCTTTGGCCGGTTGGGTAAAACCAGTGATGGTAAATGTACCGGATGTCACCACGTCATTGAGCAAGGGTGCAAATAATTTTGACGTGTTTTTATTCAGGTAAACGACATCGTCTTTTACAAATTTATTTTGAATAGGAAGTTCAATTTGTATGACTTCAAACACCTTTCGTTTGCTTCCCAATTCAAAGATCAGCGTCTCTTTCACCCCGTTATTTCCAAGGCCATGGTATTCAAACTGGTAATCATCTATTTTAGCGATGAAACCATATTTTACAGTGTTTTTAAGTTTAAAACCTGGTTCAGGAAGATAAAATTTAAACGAGCTGCCCTTCACAGCTGCATGGGTAATCGTGTCGGAGTACGCGGTGCGTGATGGGTCCCGCACAAGAATCGAAACCTGCCCTATACCACAATTCGATTGCTGATCGCAGGCTGTATAAATGACATGGGCCAATCCATCAAAACCCGCTTCCGGAGTAAACTGAATAGATTGCCCGGAAAGGACTGCAGTCCCATGATCGGCATACGATATGGACCGGATCGACAAGACCGCTCCGTTATTCGTTTGGTCATTGAGCATTACCGGCAGAGAGACCGGTAGTCCGGCCGTTGTGCGTGCAAAATCCGGATGACATTGGGTGAGTGTATTCCACGATTGGGATGACCCATTTGATGTACAAATGAATAATAATAACGAAACACAGATTAACTTAATGGTTCGGTTCATTATATTAGCGACTACGGATTGAACTTGCAAGATAGTCATAAATTGTAAATCAAAAAACTAAACATATATTTTTTCTATATATAAAATTAACACATTTAAAATTATACATAAGTGTAAATTG
>JAWXBI010000254.1:0-3174 GCA_034439915.1 Saprospiraceae bacterium | reverse complement strand
TGGGTGACTTCGCTGATCATCAATCGCTCCGTTTCTACATTGAGTTTGGATTTTCCGGAAGAAGATTTTATCGCCATATATATTAATCCGGCCAGGGCTAATACTCCTATTATACTTAGAATCCTCTTCGTCGTCCAGGTCTTTTTTGCTATTGGTCTATCCACCGTATTCTTATTTAACTTCTGTACTATCAAATACGGAAGATCGTGCCAAAGGTTACATAGCATTGATTTTCATAGTGTTACAAAATTATTTTAACCAAAAAGTGTACGCTTTTGATACAAATGTGTGCGGAAATGAGGAAAAAATCTACGATGCAACTTTTATCAACAAATAAACTCTTTAGTAAAGACAACAAATCATGTACAGCCGCCAGATTTTACCGAATTTTGGAAAATATATGAATCTACGGGATAGTAATATATTGATCGTGGATGATGATCAGGATGTATTGACTGCTGTTCGCCTCCTGTTGAAACCGCTTGTTAAATCAATTGCTTTCAGCAGATACCCGGATGAGCTCAAATCATTGTTAAAGGAAAAAGAATACGACATCATCCTGCTCGATATGAATTTTAAAAGTGGAATCCATTCAGGCAATGAAGGATTGTTTTGGCTGAAAGAAATAAAAAAACAAAAACCACAGGTCATTGTAATATTAATCACCGCTTATGGAGATATCGACCTGGCCGTCAGGTCACTTAAAGAGGGTGCAGAGGATTTTATCCTCAAACCCTGGCAAAACGATAAATTGATCCATAGCCTCCATGCGGCCTTTAAAAAACAGATAAAACCGACCCCTGCACCGACCAATGATATTTCCCTCCTCGGTGAATCGGAAAAGATGAAGGACCTGATGGTAAAGGTTTCCAAGGTGGCCCCTACCGATGCCAATGTCCTGATCTTAGGGGAGAATGGCTCGGGGAAAGATGTTTTGGCCCATCAAATTCACTATCATTCGTCCCGGGCTGAAAAGCCCTTTATCAAAGTTGACCTCGGTGCCCTGACCGAATCCTTGTTTGAAAGTGAACTCTTCGGACATAAAAAAGGATCGTTCACCGATGCCAGGGAAGACCGCATGGGACGTATAGAAGCTGCACAGGGAGGCACACTATTTCTGGATGAAATCGGCAATATTAATTTGACTCAGCAAGCCAAACTACTGACGGTCATTCAGAACCGCCATATTACCCGCATCGGTTCCAACATACCCAGCCAGGTCGATATCCGGTTGATTTGTGCGACCAATCTACCGGTAAGTGAATTGGCCAATGAACAGCGGTTTAGAAGGGATTTGCTCTATCGAATCAACACCGTTGATCTGTCCTTGCCCCCTTTACGGGAAAGGGGCAGGGATATTGAGATCCTTGCGCGGTATTTTATGCAGACGTACACTGAAAAGTACTTTAAACCGGATCTGAAACTGGGCCATTCGGCAATCACCAAACTGATGAATTATTCTTTTCCCGGAAATATCCGTGAATTACAATATACCATCGAACGCGCAGTCATCCTCTGCGATAAAGAGGAATTGACCGGCACAGAAATCCTGTTTTCCGGCATAGAATCCTCTCATAAATTAGTCGATACCGTTGATTTTAAACTCAGCAATGTGGAAAAAAATACGGTAATCAAAGTATTGGAAAAACACAACGGCAACATCACCAAAGCCGCTAAAGAACTGGGCATCACCCGTACCGCTTTATACCGCAGGCTTAATAAGTACGAAATCTAGTTCATCGACTTTCTTTTATATTTACTCTTATTATGCACACCGCAGGGCCCCCTCTTCAAGATATTTCGCCGGGAGGATTACCCCAGACCTGCTTATGAGAGAAAAATCATTTAAACGATTCGAATGGAAGATCATCTGGCGGGTTATATTCCTGCTGATGACGACCTCGGCCATTTCCTGGCTGCTGCTTCACGAGTATTATCTCTATATGATGATCCCCGCCGGTATCCTGATTTACCAGGTGTTTGATTTTTATTTTTTTAATAAAAAAGCGCATGATGAGATTGCCCAGTATGTCGAATCGGTGCATTACCGTGATTTTTCAAGGCATTTTAATGTTAAAGAAGCGCCCAATGAATTAAAATCACTTCGGGAAGGATTTAATGAAATCAATGATACTATTAAAGATATTTCATTGGAAAAGGAAACCCATTTCCAGTATTTACAGAAAGTACTGGAGATCATCAACACGGGCATCATTTCTTATGAAGAACCCGGAGGAGAAGTAATCTGGCTCAATGAAACACTTAAACGATTATTGGAAATACCGTATCTCCGGACCATTCACTCGCTGGAAAAAAGGAATGCCACCCTGTACCACAAGATTATTGAAATCCGGGCAGGCAGCCAGGAAATCGTCAAACTGAGTGAAGGTCTCAAAGAAGTTAAAGTATTGCTCAACACCACCTCATTTATTTTGAATGGAAAAAAATTTAAACTCGTAGCTATTCAGAATATTAATGAAGCCATCGATGAAACCGAAGCCAATGCCTGGCAAAAATTGTTGAGTGTCATGACCCATGAAATCATGAACAGCGTCGCGCCGATAGCATCCCTCGCGGATACGTTAAAAGGTCGGCTCATCCACGATCCATCCCCGGATGAAATAGATGATCTGGGCATAGGAATTGAAACCATAAAAAAAAGAAGCGAAGGCCTCCTGCGTTTTGCGCAGACCTATCGCAATCTGAATAAAATCAGCCAACCCCAGATCAAACCCATTCCGGTAGGTGAATTGTTTAGTAACATGTATAACCTGCTGAATCCAACTATGGAGCAGAAAAACATCGACTTTGATATTACCTTAAAAGAGCCTCAACTTATATTATACGCGGACCCCAACCTGATCGAGCAGGTACTCATTAATTTGTTACTGAATGCCAAAGATGCTCTGCAGGACAAACCGGATGCCCAGATCCAACTGAGTGCAGCCGACGTCAACAACAAATTGGTAATAAAAATAAGTGACAACGGGAGTGGGATACCCATCGAAGTCCTGGATAAGATATTTGTACCCTTTTTCAGCACCAAGTCCAACGGGAGCGGTATAGGCCTGAGTTTGTCCAAACAAATTATGCTGATGCATAAAGGCAACATCCATGTAGCTTCCAAAGAAAATGAAGGGACAGCTTTTGAACTGGTGTTTCCAAAAAAATATG
>JAWXBI010000253.1:0-14644 GCA_034439915.1 Saprospiraceae bacterium | reverse complement strand
CACCGTTACGTAAATTTAGATTTGAAGATTTAGAGATCTGGCAATTGGCAATAGACATTGGCAACAAATTGTTTGATCTTGCTGATATTTTAGAGACCAGAAAACTATTTCGATTTGCAGAGCAATTAAGAGGATGTGGTATGAGCCTTTCGAATAATATTGCAGAAGGGTCAGGTTCATATTCCCACAAAGAATTCAAACAATTTCTTAATTATTCCAGACGCTCCTGTTTTGAGTGTGCCAATATTATAATTATTTTATTATTGAGAAACCTCGTTGAAGAAAAAATCAAGGAACATTTGTTTGAAAATCTTGATATTTTAAGCAGAAAAATTACCACTTTTCAAAAGTCTTTAAATGCTTAACTGGTAAAATCTATGCATCTAGCCCATACCCTCTGCCCCATGCCCCATGCCCTCTGCCTTTACCCCTCTGCCCTATGCTCCTGATCATAGATGATGACCAGGCTGTCCGAACCTCCTTACAACTTTTATTAAAGAAAGAAGGGTTTTCGACTATGGCCACCGGAATACCCGAAGAGGCACTGCAATGGATCCAGGAGCAAAAAATAAACCTGGTAATACTCGATATGAATTTTTCGAACAATACCTCAGGGGAAGATGGCTTGCGGGTTTTGGAAAAGATTAAACAAATCAATTCAAACATGCCTATTATTCTGATTACCGGGTGGGCCACCATTGAATTAGCAGTCCAGGGTATGAAAATGGGTGCCAGCGATTTCATAAACAAACCCTGGCAGAATGAATATCTGCTACAGTCTATTCGCACTGCCTTGAATCTTTCCAATACCGAAGCACAACCGGCAAACCGAAAAAAACTGGATGCCCGATTTGATTTTAGTCAATTGATTGGCGAGGATGAACAATTTCTTCAAATTCTGGAAACCATCGGGAAAGTAGCTGTTACAGATGCCTCCGTACTCATTACCGGAGAAAGCGGAACCGGAAAAGAATTAATTGCCGAAGCGATACATCAAAACAGTAAACGCTCCAACCTTCCTTTTGTAAAAGTTAACCTGGGTGGAATCGCTGCCAGTCTGTTTGAATCAGAAATGTTTGGCCATGTCAGAGGGGCTTTTACCGATGCGCGTTATGACCGGGTAGGCCGATTTGAATCAGCCAATAAAGGCACCATTTTTTTGGATGAAATTGGCGACCTGGACCTGAGTAGTCAGGTAAAATTGTTGCGGGTATTACAGGATCGGACCTACGAAGTGCTCGGGAGCAGCCGGACCAGAACCTTAAATGTCAGGGTGATCTGTGCCACCAATCAAAATCTGGAAAACATGGTGCAAAACAAGACGTTCAGGGAAGATTTATTATACCGGATTAATCTCATCCTCATCCATGTACCACCGTTAAGGGAAAGATCCAACGATATCCCACTCCTGGTTAATTTTTTTGTCAGGAATTTAAGCGAGATTTATCAACGACCTGAATTAAAAGTGAGTGCCGACGCGATTAAATGGTTAAAACAACTCCGGTTGCCTGGTAATATCCGGCAACTAAAAAACCTGGTGGAACGGACTATTTTGGTCACTCCCCACGATCATCTCGATACCAGAGATTTTATTGCCCAATGGCAGCCTGCCAATATAAAATCTGCAACGGAGGTTGTCCTGCCTGAAGTAGGTAGTATGACCCTCGAAGAAATGGAAATCCAGATGATACGCAAGTCGATGGAGTTTCACCATGGCAAGGTGTTGAAAGTGGCAAAAGCACTCGGATTGACCCGCAGTGCCTTGTATCGACGGCTGGAAAAATATAACTTTCCTCACGATGACACTTCGGACTAAGTTTATCCTGTTTATTGCGGTGATTCATTTGCTGCTCATCGCTTTGTCTTTTTATATTTTCAGGTCCAACAAAGTTTTCTTTATTATTTCTGAGGCGTTTATCATCATCTCGTTATTCTTGTCCAGGTCCTTATACCTCGAACTCATTGCTCCGCTCAAGCTTTTGTTGACCGGCATCGATGCAATCCAGGATAAGGATTTTAATGTAAAATTTCTAAAGACGGGTAAACTGGAGATGGACCGATTGATCGAGGTCTATAATAAGATGATTGACCAACTTCGGGAGGAGCGGACCAAACAGGAACAACAACATTATTTCCTGGACAAATTGATTCAAACTTCTCCTTCCGGCATTGTGATCCTGGATTTCGATGAAAAGATTTTCAATTTGAACCCCAGGGCCAGGGAAATCCTCGGGGTAACTGAAAAGGAAGTGATCGGCCGGGCTGTAGACAGTTTTAATCACCCGGTGCTCCAAGCCCTCCACAAACTCCGGACCGGTGAAGCCAAAACGATTTCGCCTAATGGAACTCAAATTTACAAATGCCAAAAGTCTCATTTTATTGACCGCGGATTTGCCCACCATTTTGTCATGATTGAGGAATTAACGACTGAAATACTAACGGCTGAAAAAAATGCGTATGGAAAAATAATCCGCATGATGGCCCATGAAGTAAATAATTCAATCGGAGCAGTAAATTCTATATTAAATACCCTGCTCAAATTCCATAACACAGAACCGGAGATTCAACATAGTCTGGAAGTAGCAGTCAACCGAAATGACCATCTGAATCAATTTATGAAAAAATTTGCAGACCTGGTCCGTTTGGCCCCAGCCCAGAAAGAAATCCTGCAATTAAATGAACTGGTCATGAATGTTACTAAACTGATGGAATTTAAAGGCCGTGAAGCCCAAATTGTTTTTCAGTTTGAATGGTCGACAACACCAGTGCCGATCACTGCGGACGCCCATCAAATGGAGCAAGTATTGATCAATATCGTCAAAAATGCCATCGAATCCCTTGTTCAAAAAAGTGACCCAGGCCTTCGGTATATAAAATTCAGCACCCACCATTCTCCCAAACAAGTGACTATTGAAGACAATGGCATGGGTATTTCCCCGGAATCTCAATCTCAGCTTTTTTCTCCTTTTTTTACCACCAAAAGGGATGGCCAGGGCATTGGGCTCACGGTAATCCGGGATATATTAATGAATCATGGCTTTTTATATTCCCTGATGACCAATTCGTCAGGGATTACCAGTTTTGTAATTAATTTTCAGGAAAACAACCTGCCTAAAACAGAATGAATTGTTATTTGGCTGCGGCAGCGGGTTTTAATTTAACCAGCCAGTCCGCGATTTTCTCCAGGTCCTTTTTGGGAACCTGAGGCATGGGCATCATTGGGGGATACCCTGGCCACCGGTTTTGATCCGGGGCGTATACCGCCTGGACCAGTTCCGCTTTTTTCAATCCTTTTGCAGCTATCTCGAGCCAGGAAGGACCAATTAGTTTGACATCCACTTTGTGGCAGGTAAAACAAGTGTGTTTAACAAGAAGATCATTTACGGATTTAGGGATTTCAGTTTGTGCTCCTGCCTGCATCACAGACGTAAGACAAATAAGAAACAAAACAGATGGAATGCTTTTATTCATAGGTAAGGGACTAAAATCGGCACGTATTGGATTAAAATTTTGGCAAAAGTAAAGTTTTGACGCCATTGGTCTTTTAAAAGTTACAGCAATAACATTTGTTTAAGGAGGCGATGACAGCAGGTGATTTAGAAAGTTATGGACTCCCCTATTTCAGGCAAAAGTAACTTGAGGTCATTGGAAGCAAATGTTTGAACGGCTTCCTCTCTATCTATTTTGATGTAACCAAAGGTGTCATAATGAACCCCAATCACCGTATCACATCCTATCCATTGTGCTGCCTGGACTGCTTGTTTTGTGTCCATGGTAAAATTGTCACCAATCGGCAGTACGATAAAGTCAAATGGCCCGTCATGACGGATCAATTGCATGTCCAGGTTCAAGGCGGTATCCCCACTGTAAAAAAATTTACGCTGGTCCAACCCGACGACAAAACCCACTGGGTTGCCTCCATAGCTGCCATCAGGTAAAGAAGAAGAATGTACAGCATGAGTACATTTAACAGAACCAAAATTAAATTTCCACTGGCCTCCCGTGTTCATGGGATGATATTTTTCCACTCCTTGTTTATTGGCCCATACGGCTATTTCATACACTGCTATTACAGTGGAGTCGTTGTTTTTTGCCAGGCTGATCGCGTCCGCAGTATGATCACTATGCCCGTGACTCAACAAGATATATTCCGGCTTGATCCGGCTGAGTTCGATGTGGGCCGCCAGGGGATTGCCTGTAATGAAAGGATCAAACAATAAAGTGTGCCCACTGGCTTCCACTTCAAAACAGGAATGACCGTAATAGGTAAATCGCATCATAATTTTTGGATTGCCGTAAATTTAATTATTCTGTGCTTATACTGTATGCTCTACCGGCAATATCGATGCAATTAAAACATATATTAAAATCAATTATATTTGCGATCCTAATACATAACTATGGTGGATTTAGAACAATTGAGATACCCGGTCGGTAAATTCAGCAAACCGGAATTCAGTTCTCCGGAACAGATTAAGGCTTGGATCCAGGACATTGAAGATCTGCCTGGTTTGTTGGTCAGCGAATTGCAAGGTCTAACGGATCAGGATCTATTAAAAACCTATAGGCCAGGAGGGTGGACTATTAATCAAGTGGTACACCATCTGGCCGACAGCCATATGAATAGTTTTATCCGGTTTAAACTTAGTTTGACGGAGCACCACCCGGTAATCAAACCCTATCTGGAGGATGCCTGGGCAGAAATGCCGGACGATAAAATGCTCCATTATGAAGCGTCTCTCCAAATCCTGGTCCATCTTCATGTCCGGTGGGTTTATCTGCTCCTACACATGAATCCTGAAGACTTTACAAAAGGATATATCCATCCTGAAAAGAAAAGGTTGGTGACCCTGGAGGAAGCAACCAGTCTTTATTCCTGGCATAGCCGGCATCATCTGGAACACATTCGCTTGGCTAAACGCTCTAAAAATTAAAAGTCGAATGAAATTCCTTATTGTTAGTACGCTAGTCTTTTTAGTTGCCTGTAGACAAGCGCCGGACCAGGCAACCTCCTTGAGCTCTACACCTCCGGCTCAGGGGATATTCCAGGAAGATGCCAATTATGCGACGCATCCCGGGATTGATCTCGAAGTCCAGTCTTTCTTCGACCGCTTTCGGCGTCTGGATAAATCTCAAGCCATGTTACTGGACTTGCGCACCCCTCCTGAATTTGATGAGGGGTATATCCCTGGCGCTATAATGATTAATTTTTTAGAGAATGATATTGATCAACAACTGGGCATGTTGGATAAAAACAATACCTATTTCTTATATTGTGCGCAGGGAGCACGCAGTATGAAATGTGTGGATAAAATGAAGGCTCTGGGATTCACAAAATTATATAATCTGTTAGGAGGTTATGAAGCTTACGAAAAATCCTTAATAAAATAGCCAAAGAGCATTTTAACTTAATTTTATCCCCTGAGTTACGAAGCGGGTCGTACATTGGGTCTAATCGTTTATTTATGAAAATGTCCTTACTTCTCTTGCTGGTCTTTAATGTAACCAGGGTAACCAGTCAAAATCAGGGACTCCTTCATTTTGAGCAAAAAACCAACCTCCACCGGAGGATCCCTCAGGAAAATGAAGACATGAAAAAAATGATGCCTGAATTTCAGACTACCAGACATGAATTGTTGTTCAGGGAAAATGAATCATTATATCGACCTATGGATGAAGAAGAAGACATGCCGGGTGCTTCCGGAGGTGGTATGGTGATGCGTTTCCGGCGGCCTGAAACAATAATTTATCGGAACCACGACCAGGAGTATCAACTGGCGCAAAGGAGTATGTTTGAAAAAAAATACCTCGTTGAAGATACCCTCAAAATAGCTGCCTGGAAGCTGGGTACGGAGACCAAATCCATTTTAGGATACCACTGTAATAAAGCTACCTTAACCACAGAGAACAAAAGGGACACGGTCACCTCTAAAAATCAGATCACAGCCTGGTTTACGCCGGATATCTATAGTCCATTTGGACCGGAAGCTTTTGGCGGATTGCCCGGAATGATTCTGGCTTTGGATATCAATGAAGGCGAGGTGGTTTACCTGGCTAAGTCAGTGGATGACAAGGCGGATCTTAAAGATCTTAAAGCACCTACCAAAGGGGAGAAAATAAGCGGTGTTGAATTTCAAAAGTTAATGGAAGAAAGAATGAAAGAATTTCAACGCAACGGTCGCGGCCCGGGCCAACGCATGATCCGGATTAATTGATAAATATTTTTTTTCCTTCCAATACTTCTTTCAGCACCTTGACGTTGTCCACCTGCAGCCGCCCGCTGAGCAACAACCTCATTTCACGACGAAGCATGGCACTTTCGAAAAGTTGTTTTTCGGATTCTGTCTCCGGCACCACGGCAGGAACCTCTGTAGGTTTTTGGGTCAATTCATCGAGCGCTACAAAAGTAAAAAAGGCATGATTGGAGACTTCAGCATCCATCCTCCTGGAGTCGCTGACCGATACTTTTACATACACCTCCATGGAGGTATGGAATGAACGGGTCACATTGGCCTCCAGCGTAATTACATGGCCAAGGGGTATAGGCAATTTAAAAGAAAGATGATCGACGGAAACCGTTACACAGTATCGCTCAGCATGCCGGTTGGCACAGATTGCCGCGGCAATGTCCATCCATCGCATGAGATTTCCTCCCATGAGGTTACCCAGTGAATTGGTGTCGTTGGGCATAATCATTTCAGTCATAATAGACTTTGATTCCATTACTTTTTTAGAGGTATTCATAAAGTTTTCAAAAATTAAAATGAAAAATATACATCAGCCTTCCACAGATTGGATGTTTAAGGTACACTGGAATTCGGTTTCGAAAAAGCCGGCCAACATGGATTGAATCTGCAGCGGGTCAATCGCGATATCCGTTTCCAGGTGCAGCGAAGTGACCCCTTTGTCCGGGTCACGGATACCACAAGGGATTATATATTCAAAAGGCGAAAGGTCAGTATGGATATTAAAAGCCAAACCATGTAAGGTCACCCAACGGCTCATATGCACGCCTATGGCGCATATCTTTTTAGGTTGTCTGTCCTGCCGGGATTGAAGCCATACCCCGGTATATTTTGGATTTCTAAAAGCTTCCAGTTCAAAATGAGCTAAGGTGCGGATGACGATGTTTTCCAGGGACCGGATATAGCGGTGTACATCGGTAAAAAAGTGTTCCATATCCAGGATTGGATACATCACGGTCTGTCCCGGCCCATGGTAGGTGATGTCCCCACCCCGGTTTATCTTATAAAATTCAATACCCTTTAATTTTAACAATTCCTCATTGATCAGGAGGTGGTTTTCTTTTCCGGACCTGCCGAGGGTAACTACAGGACGGTGTTCACAAAAAATTAAATGGTAGGGGCCTGTCTCATTTGATTTCTGCGGGCCTGTCTTGCGGCGGATGATTTCCTGAAAAAGGGCAGTTTGGCGGTCCCAGGCCTCCAGGTAACCGACCAGGCCCCAATCCTGGAGAATAACTTGTCTTGGTGGTGATGTGTCCATGCAGCGTTTCTACAGAAAAATGTTTTTCCGATTTATTTTGTTCAAATTTTATTTAACGCAAAATTAACCGGTCTTAAGATATCGTTCATAGTTATCAATAGGCTTTGGTCATAATTTTGATTCTACGAATTCGAAGCCCATGAGATTGAAATATACACTTATTTTATTGTTGCTTTATAGTTTGAGTTGGTCTCAGGTATTTGAAGCAAAAACCAACAATGCTCCTTTCGAAGTCACCTATACCACGCTGAAAGTATATCCTAATCCGGTCGTAAGCCGGGGCACTCTGGAGTTTAAATTAATCAGAAATGCGCAGGTCAGGGTTTCCCTTCTCAATATTTTGGGGGCTGAGGTCAGAGAGCTTATCCGTCAAACCATGACGGCAGGAAACCAAAACATGCAATTTAACGCTGATCAACTCGAAAAAGGTACTTATTTTCTTCGGTTGACCGTAGATGGAGAAATCGTAAAAACCATCCGGCTAGCAGTGAGCAACAGGACCTGATAACAGGTCAATTGACTTTTGGCATGAATTATGTTAATTTTAAAGCTTGTAAATCAAGCTTCTATGAAACTAATATGTACTCTTCTCTTCATAGCCGCAATATTCTATAACCTGGAGGCACAAAAAAAAGCAAGGGATTTTAAAGTAACGACAACTGACCTGCGATCAATTGAACTCTATAAGGACTATTTAAATAGAGGGAAAGTCGTCCTGTTAAAAATATTCTTTGTGGATTGCCCGCCTTGTAATGAAATTGCCCCCCAAATCAGCCAGTTATATAAAAAATATGGCCGTGGTATTCAAGGAGTAGAGTTTATTGAACTGAGTAACAAAGCCTGGGACAATAATTCCGGGGTGACTGGTTATAAATTAAAATATGATCTCCCCTTCCCTTCCGTGAGTAACGACGGTGGCAGTGTCCAGGCAGCTGCACTTTATTCGGATAATTTTTATGGTCCCTTTTTTGGAACTCCAACCTTTGTCGTTATAAAACCAGATGGAAGTGTAAATTTTGATCCCAGGGGGTCAAACAGAAATGAAACCATTGCGCTATTGGATACTGCACTAGCTCAGGCATTGCGGACAATCGTCATTCCACCGGTTGATACCATAGTGACCAAACCCCCGGTGGACACGCTGAAACCTCCTATAGATACGATGAAACCCAAACCACCTGTAGACACCATCAAAGTGCCGGTAGATTCCATTAAAATTCCAAAAATTGATACGGTAAAATTTTTCGGTCGGTTGGTAAGCAACGATGCTGGCCTCGGCCTCGTACCCTTTACCCTGACCTGGAACTCCAAACCGTATACCTTCAGCACCGATATTGGAGGAAATTTTAAACTTTTCATCCTGGATTCCGGGAAAGCGACTAATGAAATCCGTCTGACTATAGATTATCACCTGGATTTCATTACAGGAGTATCTGCAGTCGACCTGGTGCTGATCCAAAAACACATCCTCGGGATATTGCCTTTTTCACATTATCGACAATTACTTGCGGCAGATGTAGACCTGAGCGGAGATATTAATGCGATTGACCTGGTGGAATTAAAAAAATTGATCCTAGGCCTATATGATAAACTGCCGAAGGCCCCTTCTGTGCATTTCGCATGGGAAAATCAAAATCATTTTATCCGAACTCTGGTGAATCTCATTCCCTATAACGAAATCAGGAATTTGGGAAGTGCAGGTATGGTCATAGAAGTCGTTAAAGTAGGTAATGTCAATTAACTGCTTTCTAATGCCCTATTCCAATCCTGATTATTCCACAGGAATTAATAAAACTGATTTACCAATCAATATCTTTTAGATAAGTAAATCAACGAGACCTGGAAGCTTTATAATAGTTATTCCTGTGGGAAACCCTGTCCGCCAGCCAGGCGGGCTTCCAGGTCTTGTTAATTAGGGGGTGCTGAATAGGTAAATCAAAGTGAATTGCAATGCCTTTGCCCTGACCCAAATCCCGACCGGATGATAGTTGCAATAAAATTTTAGAGACGGTGCAAGGTCGGGATTGGGAACCAAACTCTTGATGGCCCGGCTGATTGAATAGATAACTGCATATTTTAATGAAGCAAAATTCAATCCGATGCTTCGAATCGATGAAATAAGGCACTAAGGCCAAAAAGAGGGTTCCCCAGTCCCGTTTCGTCCCGTCAAAACGGGATGGAGACAGCGAGGAACGAGCGGGGGCAGATGCACGGATTTTGCAAGAATTTATCAAATTTGTTTACACAAGTATTAAGTTTTTTTATGATATACTTTTCAAAATCAAAATGTTAGCTCTTAATCTGTAGGCCCTAATTAAAAACCGATTAGCTAACCGACAATGATTTACCAATAGGCAAAAAAAAAGGCCTCCCTGACCTGGAGACCTTCCACTTAATTAAGTGTGAAACAAACTGTAATTTTATTTTTCGCTGGGGAGTAGTTAAATGGTTTAGAATAATAGACTTGGATTGTTATTTGGCGTAATCTTTTGCACCTGGATTAAACTCAGCCCAACCAGCAGTCCAGTTGGTGGATTTAAAAGCCCCAATAAAATCTGTGCTTTCAAAATAAGTTGGTAAACCCTCGGCACTACCGCCTTTTTCAATACCGTCTGACAGTCCTGTGGTCAATACTAGTGTAGGTTTGGCACTATAAAGATCTGCGTTGAGACCAGTCTTGCTATTGATCAATAATATTTTGTTCCCTGTAATAGCTAAAAACCATTCGGAAGGTTTCTTATCACCGATTTTAAGATCAGCAGGCGGTGAGGCTGTGCTGATATCCCGGATGGCAAATCCTCTTGGGTTTACCGAAGTTCCGTTACCAAAACCATTGTCGCCCCATCCATCTACACCAGCAACGATAATGTTTTTTAAAACGAGATCCCCACTCAAAGCATTTGCACTGGTCGTGGAACCATCGATAAATATACCATTGGGATAACCTGTAATCACTGTATTATATATTTTGATTTTTGAGTTCCGTCGGAGGTGCATACCATTTTGGTATTGCGGACTGATGGAAGTCGCATTGGTAGCTTTGGCCCCAATAATACTGACATTGGAAAAATAAGGTGCCGTAAAGGGAGCAGATGAACTACCGCTGCCATCATTGTCTACCTCAAATCCATTGGAACCGGATTGGTCAGCCTGGGTAGCACCGCGCAAACCCACGGCAAATTGTACATTCCCGGTGAAGCCATTGTCCACATCGAAATCATCGTCCAATCCCCGGAAAGCGATCAGGTATTTTCCGTTTACCGTACCTCCAAACCACTCGAATGAATCATCTAAGCCGTAAGAACACTGTACATATTCAATTTTGGTGCCTCTGCCTACGGAGCCCATAGTCAGGGAATTTACTTCCTGATTAGGATTTATCGGTATGCCCGCATATTCAATTCTTACATATTTAAGAACCCCGGAATTATCGTCATCGTCGGTGCCTCCGTGAAATGCACCATACTGGCCTTCCAATTCACCAGTACCACCTGGTAAGTTATTTTTTGCTTTTCCGCAAATGACCACACCACCCCAATCACCTGGTTCGCGTTCACCAATTGCACGCTCTGAAGTCAATATAATGGGCTCTGCCAAAGTACCTTCGGCTATTATTTTACTTCCACGATGTACGATCAGAGTGCCTTTCGTGGCACGTTCCCCGATCACTACTGTCCCGGGTTGAATAGTAAGCGTTCCCGTTTTGGTGGGTACGCCATCTTTGGTTTTATCTTCTCCTATACGAACAAATCCTTTAAGTCTATAAATTTTATCTTTAGTCCAGGTGATATTTCCTTCCAGGTTGCCCATCACATCGACCGTTTGTTTGACAGGAATGGCTGAAACAGTAATGATCTGTGGACCGCCCAAAGTAGTCAGGTTGGCATAATCATTTACCACGAAAGTAAAATTTACGATGGAGCCTGCTGGCAGGTTTTCGATGGTATATGTTTTTGAATATTCATCTGCTTTGACTCCTACTGGATATGTTTTAGAATCGAATTCCGCCCCATTTTTTAGCACCTGAAGAGATTTCAGGCCATTGTCTGATTTGAGGCTCGCTGTAATGGTCATTACCGCTCCGGCTAAGCCTGATGCCGAAGCTCCAATAGTCAAAGTCGGTGCTCCAAAAATTTCATCTTCTTTTTTACACGAAGTATTGACCGTTAACCAACTGAAGATCAGCAGGCAAGCTGTCAGGGTGTACAAATTTTTTAGATTGATTTTCATAGTTATTAGATTTTTCAATTAATAGATTAATAGATTTTATAAGTGACCCCTATCTGAACCAGTCTGCCGGGGGCAAATTGTTGAATGACCTGGTCATTTTCCGGTGACCACTTGCCGTCTTCGTTTCCGTCTTGGAGTATACGGCCTGGTTGGTTTAATAGGTCTGATACGCCTGCTTTAAATATGATTTTATTACCCAATTCCTTGGTGATGACCAGGTCTAATACATTTCTTGGCATTTCATAGAGATCCGGATACCCCTGGAAACCGACCGCGAAAATCCTTTTGCCAATTACGTTGTATAGGACATTGACCTGTAAACCCCGGTGAGCATCGTTGTAGTTTAAACCTGCATTCACAATGAAAGGTGACTGGCCCTGTAATGGGCGGTGATCAGACTGGCCATCACTGATACCATCTCCTAAGGTCACTTCCGAACGTATCAAAGAAGCATTAAACAAGGTGCTGAACCGGCCAATAAAATCTAAGCCGGTAAGGCTGGCCAATGATTTTTTGATTTCTACTTCAATGCCATAATTGATACTCCTTTCGGCATTAGCAAACGTAAAGGTCTTTGCTCCCCCGGATCCAGAACCCGGCACTACCAGGGATTCGATAGGGTCTTTAAAATTTTTGTAAAATAAAGCCACATTCAATACTTCGAATGGAGTCGGATAATATTCAAAGCGGACGTCAAAATTTTGCACGATGGCCGTTTTGAGGGGTGACCCTTTATAGACATAATTATAATCAAAGTCATAATAAGCAAATGGAGCCAATTCCCTGAACTCAGGCCGGTTTAAGGTGATTCCGTAAGAGGCTTTAACCAGGGCTTTATGGGTAAAATTATAAGCCATGGTAGCGGAAGGAAGCAATTTGGTAATTGGATAACTTAAGGAAATAGGTGCGCCTCCGATCTGAGCGCTTTCTAACGATTGGTTATTGTGTTCCAACCGAGCCCCTGCGGACAAAGACAGTTTATTGCCCAGCGGGGTCAATATCGTCAGGTAACCGGCGTATAATTTATTAGAAGATTTGTAAGAATCGCTGGGATTGGTTTGCTCATCTATTTTAATACCTGTCCGGTTATCAATATGATTAAATAATTCCGTGATATCACCATTGATCAAATCATTATCAAAAGAAAAAGCATTTCCTCTGACATATCCCAGATTTCTGGCGTCAAAGTCCCTGTTTTTATCTTCAATAGCCCCACCGATTTTAAAGTCTAGCTCTTTAAATTTCTGGGTGATATTAAGGTTCCCGGAATAGGTCTGTTCAAGCATTTTCGATGAAAACCTGCCCAGAAAGAAAGCCTGGGCGGCTCCGAAAGGTACATAGAGGGAAGAAAGCCCCGTCGATTCATCAAAATCTGATCGGTATCTGCGGTAATCGGGTTGGTTGCGGGTTGCCCGGTTAAACCCAGCAGTCCAATCCACGATAGTTGCGCTGTTATTAAATTTATGACTGCCCACCAATTGGCTGGATAGGATGTTCTTATATACCTGATCAAAAGAATGGCTGTTGGGAATATAATTGGATTCAAAGTTTTTACCCGACCGGGCTACATAACTTCCGGTACTGCTTTGATTAAATAAATTTTTCCAATCCAATTTATGGTCATTGGAAAACCTGAAACCCCAATTGTGCAGCAATCCTACCCGGAGGTTCCTGTTGTATTGTGCATCCTGGTAATTGTAAATCCTGGATTCGATGCCATTATTTTGTTCATTATAATCTCCCCGGGATATTTCGTTTAATTGCTTTGAATCCTGATAGGTTATTGAAGTTATATTACCAATTTGAACCGTGCCCAAATGGGTACGTAAGCTATTTGTTAAGTTGATTTTTTGATCTGGTACAGCCACTGAAGGAAAGGCCACCCAATTATTTTTTAATGATTTACCGGCCAGTTCCAACTGTATGGGATTGTTAATTACCTGGTTAATGGAGGCGGGAAAGTTTTTCGGCAGGTCTGCCTGACCATTGTTAAATCCTGTCCAGTGCCACTTTCCGTTTGCTGGTTGATAAAAATCCTGAAATGTGGTCCCCTGACGAAATCCCGCACTATACTCAACGGTTAAACCATTTTGATCCGGGATACCTTTTGTAAATATCTTGACCAAACCTCCGGCAAATTCACCGGGTAAATCGGCGGAAGGACTTTTAAACACCAATAACCGCTCAATTTGTCCGGCAGGGATAATGTCAAATGCAAACGATTTGACATCGGTCTCCATGGATGGAGTAAAAGCGTTGTGCAACATCACATTGTTGTATCGCGCATTTAGACCCCGGATATTGATAAAACGGTCAGCGACAATAGTTATTCCGGGTACCCTGCGCACAATTTGCGCTGCATTACCATCCATTGATTTTTTGATTTGTTGTTCAGAGATCCCACTCACCACTTGCATGGACGCCTTAATTTCTGAGAGAATGGCTACCTCGCTGGTGCGAACTCTTTCTGCGGTAACGACTACTTCTTCCAAAGTGGCGGATTCTTCGACCATGTCGAATTTAATCTGGGTGATTTTATCCGATTCGACTTTAATCCCGGTCAAGGTCTCCGTTCGAAAGGATACATACGAAATTTGAATTGAATACTCACCTACTGGAACCCTCTCAATGGAGAAAAAACCATCGACGTCAGTCGCTGATCCGAGTTCAGTCCCTATAATTTTTACTGTAGCACCGATTAATGGTTCGATAAGTTTTTGATCCTGAATGATACCCTGGATGGTACCCGTTTGTCCCCAGGCTTGTAAAAAGCCTAAAAGCAGGATGAATAGAATTTGTGCAGTTTGTTTCATTTTTCCCCTTAATTACAGCGCAAAAGTAGACCTCCAATATTAAGCCAGCATGAACCCTGTGTTAAGTGTAGATTATTATTCAACCTGTTAAAAAT
>JAWXBI010000252.1:0-5475 GCA_034439915.1 Saprospiraceae bacterium | reverse complement strand
TTTTATACAATTCCGACCAGACACTGATCTCCCCAATAAATTGACCGTCTACCAGAAAAATCCCGTCATTTTGTGTGGTACCCAGTTTATGATAAGGTGCTGCCCGGCTTCCCAATAGTTCCAAAGTGGCAGGCTCTTCAGCAGGGCGGACCCCTATAACCACTCTGGACTGTCCCTCTCCAAAAAGGAAACTGTCTGGCCGAATACCGGGTATACTCTGAATATCCATACCCAGCCGATGCTCAAGGCAGGACTCAAATAAACAGATCAATAAACCTCCTTCACTGACGTCATGGGCTGAAACGATTTGTTTAAGTTCAATCAATGTTTTTATTGCTTCCTGGACTTTTATTTCCATACCTAATTCAAAATGGGGAACCGGAGAATGTGAAATTTTATGGATACTTCTAACATACTCGCTCGATCCAATATCGTCCGTAACCGGTCCAACCAGGTAGACTTGCAGACCCGATTCTTTGAAAGAGAGGGTCATTTTATTCTCTGTAGCCAAAAGGCCAAGCATTCCAATAGTAGGGGTAGGGTAGACCGGCACATTGAGGTCGCCAATCTGGGATTGGTTGTAAAAACTGACATTTCCCCCTGTCACCGGTGTATTGAACGCCCGGCAGGCAATGCCCATTCCTTTGATGGTTTCGACAAACTGCCAGTATACCTCCTGATCATAAGGATTTCCAAAATTGAGACAATTGGTGATCGCCAGTGGCTGGCCGCCGGAACAAACTATATTTCTGGCCGCTTCCGCTACTGCTATCTGGGCACCGATGTTGGGATTAGCATATACATATGCACTGTTGCAATCTACTGTCAGTGCCAGCGCTTTGTTCGTATTTTTTATCCAGACGAGGGCAGCATCAGAAGCATCAACAGTATTCATAGATCCGGTTCTGACCGTCGAATCATACTGCCGGGAAATCCATTTTTTTGAAGCCAGATTGACCTGGTTAAGCAGGTGATGGGCCACAGCACGGAGGTCTTGAGGGACTTCAACCTTATGGATATCAAAGTCATCGATTTTACGAAGGTATTCCGGCACTTTAACCGATCTGGAATAAACCGGTGCACCGCCTCCAAGCACCAGACTTTCTGCCGGAACTTTTGCCACCAATTCACCTTTAAAAAAATATTCAAGCCAGGGCTCATCCGTGACCACGCCGATTTGGGCACACTCCAGATCCCATTTATCAAAAATTTCAAGGACTTTGGCTTCCTGCCCTTGTTTGCAGACAACCAACATCCTTTCCTGGCTTTCCGACAATAATATTTCGAAAGGTTCCATGTCATCCTGACGGAGCGGTACCTTATCCAGGTGAATCACCATCCCGGATTTTCCCTTGGCGCTCATTTCAGAAGTGGAACAGGTAATCCCGGCGGCACCCATATCCTGCATACCTATGATACAACCGGATTGAATGACTTCCAAAGACGCTTCCAGGAGCAATTTTTCTTGAAAGGGGTCCCCGACCTGGACTGAAGGCAGGTCTTCTGCACTGTCTTCTGTGAGATCAGCGGAGGCAAAAGTAGCTCCATGGATTCCATCTTTCCCGGTTGCAGACCCAACAATAAATACCGGATTGCCAGCGCCCTGGGCGATCGCCGAGATTGTTTCACCCACCTTTACGATCCCGGCTGACATGGCATTGACCAGTATATTTTGTTGGTAACAGTCCATAAAATAGGTTTCGCCGCCTACGGTGGGCACTCCAAAGGAGTTGCCATAATTTCCAATACCTCTGACCACGCCCCGTATCAGATTTTTCATATGCGGGGTATCCGGGTTGCCAAAACGCAGGGAATTAAGCGCTGCTATAGGCCGGGCACCCATGGTAAATATATCCCGATGAATACCGCCAACGCCGGTCGCAGCACCTTGATACGGTTCGATCGCCGAAGGGTGGTTATGGGATTCAATTTTAAAGGCACATGCCCAACCATCCCCGATATCGACCAGACCGGCATTTTCTTCACCGGCTCCCACCAATAAGGCAGGTCCTTCCCGAGGGAGGGTCTTGAGATATTTAATAGAATTTTTATAACTGCAATGTTCCGACCACATGACGGAATATATACTGAGTTCAGTAAAATTGGGTGTCCGATTTAAGATCGTTTTGATTTTTTCAAATTCTTCCGGAGTCAAACCTAAAGAAGAGGCCATTTCCGGGCTGGATGCCGTCGTTGCTAACATGCCACAAAGGTAAAAAGATGCAGGTATTCAGGGCAGTAAGTCCGGGATAAGTTACTGGAAGGCCTAAAATAAGATTGATTCGTTCTGGCTGGAAAATTAACAAGGTGAATCACCTCCTTAAAGCAAAGCAAAGTTACCTTTATGGGTAAATTATTGGGTTATGAAAAATCTGGTTTGCATGTCATTGATTTGGTTGATGGTGGTCACTGCCTCAGCACAAATTCAGAAGGATCATTCGATGACCGTTTTGGTCGATGGAAAAGAATTCAAGTCCCAACCCCAGCAAATCAAGATAGGCGGTTACCGCTATATTACCGGAAATTCAGCGAAACCCGATCAGTCCCTGCGCATATGGATTGGTGGATGGGATGGCGGAGTGATCATAGAATCCGGATCTTACCTCATTGTGAATGGGGATAATCCGGACACTAAAGACAATTTTAAAAAAGCGGAGGATCTGGGAAAATATAAGGGTATCGCTGCCATCAAATACGTACTGGAAACCAAGTCTCCGCGCATGGAATACCACGTTGGATACAGCGGGAATAATAACGAATCCCTGGACGTCAAGGTAGGAGAGGATGGATACCTGGATTTTACTTTTAATTGCAGCCTCCAGGGTACCTGGTGGAAAGAAAAAACCAGTGCAACCGTTTTTGGCGGCTTAGGCAGGATAAAGGATAAAATGACAGACAAAGCGGTAACCAGCGCCACCGGGCTTGATCAGGATATTGATCCGGAAGGAAATGGTTATAAAAAACTAAAAGAGACCGACAAGATCGAATTGAGTAGAGGAGTGGTCAAATTAAAGATGAAAAAAGAATAATTTCATTAAATCTTTTTTTAATGCTAAGCGAAGTTGATACAGCTCACCTAAAGTATATACCCGGCTTAATCAGGATTCAAAGTTGCGACCACTGCGATCGACAAAATTACTGCCGGCTTGCTGGGTACCCATGACCAGCACATCCTGAATATTGACATGGCCCGGCCTGGTAGCTACAAAATAAATGATCTCCGCGACGTCCGTTGATTTTAAAGGATTAAAATCATTGTATAGCTTACTTTTTTGTTCATCTCCATGAAACCGGACTTTTGAAAATTCAGTTTCCTCCACCATCCCCGGGGCAACCTGGCTCACCCGGATCCCATGGGTATAAAAATCCATACGCATACCTTTGGTGAGCATATCTACTGCAGCTTTTGTAGCGCAATACACATTGCCCCGGGCATAGACATCCTTACCTGCAGTAGAGCAAATGTTGATGATATGTCCGGATTTTCTTGCCACCATATCCGGGCTGAGCAACCGGGTAATATATAACAGCCCTTTCACATTGGTATCAATCATAGTTTCCCAATCTTCCAGATCACCTTCATGCGTAAAATCAAGTCCACTCGCCAGTCCGGCATTATTGAGCAACACATCTATAGGCTTAAAAGCAGTCGGGATACCGGCAATTGCAGCAACCACTTCATCATATATCCGGATATCAAAACAAAGGGTCAGCACTTCAATTCCAAAATCCATACTTAGTTCCTTTTTAAGCTCCGTAAGTCGTTCAGCCCGGCGACCACACAATATGAGGTCATGGCCGTTTTTTGCAAACAGGCGGGCAGTAGCAGCGCCAATTCCAGATGTTGCACCGGTAATCAATACGTTCATTTAGGTTGGTTGATTAATGATTTAATAGTTTGATCAAATTCTTTTTTAAATGCCTCATATTTACTGGTAGCCGGTCCGTCAAAACCTGTATGAATAGAGTGGATTTTGTGGTCCCTGTCCAGGATGATCATCGTGGGATAGGCAATGATAGAATCTAAAAAAGGCAGTTGCCTGGAGGTCACTGCTTTATTGGTAGTCGTAGAAGCCAACAGGATATCATAGGGTAATTCCATTTTTTTTTGATAAATTTTGAGGGCATTTAATGCTTTGGCGGTATCCCGGTGCCGTTCACAAGCCAGGCCTATAACACCCAGGTCCAGGGTGGGGTTATCTTTTAAATATTGAGTCAGGAATCGCGTTTCGTCATAACAATTTGGACACCACGTCCCCATAACTTGCAGAATCTGGATAGACTTTTTATATTGACTCATTGATTTAATCTGACCATCCTGGTCGGGAAAACTAAAGTCAACAGGTTGACCGGTGCCTTTATTCATTTGAAGGGGAGAAGGAAGCTCCGCCACCGGGTTTTTATAACCTGACCACAAGGATAAAAAGTGATTGCCGGATTTAAATGAACCCAATAAACTATCTCCTTCTACTTTTCCAAAAAACAAATAAGCATGTGAGCCATCGAAGGTGCTCAAATAAAATTTATTTCCTGTGATGGTCCCATCGAGGTAACGATAATCTCCGGTTGGGGTGCGAAAAGTCCCTTGCAAAAGAGAACCTTCCTGCCGGAATTCAGCTATTGCTTTGCTGGTTTTGGCCAGGTTGAGGTCAAATGTACAATCCCATTGACCAGTCAGGTCTTTAACCGGTGTACCGGGGACTACCTGGAATTTATCTTTTTTTCCAAAATGAGCGCTAAAAGGGATTTTGTAATTCGGTTTGTTTCGGACCACCCATTCTCCTTCGATAATCCCTTCTCTGATAATCCCTCGGATATGGGAATCAAATAGTACAAAGTCAATAAAGATGGTATCCTCTGCAGTGTTGCGGTTCCTTCCCCAATAAACTTCATCGATGCGGATACGTTCTGTGCCATTGATGATTTCCACATAGGGATTATTGCTGCCCTCAGGATACGTTACTTGAAAAAAAAAGGGCAATTCATCCTCAGGGTCATAGACTGGTTTAGTCCCTTCTTGTTCATAGCGCTCGATCTCATCCTTTAATGACAAAGTAGGAATGGTGCTGAGATGCAAAGCGCCCCGCCACAATCCAGGGGCAAGCGAAGTATAAGCGTTTTTCGGCCTGATGCAGCCCGCAAAGACGACGAGCACTAAATAAAGGAGGGGTAGGAGTTTTTTCACTATTCTGATTTTTCGCCGACAAAATTATCTTCTTTATATTTAAAAAGGATGTTGAAGGTGGTCAGGCTACCGTAAATACGAGTGATATACTGTTGCATATCCACTTTTTCTGCATCGGTGAGGGTAGGGTGGGCATTGATTTTTTGTTCCAGTACTCGCAACCTGTCCCGGACCATTACAATTTTGTGGAAAAAAGCTTCAATGGGGATTTCTTTTGGCTTAAGGCCAGGTTCAGGTGACTGAAGCACCATCGTACCTTTATTCCATTTGTCATTGATCGGCGTGACCGT
>JAWXBI010000251.1:0-23139 GCA_034439915.1 Saprospiraceae bacterium | reverse complement strand
TTCTTACAGTATTACTGCAAAAGCAGGGGATGTCTTCAATGTTTCTTACACCGGCTTTACAGCCATCGAAGTGACTGTAGGAGCTTCGTCGGTCCTCAATATTACCCTTGAAGAGGGGGTATTGATCGAGGAAGTAGTCGTTACGGGATACTCCACCACGAAAAAGAAAGATTTTTCCGGAGCGGTATCTATCGTAAAAGCTGCTGAATTAAGAGCCATTCCGTCCGGGAATGTTGAACAACAATTACAAGGCAGAGTGTCTGGTGTAACTGTGGTGACTAATGGACAACCTGGAACTACCAGTATAATTCGTGTAAGAGGATTTGGTGCCTTAGGTGGAAATCAGCCTTTGTATATTGTCGATGGTCAACCAGTAGTTTCTACGGATTTTTTGAATCCAGATGATATCGAATCCACTACGGTATTAAAAGATGCAGCCTCTGCTTCCATATATGGAGCTCGTGCAGCGAATGGAGTAATCGTTTACACTACAAAAAATGGATCTAAAAATTCCAGAAAAGTAAATATTACCTATGATGGTGTCCTGGGTTTTACCGATCCCAACGTTGCTGGCGCACCTAAGACGTTAAATCCTCAGGAATTGGCAGATTGGACCCATATTGCTTACCAGAATAATGCCAAAGCAAACGGTGTTGAAGTTAAGTACAACCATCCACAATATGGTAACCAGGCACAAGCCACTCTACCGGACTACCTCCATGCAAACGGACAAAACGGAGTCCGTGGTAGTGTAGATCTCGAAGCTATTAAAGCTGCTGCCTTAGCTAGTCCGGGAGCGGTATTTTTAATTAAACCAAACCGGGCAGGAACTAACTGGTATGATGAAATTTCCCGGGTAGCAGGACTCATGAGACATACGCTGGGCTTCAGCGGTGGGGGTGAAAACAGCAAGTTTTACATATCTCTTGGCATGCAAAACCAGGATGGAATTCTGATCCAAAATTCTTTCAAAAGATATTCTTTCAGGGCAAATACAGAATTCAATCTTACTAATAAATTGAGATTTGGTCAAACTCTTCAATTTACCTATAGGGCAATTAATGGCCAACAAGGTGGTAATGGAGGTATTGGGATCGCTGATGATGAGTCTGATGTGTTGTCAGCATACAGGATGCCATCTGTAATACCGGTATTTGATGAATTGGGGCAATATGCAAGCACAAAAGCTGGTGGCTTTAACAATCCAAGGAATCCAGTTCGGTCACGTACTTTAAACCTTAAAGACGACAGGAATTTTAATGCAAACGTTCTGGGGCGACTATATGCTGAATTTGATTTGTTGAAAAATTTGGTAGTTCGATCCAGTATTGGAGGGGATTTTGCAAGCAATTTCTTTAAAAACTTCAATTACCGATACCTTGGTGATTCGGAACCGGAAGCCAGTAATTCTTTCAATGAAGGAAGTTCTAACGCAATAGGTTGGGTAAATACAAATACTGTAACTTATAATCTTAAAATAGGAGAACATAAACTAGATCTGTTGGCAGGTGCTGAGTTTTTAAATGATGGAAAAGGCCGGTTTATTAATGGTTCTGGTATTAACCCCTTCTCGGTTGATATCGACTATGTAAACCTCAATACAGTACAAAGTCCTGTGGTAAACAGTGGTGCATTTAGTGGAGTCAATTTTGAATCACTCTTTGCAAAGGCGGATTATAATTTAAAGGACAGATATTACTTGTCCGGAACGGTACGAAGGGATGGTTCATCCAGATTTGGGATCAACAGCAGGTATGGAGTATTCCCGGCATTTGCTGCTGCCTGGAGAGTGACTGGGGAGAATTTCCTCAGAGCAAACAGTTTGGTGACTGATCTTAAAATCCGTGCTGGTTGGGGTCAAATGGGGAATTCCAATAACGTGAATCCTGCCAATCAATATTCTTTGTATGCTTCAAGTAGGGCTTTATCTTTCTATCCCATTGAAGGACAAAACAGTGGGGTCAATGAAGGTTATTTCAGATCCCGTATAGGAAATCCGGATGCCAAATGGGAAACAACTACCACTACAAACTTCGGTATTGACGCTACTTTGCTGGATGGAAAATGGGAAATAGTTGCTGACCTTTGGAGAAAAAATACCGAAGATTTGCTTTACAGTGTTCCTCTTCCCGGAGTTGTAGGTGTGAATGCAGCTGCACCTTCAGTCAATATAGCCAAAATGATCAATAGCGGACTCGATTTATTAATCGTCAACAGGGGCCAATTCAATTCGAAAATAAAATATGAAGCAAGTTGGTCCAGTTCTTTCCTGCACAACGAAATTGATTATCTAGCTCCGAATATTTTGTTTTTTGGTGGAAATAATTATAGAGGTATCACCCCTATACGAAATGCAGTGGGACAATCTTTATCCACCTTCTTCGGATACAAAGTTCTTGGATATTTCAAAGATGCTGCAGATGTTTCTAATTCTCCAGCTCAAAGCGGTAAAGGAATCGGAAGATTTAAATATGAAGATGTAAACGGTGACGGAAAGATCGATCCAAACGACCGGACCTTCCTTGGAAGTCCGGTACCCAAATATACCGGTGGATTGACTTTTAACCTTGGATTACAAAACCTGACCATCGAGACCTATTTATATACTTCAATCGGTAATAAGATCTTTAATATGTCCAAACAATTCACCGATTTTTTCGGAACATTTGAAGGATCTGCCAAAGGAGTTAGAGCAAAAGAATCATGGACTCCTGCATTGGGGGATAATGCAGTTGCCCCGATTTGGGAATCAGCCTCCAATATCAGTACCAATAGTGCCGAAAATTCCTGGTATGTTGAAGATGGATCCTATTTAAGAGTACAATACCTGGCTTTTGGATATACATTACCATCAACCCTGATCAAACCTTTAGGATTGACTAAAGTAAAATTAAGCCTTGCTGCAACTAATCTTTTGACAATTACTAAGTATAAAGGACTTGATCCGGGTGTAGGCGGAGACGTAGATACCAATTTTGGTGTCGATCTTGGAAATTATCCAGTCACCAGAGGATTGACTTTTGGATTAAATGTTGGGTTCTAATTTTATCACAATAGAATAATTAAAAAATTTATAAATGAAAACTAATTTAAACTGGAGAAGGATTACTCTGTTGCTCGTGGCAACGCTTACCTTTACTCTCTCTTGCAAGGATGATTTCCTTAATGTGCCTCCTACCGGTTCTTTGGCAAATGCCCAGCTGGCCACTAAAGCAGGGGTAGAAGGAGCAGTGATCGGAGCTTATTCTGCACTAGGTAACAAAAACTTTGGTTGGATTGCTTCCCCGAACCATTGGGTTTTTGGCAGTATCCTTGGCGGAGATACAAATAAAGGTACAGATCCTGGTGATCAAGTTGCTATTAATCCTATTCAACGTTACGAAACGGAACCCACTGGTGAAGTAAATGGAGTCTGGCAGGCTAATTATGAGGGCATTGCCAGGTGTAATGCTGTATTAAGATTAGCGGCATTAGCACCTGATATTACGGCAGCCGATATTAAAAGGATTCAAAGTGAAGTACGGTTTTTACGCGGACATTTTTATTTTCAACTTAAAAAGGTCTTTAATAGTGTACCTTATATCGACGAGACAGTCGATTACGGATCGGGTATTGAAAAAGTTCCGAATACACCTAATTTCTGGGATAAGATTGAAGCTGACTTCAAATTTGCTTATGATAACCTAGCAGAAACTCATAAGCAGACCGGTCGTGCCAATAAATGGGCAGCAGGTGCTTATTTAGCTAAAGCTTATTTGTTTCAGAAAAAATGGACTGACGCAAAAGCTCTATTTGCTACTGTAATAGCAACTGGTAAAACTACGAATGATAAAAAATATGGATTGGTACCCAATTATGCTCAAGTATTCAACGCAGCAAATGACAATAATGAAGAAGCGATATTTGCTATTCAAAGTTCAAACAACTCAGGTAATGTTAATAATTCAAACCACTTTGACGTTCTGAATTATCCTTACAACACGGGTAATAATGGACCAGGTAACTGTTGTAGTTTTAATCAACCGAGTTTTGATGCAGTCAATTCATACCGGGTGGATGCCAATGGACTTCCTTTATTGGATGGATCTTACAACAGTGCAGCTAATTTAGTAAAACATGACTATAATGTTGAATCTTCAGCCGCATTTACCCCTGATGCCGGAACACTTGATCCGAGATTGGACCATGTAGTCGGTCGAAGAGGAATTCCTTATCTGGATTGGATAGCACATCCTGGCAAAGACTGGATCAGGGCCCAACCCTATGCTGGCCCATATTCAAACAAGAAGTATGTCTATTATAAATCCCAGGAAAACACGTTGACCGATGGAAGCGGATGGACTCGTGGTTATTCCACTATGAATTATACCATTATCCGTTTTGCGGATGTATTACTGATGGCGGCTGAAGCAGAAGCTGAATCTGGGGGTTTGGAAACCGCACGTACGTATGTTAATCAGGTTCGCGCACGGGCAGCTAATCCTGCATCCTGGGTCAAGAAACCAGATGGTTCCAATGCAGCTAATTATGTTATCGGCTTGTACAATACGCCTTGGACAGACAAAACAGCAGCAATCAATGCCATTCGCTTTGAGAGGAAACTGGAATTGTCCCAGGAAGGCCACCGATTCTTCGACCTGGTTCGATGGGGCATTGCCAAGGATGTACTGAATAAATACCTGGCCAATGAGGCTGTTTTGTTGGTCACTGCGTTTGGTGGAGCTACCTTCAAAGATGGCAAAGAATATTTGCCGATTCCACAGACCCAAATTGACATTCAGGGAACTGATGTACTAAAACAAAATCCAAGTTATTAATCGACAAAGATTTTTTAATCATAACAGGCCACTGGGTTCCCTCAGTGGCTTTTTTTGTGATATAATTTGATGGGGTTGATTTCATGATGTGTAGATTTGCGATGGATTATGAAACGATTACAGTTTATCATTTATGTGCTTTTTTTATTTGCTGCCTGCACGACAAAATCTACACTCTTTGAGTTGGTTAAGCCAGACCAGTCCGGAATCAGTTTTGTAAACAAAATCACAGCTTACGATAGCTTCAATATTTTAAATACCGAATTTATATACAATGGAGCCGGTGTGGCGGTTGGAGACCTTAATGGAGACGGTCTCGAGGACTTGTATTTTACAGGAAATCAGGTGGGCAATGCTTGCTATCTGAATAAAGGAGGGCTTAAGTTTGAGGATATTACGGATGCGGCAGGCGTCCAAAAAAAACCGGGCCAGTGGTCTTCCGGGGTCAATATGATTGACATCAATACGGACGGCAAACTGGATATTTATGTTTGTAACACCCTGATTCGCGATGGAGATTTAAGGAAAAACCTTTTATTTATAAATCAGGGTAACCAGGGTGATATCCCCATTTTTACCGAAAGTACTGCTGAATACGGATTGGATGATACCTCTCATTCCTCCCATGCACAGTGGCTGGATTACGACCTGGATGGGGATCTGGATTTGTTTATTGGCACCAATTATATCGACCGGCCAAGGCCAGGCACTTTTATTAAAGACGCCAACAATGATTGTGCTTTTAATTGTGACAAATTGTATCGGAATGATTGGGATTCTATTTCAGGCCACCCCAGGTTTAAAGATGTTTCAGCGGCTGCCGGGATGAGTTTTCATGGATACAGTCACAGCACCCTGATTTACGATTTTAATGAAGATGGTTGGCCTGACATCTATGTGGCCAACGATTATCTGAGCGATGACCTGATCTATATCAACAAACAAGATGGCACCTTTAAAAACCAGGCAGGAGATATATTCAGGCATCAGTCTTCATCAGCCATGGGAAGCGACCTGGGCGATATCAATAATGATGGCAGGATGGAGGTCGTCACGGCTGAAATGTTGCCCAACACCAATCTAAGGAAAAAGACTTTGCTGGGTCCCAATAATTATTCATCCTATTTATACATCAAAGAGTATGGGTATCAATTCCAGTATACCCGTAATACGTTGCAGTTTAATAATGGCATAGTTCCGGAAACACAACTTCCTTCTTACAGTGATATCAGTTTTTTAAGCGGGGTGCATGAAACGGAATGGAGTTGGGCGCCATTATTTGCCGATTTTGACCGGGATGGATGGGAGGACCTTTACATCACCAATGGATTCCCCAAAGATGTCACCGACCATGACTTTGGTGAATACCGCAGTATGGCCAATAATCTGATGAGTGATATGGATTTGCAGGGACTTATCCCCGTCGTGAGAGTTTCCAATTTTCAATTCAAAAATCAAGGCGACCTCCGGTTTAAAGACGTCACTAAGGAATGGGGACTTGATTACCGGTCATTTTCTTATGGTGCGGTTTATTCCGATCTGGACCAGGATGGCGACCTTGAACTCGTGGTACACAATACCGATGACCCTCCTTATTTATTTAAAAATCTGAGTACTGAAAAAAACAAGCAGGATTCCACCGGGCATTATATTCAAATTAAGCTGAAGGGAAATCCTAAAAACCCGGATGCCATCGGTGCCAAAGTGTCTATCTATTACCAGGACCGTCTTCAATCCAGAAATATTCTCAGTGGCCGGGGTTACCTCTCTCAACCGTCTTTAACCGCATATTTTGGACTTGGACCAGTTAATATGATCGATTCGATTTTGGTTCATTGGCCAGATAGGACAGTACAAAAGCTGGGTACAACCATAGCCAACCAATTGTTGATTGTGGAGTATGGTGGAAAAATCAAAACGGTATCCAGGAGTCAATTGTCCCCGCCTTATTTTTTAGCGGCCAGTCCCGGGTCCCTGGGTTTAAATTATCAACATGAGGAGAAAGACTTTATTGACTTTAATATTCAAAAAACGGTGCCCCATAAAATGTCCCAAAATGGTGCTCCTATGGCCGTAGGGGACATCAATGGAGACGGGCTGGATGATCTGGTTATTGGCGCCAGTGCACTTCAGGATGAAGTAGTATTTATTCAGGGCTCCACGGGAAGATTTCAGAGACGGGAATTGATCCTTAAAGAAGGCGCTGAACGCCAGGCGGAAGACGCCTGTCTCGCACTAATCGATGCCGATGGTGATGGGGATCTTGACCTGGTAGTCGCAAGGGGATCTTATGAAAACCTGATGTCTGATCCCAAAGTGTATAATGTCCGTTATTTCAAAAATGATGGCAAGGGATATTTTACAGCAGATACCACGGTTATCCCTTCACATGTGAGGACTTCGGCTTCGGTGATTAAAGCAGCGGATATAGACCTGGATGGCGATCCCGACCTTTTTATCGGAGGTCAGGTTTTGCCCGGATATTATCCCATGGCGGATAAGAGTTTTATATTAATCAATACATCCGGTCCGGAAAAGACCTCTTTTGAAGAGGCGACCGGATCCTGGGGTAAATCATTGGAAGAGGTGGGTATGGTCAATGACGCATTATGGAGTGATTATGACAATGATGGAAAGCCGGATTTGTTTATTGCCACGGAATGGGGTCCGGTTCAGATTTTCCATAATGAGTCGACGCATTTGTCTAAAGTGGTTTCACCGGAACTCGATAAAAACACCGGCTGGTGGACCAGTCTGGTAGCGGGTGATCTGGACAACGATGGGGATATGGATTATGTGGCTGGTAATTATGGTCAAAACGTTTATTTTAAATGCAGTTCCAAAGAGCCCATTACTATTTATGCTAAGGATTTTGATTCTAATGGAAGCCTCGACCCTTTTATATCCTGCTATTGGCGGGATACCTCAGGCAATAAAAAGGAGTATTTTTTCCATGGCCGTGACGATATGATTAAACAACTGATCCTCATCCGCCGCAAATTTCAAACCTATACCTCCTTTGGGTTAGCAACGGTAGATCAGGTATTCACTCCGCAAGAACTTAACGGATCCATAAAAATGCAGGCAGTGAGTATGAGTTCGGTGGTACTCCTGAACCAGGGCCAGGGTAAATTTGAAATCAGGGAATTACCTGTTGAAGCCCAGTTTGCACCTCTTTATGGCATGCAAATGATGGATGTCAACCGGGATGATTTTCTGGATATGGTGCTCACAGGTAATGACTTTGGAATTGAACTGACTCAGGGTAGGGCAGATGCTATGAATGGGTTGGTGCTGCTTAATGATACGAAAGGAAATTTTAAAAGTTTATCCTTAAACGAAAGTGGTGTCAATATACCCGGTGACAGTAAAGGTTTGGTCATGTTGAATGCCGGGTCACGCAATTTATTGCTCGCCATGCGCAACCTCGACTCCCTGGCTGTATTTGGAATACCCAGACCCACGATGACTTTTGCTCCATTGCCAGGTGAATTTTCAGCTACGATCAGGCTATCCTCGGGACTCCATCGAAAAATAGAATTTTATAATACATCATCCTACAATACCCAATCCACCCTTGTCCAGTCCTGGATGAAAGGTTTTACAAGTATCACCTTTACGCATGCGGTCAATAAATCACAACGAGTCATAAATGCTACCCTTCAGTAAATTTATTCCCATTTTATCTCCGACCCTTACCCTTGCATAGGATATAAACGTAAAATCCTAAAGCAGGTCAGATCAAATGTCAACATGAGCAGTTTAATAGATCAATTCGTGAGGCACCAGGATAAAATTGCTTTTTGGGAAGGAAACCAGAGTTTTAGTTATTCGGCATTGTTTGCGCAGGTGACAAAAGTAAGTGCTTGGTTATTGGAAGACTGCGAGGATCTGAAAGGTAAACGGGTTGGCTTAATGGCCAACCCGGGGATCGACTACCTCAGCGGCTTATTCGGAATATGGCAGGCAGGGGGAGTAGCCGTGCCTATATGTCTAACCTATCCTGCGGAGCAAATCAATTATTATGCCTCAGATGCCGGACTTTCAGGTATATGCTGTTCACCGGAATATATTGATGCAATAAGGCCAATTGCCGATCAACTGAATTTCAAAATTGGTAGCATTAAGTTGATGCATCAATCTTTTGATATTATTAATTTGCCCATAGTAGACGCTGACCGGGAAGCCATGATCCTTTATACCAGCGGCACCACCAATAAACCCAAAGGGGTGGTTATTACACATCATACTATATCCGCGCAGATATCCACACTGGTGGATGCCTGGGCCTGGAATAAGGAGGACCAGATCATAAGTTTTTTGCCGTTGCATCACATTCATGGGATTATCAATGTGGTTTGTTGTGCCCTCTGGTCAGGGGCCACCCTGCATTTTATACCTTCTTTTGATGCCCGTGAGGTTTCCCGGTTAATCCTTCAACAGCCAATCAATCTGTTTATGGCTGTACCAACCATTTATTTTAAATTCATTCAGTACCTCGCCAGTTTGGATCCTGTTTCGAAAACAAACTTGCTTCAAAAACTGAATGGATTCCGATTAATGGTTTCGGGATCAGCAGCGTTACCCGTTCGTGTTCTCGAAGATTGGAAACAATTGACCGGGCACATTTTGCTGGAACGTTATGGCA
Source organism: Saprospiraceae bacterium (assembly GCA_034439915.1). Lineage (GTDB taxonomy): Bacteria > Bacteroidota > Bacteroidia > Chitinophagales > Saprospiraceae > JADJLQ01. The sequence goes on along the minus strand of JAWXBI010000251.1, from coordinate 13,674 downwards.
TGACGGAAATTGGTATGGCGATCAGTAATCCACTACAAGGTGCACGTAAACCTGGATCGATAGGTATGCCTTTGCCGGGGGTTGGAGTCAGATTGGTGGATGACGAGGGCAATGCGGTACCGGAAGGGCATATGGGTGAAATACAAATCAAAGGACAAAATGTGTTCCAGGGATATTGGCAACGTCCGGACGCCACCCGGCAAGCATTTACAGAGGATGGTTGGTTTAAATCAGGAGATATAGCCATAGTTGAACACGGCTATTACAGGATCATGGGCAGGAATTCAGTGGATATCATCAAATCAGGTGGGTATAAAATTTCAGCCTTGGAGATAGAAGAGATCCTGCGTACTTATCCGGGTATAAAAGATTGTGCGATAATAGGATTGCCCAATGAGGAATGGGGAGAGACCGTAGCAGCAGCTATTATGACCGGGGAAAAAAATGAATTGGACATTCCTGCGCTTAAACAATGGCTTCAAAATAAACTACCTTCATACCGAATGCCCAGGACGTATATTCAGCTAGCTGAACTACCGAGAAACTCAATGGGAAAAGTGGTCAAAGGGGAAGTAAAAAAAATGTTTGAACAATGACCATATACGGCGTTTCCTTATTAGCTGCTTGTTACCTGACAGGTATCCTGTTTGGTGAATTCCTCGGGTAGTCATTGGGCATACCCTCTAATGTTGGTGGTGTCGGATTTGCGATGATGTTGCTGATTATAATTCAATCATTGCCTTCCACCAAAAAATGGTTGCTGCCGGAAGTATCTAAAGGAATAGATTTTTGGAATAAAATGTATATACCAGTAGTCATCGCGATGTCCGCCGTTCAAAATGCTTATGCCGCTTTTTCCAGCGGTTTCATTGCCATCATGGCCGGCATTATCCCTGTTTTAATTTGTTTTGCCATCATCCCGTTATTGACATCGAAAAACATTCGACATGTTTAATCTGAATGAAGTATTTATAAAAAACGGATTGATTGTCGCATTTGTAGGAGTCGGGTTAATTCTATGGTGTTCGGATTTATTATCCGGGAGGTTGTTTAGAAACAGGATCCCCATGGTAGCTATCGCCATTCTGATCGCTTTGGTGATTGCTTATATGACGGGATATTATACCAGGGGAAAAAATGGAATTGCCGATCTGGCCGTATTTTCAGGATTCACTCTTTTGGGAGGGTCTATGTTGCGGGATTTTACGATCGTGGCCACGGCAATGAATGCGGATTGGACGGAAATTAAAAAAGCCGGCCGTTCCGGTTTTTTATCCTTATTAACAGGTATCCTGATCGCTTTTTTTACTGGAGCCTCCATAGCTTTTATTTTTGGATATGATGACGCTGTGAGTATGACTACTATTGGGGCAGGGGCATGCACTTTTATTGTAGGACCTGTGACCGGGAGCGCTCTGGGTGCAAGTTCAGAAGTGATCACCATCAGCATTGCCACCGGGGTCGTCAAAGCAATTGTGGTCACCATATTGACACCTGTCCTGGCTGGCACAATCAAACTGAACAACCCGGCGACGGCCATGGTTTACGGTGGACTCATGGGTACCACGAGTGGAGTAGCTGCAGGCCTTGCGGCTACAAATCCATTGTTGGTACCCTATGGAGCCCTTTCAGCCACTTTTTCTACCGGCCTCGGGTGTTTATTGTGCCCTTCTTTATTTTATCTGATCCTCAATTATTTTTTCTAATGGGTTTCTTTGAGTTCACTAAAGCAGTATTATGAAATGTATACTTGTTATCCTGTACTCTTTTTTTATGATCAGTTGTAAAAAATCGTCAGATCTGGTTAATTCAAAACCGCTTTGGATCTTTGTTTTAGCCGGTCAATCGAATATGGCAGGCAGGGGAGCGGTAGAGAATGAGGATACGATCACCCATCCGGATATCCTGATTTTGGATTCGCTGGACCACTGGGCCATAGCAAAAGAACCTCTCCATTATTATGAGCCAATGCGGCGCGGATTGGATTGTGGGATGGCTTTTGCCAGGGAATTGCTCAGACTTAATCAGGATTCTATACGGATTGGTTTAGTCCCTTGTGCCGTTGGAGGAAGTTCAGTAGAACAATGGTTATACGATTCGACACATCGGGACGTACAATTGTTTTCTAATTTTATTCAAAAACTTGATCTGGCTAAATCGAAAGGGCCCATTAAAGGTATTCTTTGGCATCAGGGAGAATCCAACCTGAATTCAGGGTCAATGGAAGATTATTCCTTAAAATTAGATAGTTTATTTCTCCGAATGAGCGCTGCTGCGGACGAGTCCGATATGCCGGTTATCATGGGGGAGTTAGGTCAGTTTTTAAAAGCCAGCGAATACCGTGGAAAACAGGTACAATTTAATGCCCTGTTGCATTCCAAAGACTCCTTGTCTCCCGGACTCTTGTTGGTTTCAACCCGCGGCCTTACCCATAAAGGAGACCGTGTTCATTTTGATTCGCCCTCGCTCCGGGAGTTAGGCAAACGATATGCCCGTGCTTTTATGGATTATTGATTTCGACTATTGGATAGATTGCAGTAATTTTGACCTTTAATGGAACGTGGCCGCATTATTCTCAAATCCCCCCGGTTTGATCTTACCTTGCAGCGCCTGGCCCACCAATTGATAGAAACTTACGGACAATTTGAAAATACTTGTTTGATCGGGATTCAGCCCCGCGGCGTGGAACTTTCAGACCGAATTTATACCCTGATTACCGAAATTATCCCGGGCCATCAGGCTAAATACGGCAAATTGGATATTACCTTTTACAGGGATGATTTCAGACTGCGGAAAGCCCTGAAAGCCAACGATACGGAAATGGATTTTGTAGTTGACGATCAGCGCGTCGTGCTGATTGACGATGTCCTGTACACCGGCAGGACCATCCAGGCTGCGCTGACCGCTTTAAATTATTTTGGCCGTCCGAAAAATGTGGAATTATTAGTCCTTATTGACAGGAGGTTTAAGCGGGAGATACCCATCCGGGCAGATTATATAGGGACTTCAGTCGATGCGGTGGATGAAGCCCATGTGGTGGTAGATTGGGATCTGAATCCATTAAAAAATGAGGTCCGTTTGTTTAAGAAAAAAATAGAGGGTTAGAAAAATGGGGTCTGAAGCTAAGTTCAGTACTAAACATCTGCTGGGGATAAAATATATCTCCACAGCCGATATTGAACTGATCTTTCACACCGCGGATGAATTTAAAGAAGTAATCAACCGGCCGATTAAAAGGGTACCCACGCTCCGGGATATCACCGTTGCCAATATCTTTTTTGAAAACTCTACCCGCACCCGTATTTCATTTGAGCTCGCGGAAAAAAGATTATCGGCAGATGTGGTCAATTTTTCTGCTTCATCCTCCTCAGTTTCCAAGGGAGAAACGTTGCTGGATACGGTGAACAATATTTTATCCATGAAGGTAGATATGGTGGTGATACGTCATCCTGCTGCCGGGGTGCCGGTCTACTTGTCTACCCGGGTTAATGCCAATATTATCAATGCTGGCGACGGTACCCATGAACATCCGACCCAGGCATTATTAGATGCCTATTCCATGATAGAAAAATTAGGCAATCTCCGGGGTAAGAAAATTGTCATCGTGGGGGATATCCTTCATTCCAGGGTAGCCCTGAGTAATATATTTTGCCTCAAAAAATTAGGAGCCAAAGTAAGGGTATGCGGACCTCCGACCTTAATCCCTAAATTTATCGAATCGCTAGGGGTGGAGGTCAGTTTTGATGTAGAAGCAAGCCTGAAATGGTGTGATGCTGCCAATGTCCTCAGGATTCAATTGGAGCGTCAGGAAATCCCTTATCTCCCTTCCCTGAGGGAATATGCCCAATATTACGGCATCAACGCTGCGATGCTGGAAAGGGTCGACAGGCCGATATTGATTCTTCACCCGGGACCAATCAACCGGGGAGTCGAATTGTCCTCTGATGCCGCGGATTCCAAACAATCCATTATACTCCAGCAGGTAGAAAACGGGGTAGCCATTCGAATGGCCGTTTTGTATTTGTTGGCAAACCGGAATTAATAACATAAATATATACAGATGGAAGTAAAGGATTTTCGAACCGAAGTTGTTGATAAAAGTTTTGAAGTACCCATTGTGGTTGATTTCTGGGCACCCTGGTGTGGCCCTTGCAGGGCTTTGGGCCCGATCATTGAAAATCTCGCCGCAGAAGCCAATGGCCTTTGGACCCTCGCGAAATTGAATACGGATGAACATCAGGACATTTCCCAGGCCCTGAATATTATGAGTATTCCAGCCGTCAAAATGATCTACAAAGGGAAAATCATAGCTGAATTTGTTGGGGCTCTGCCCAAGCCACAGATTCAGAAGTGGTTGGCAGAAAATTTGCCGGATATGTCTGCTGAGCCGGAAGACGCCGTGGAGGAGTCTGCCCCGGAAGAACTCAAACTGCCCGAACCGGATGAAGTCCTCCCGAATATCACCCAGGTGCCAGATCCCGAGTTTTTAATGTATCTGGATGATTATCTGGGCCAAAATCCTGATTCAGACAAGGCTAAAGTATATATGGCTTCGCATCTGGTATTTTCTGACCCGGCAGAGGCAGAAGGACTCACCCATCATATCAAAGAAGGCAACCCCTTATTTGATTTAGTACACGATGTGCGCACCTTGGCTGGTTTTTTTATCGCCGTATTTGACGACAGTAAACCCGGCAAGTTATTGGAGTCAGCCCGGGATCATTTAGATCATGGTCGCAGTGAAACGGCCCTGGAAAAAATCATCGAATCAATTCATTTGGACAAAACGTTTATGGACGAAATGGCCCGTAAAACAGGAATAGCTTTATTCCATATCTATGGTAAAAACCACAGTGTGACCAAATCACTGCGAAAATATTTTGACATGGCCATTTATTGAAGGAAGATGGAACTCGAGGCATTCAGGTCATATTGTCTTTCAAAACAAGGCGTCGGGGAAACCTTACCTTTTGGCCCTGATGCCCTGGTATTTAAAGTAATGGAAAAAGTATTTGCCATTGCGGATTTGAATGCGGAAGTCTTTAAAGTTAATCTTAAATGTGAGCCCGATTATGCCCTGGAAATCAGAGAGATATATGAAGAAATAATACCGGGCTGGCATATGAATAAGAAACATTGGAACACCGTATCCATGCAAGGGTCACTAAAAGATTCCTTTACCAAAGAACTAATTGATCACTCTTATAATTTGGTCTTTGCTAAGCTTTCCGGCAAAAACAAACCTAAATCTTGAATTGTGAATTTCTTATTATAGGTCAAGGCCTTGCAGGCACCCTGCTTGGCCATGCGCTGGAGCAAATCCAGGCCAATTTTGTGGTGTTGGACAAGGTATTACCTTATGCAGCCTCCCCGGTTGCTGCAGGGATCATCCATCCGGTGAGTGGCCGGCGATTTGTCAAAGCATGGAATTATGATTCATTGTTGCCGGCTTTCCAAAACACATACGCTCAAATGCGCAATAAAATAGGTTTAAACCCCCTGGAAAACCTGGACATGCATCTCAATCTCTCGTCTGTCCGTGAAGAGAATGATTTATTGTCCCAGGCTCACCGGTACGGTTATGTAGATCAACTCGTCGGATCAATCCATGAAGATCCGGTTTTTAAGACCTCAAATGCCAGGTATACCATACCCGCGTACAAAGTCAATATACAGGCGATGATCAGTTTGTTTCGAAAGCGGTGGTTAGGTCAAAATATATTTTATCCGGTGAAATTGAATTACAACCACCTGAAACAGGTCAAAAACAAATGGCAATACCAGGATATCACAGCGGACCAGGTCGTTTTTTGTGAGGGTTGTTATATCCGGGATAATCCCTGGTTTAAACACCTCCCTATAGTTCCAAATAAAGGACAGGTTTTAATACTTAAAAAACCAGACGGGTACTCCTTGAACAATATAATGAGGCAAAAATTATTGTTCACCGGGTTTAAACATTCGATTTGGACTGGTGCTACTTATGAATGGGAATTTGATTCGCCTTCCCCTGATTCTACAGGGTGGAAATACCTGAATCAAAACCTGACAGAGGCAGTTAAAATCCCTTTGGAAGTTGAGTTACATGCAGCCGGACTGCGGCCTACGGTGTCTGACCGTAAACCTATAATTGCATCACACCCGCAATTTCCAAACCTTTGGACTATAAATGGCTTAGGAACCAAAGGGGCTTCCATCGGACCTTTTATCATCAATGAATTCATCGGATTGATGAAAGACCGGATAAATTCTGGTTTATTTGCACCCGATCGATTGAAAGAATAATTAACTTAGAGTGATTAAAAAGCAACTTATGATTAGAAAAATATTAATTGGTTTATTAGTCCTCTTGTTGATCATTCAATTTATACGGCCTGAGAAAAATCAGAGTAATGACCAGACTAAACATATCGGCACGATTTACCCCATCCCGGAGGACGTAAAACAAATCCTGTCTGTTGCCTGTTATGATTGTCACAGTAATAATACCCGTTACCCATGGTATAGTAATTTTCAACCTGTGGCCTGGTGGTTGAATAACCATTTGGCAGATGGGAAAAGAAATCTTAATTTTTCGACATTGGCTTCCCGCCGGATAAACCAGCAAAATCATAAGATGGAAGAAATCATTGAAATGATTGATGAAGGCGAAATGCCGTTGAGCTCCTATACCCTGATTCATGGAGATGCCCGCCTCACTAAAGAACAAAAAGATAAAATCACCAACTGGGCCAGGGCAACCATGGATATTATCAAAAATAAATATCCGGCGGATAGCCTGGTCATGCCACAAAGGCCACCCGGCACCCCAGGAGGATAGCCAACCGGTCCACCGCTATCATTCCATTGGGAATTGATCCTAATGTTAATCTCAAGTTAATCAGCCACTAAAGGCTAACTTTAGTATTGGAAAATGCATCATCTAATCATTAACCTACTGATACATGAGAATACTATTCCTTTTAAGTTTTGGCTGGTTTTGCCTGCACATGCAATGTGCTACCCCCAAGTCTAAATCCACCGATTCTATAATGAACCCTAATTATGAACAGTGGTGGAAGGAAGTGGCTGCTTTCGAAGCAAATGGATTGCCAAAATCAGCATCGGATAAAGTGTATACCATCTATAACCAGGCAAAGACCGAAAAAAACGAAAAGGAGCTGATCAAAACAATTATCCACTTAGCAAAATATAATGCGCAACTCGATGCAGCAGGATTAAAAGCAGCCTTGCTTTTTTTCGAAAAGGAAATCGGATCCAATCAGGGGATTGGTCTGGCCATCCTGCAGTCCCTAACGGCACAGTTGTACCATCAATATTTTCAAATGAATATATGGCAATTGCGCAACAGGACTCCTCTACCAGGTACCTCCGGGCAACCGGAAGATCTGGATACCTGGTCAGGAGCTGATTTTGTTCAACGAATTCGGGAATTGTATTTAAATTCTGTTTCACAACCTGCCCTGCGAGAGGCATCCGTAAATAATTATACCAGCTTGCTGACGGAAGGTAAATCCAGTGATACCCTTCGACCTAGCTTATATGATATCCTGGCTCATCGGGCGCTGGATTATTTTCTGGACACCCGGTCCGATCTCGATCTCAGTGCGGAAGAGTATACATTTATTGATCCGCGTTTGTTTGCCCATACCCGTCAATTTCTGGAAGTAGAAAAAGTATACGACTCCGCAGATCCTTCAGGCTACAAACAAACCATTCGCCTGTTTCAATCTTTGGAAACCTTTCATCAAAATGACAGATTAAAGGCAGCCTGGCTCGATGTGATCCAAAAACGACTTCAATACATGTATGATCATTTTACTGGGCCCGGCAAAGAATTGCTTTATGAAGCTGCATTGGACCAATGGATAACCTTATACCCTGCCCAGGCAGCTCCTTTTCTGCTGCGCAAAGCAAATCTTTACCAGCAGTTGGGCAATCAATATTCCCCTTTTGGACCGGATAGCATATACAGACTATACCTGGTGAAATCAAAAGAAATATTGTTACAAATTCAGTCCAAATTCCCCAATACCACCGAAGCTCTAGAGGCGAACAATCAATTAATTTCATTGCTCAACCATCAAATCAATGCAGAGTTGGAGCAGGTAAATGTCCCTTCCAAACCGTTCAGGTTGATGATCGAATACCGCAATACACCGGTTGTATACGGCAGGGTGGTGTGTATCACGGATCAAATGAGAAAGGAGATCTGGCAACATCAGCAAGATAGAATATTAAAGATTTTGTCAGATCAGACTCCGATTTCAGAATTTAAACAGGCGGTTCCTGCAACGGATGATTTACAAAGCCATCGGGCAGAGATAAAAGCAGATAAACTTCAACCGGGTTTTTATGCCTTACTCTTGTCCGATCATTCCGGTTTCAAAGCCGGGGAAGACCTCATTGCCGTAGTGTATACCCATATATCCAACCTTGCTTTTCTTCATTCCTTTCAAACTTATTATCCTGCCAATTCTACTCAACAACGTAAAAAAATCTTTGTGGTCGACCGGACATTGGGCTCGCCTCAAGCCGGGGTCAAAGCCACTTTTTATGAACAATACTACAACCCAAGCCAGCAAGCCCAGGAGTGGAGGGAAGTATTAAAAAGCGTCTCGGACCAGGAAGGGGCATTAGTACCTCAATTAGCAGGAAATAAAAATTATTCAATTCAATTAGAAAAAGGAGATGACCGGCTTTGGTTGCAAGAGGGATTTTCTTCGTCGACATATTCCAACAACCAAACTAAGGAACAGGAAGCTATTTTGTTTTTTCTTGATCGTTCCATCTACCGGCCCGGTCAATTAGTTTATTTTAAAGGATTGGCCATTATACAGGATGGTCATGGTAAACCCAGGATTATTAAAAACAGAAAAATTACGCTTTCACAGAAAGATGCCAATGGACAGGAAATTATTAAAAAGACGTTTGTTACGAATGAATTTGGTTCCTTTAACGGTTCATTCCAAACTCCGGTTAATGGACTGACGGGAACAATGACTTTGGTTTCAGATCTTAACCAGGCTTCGGTTTCATTCCAGGTTGAAGAATATAAAAGGCCCCGGTTTGAAGTCAAATTGGATACCCACCAGATTTCAAAAAGAATAAATGAAACCATTACGCTTTCAGGTCATGCGCTCAACTTTGCCGGTAATGCAGTCGATCAGGCTAAGGTAATCTATACAGTCACCCGAAACCGATGGATAATGCCCTATCCCTGGTGGTATGGTAAAGGCTTTCCGGTCAGGTCAGTTCCGGTAATCATCACTCATGGAGAAACCAAAACGGATGCAGCAGGAATGTTTTCCGTCCCATTTATAGCGCTGCCAGAGCCCAATACGGACCTCACCAAAGAGGATCTCAGCTATATATACTCCGTTTCAGTGGACATTACAGATTTTACAGGTGAAACCAGATCAGCGTCCACGGAGATCAGGATAGGTACTAAAACATTGTCATTAAGTGTTGATTTGGGAGATGAAATGCCGAATGATAAATTTAAATCTGTTCTAATCAGGACCATGGACCTGAACGGGATCCCTGTTAAAGCGAATGGTACTTACACGCTGAGTCAGTTGAAACAGCCGGCAACACCCTATAGGATAAGATATTGGTCACAGCCCGATCAGTTTATCTTCAGTGAAAAGGATTACCATCAACTATTCCCGCTGGACATTTATAAAAATGAAGATCAAATCAACACCTGGCCAGTGGACAAAATAATCCAGCAAGGGCCATTTGAAGGCAACCAGTCTTTCCCGGTAAGAAATACACCAGAGCCCGGGATTTATAAGCTGATAGCAAGCTCAACGGACCGGTATAATCAAACCACGGAATTTGTTCATTTTTTCCGGGTTTATGATTTTCGTTTGAAAAAATTTCCGGCCACCACACCTTTGGTCGCCGTTCAAAATCAGGCAGAATTTGAGCCCGGTGGACAATTGAGTTATTTTATTCAGACCCCGGATGCTTCACAGTATGTCCTTAAAGCAGATTCAAGATCTGCACAGTTCTCCTGGCTGACCGGGCAACCAATCCGATCAGATTCTATAAATATATCAGAGGCCGACCGAGGTAAACTATTTCATTTGGTTTGGTACCTGGTCAAAGACAACCGGATTTATACTGAAAAGGTTGACTATAGTATTCCCTGGTCAAACAAACGACTTCAAATCCAAACCATGAGTTTTAGGGATAAACTCCTCCCTGGCCAGAAAGAAGAGTGGACATTAAAGATTACAGGTCCGGATAAAGAAAAATTTATTGCTGAAGCGGTAGCCTCCATGTATGACCGGTCATTGGACCTCTACTACCCCCACCAATGGAACACAGATTTATATTCTCTGGATGATCAGGCACTCACCGGCTTGCTTGCACCGTCATTTAATACCGTCGGAGCATTTATTATTTCTTACCCTAACCAAGAGTTTAGCGAAATCCCGGTTTTAATTTACCGCGATTTAAATTGGTTTGGCTTTGAAATGGGATACCGGAATTATTATGCAAGAAGTGGGGTGAAAATGAAATCCCAAAATGGGGTGAACGATGAAGCGGAAATGGCTGTGGAAAAGGATGCCTATGCTGCCCTACAAAACGCAGAGGCACCACCTATGGAGACATCCGCAACAGCAGCACTTCCCAAAGCCACATTACCTCCGCGGGTTAATTTAAACGAAACCGTATTTTTCTATCCACAGATCAAAACGGATACTGCCGGGAACGTATTGATAAAATTTACTATGAATGAAGCTCTTACCCGGTGGCGATTAATGGTTTTCGGGCATACGGCTGATCTGAAATCAGGTTATTTTGAAAAAGACATCGTTACCCAGAAAGAATTAATGGTATTTCCCAATGGGCCACGTTTCGTAAGGCAGGGCGATGTGATCCTATTGCCGGCCAAAGTCAATAACATGAGCTCTGAAGACCTCAAAGGGAGTGTCAGATTGGAACTCTTCGACCCGATGACAGGAAATGAACTTAACCGAACGTTCAATTTTACCAACGCGGTATTACCTGTTCAAATTTCCAAAGGCCAGTCTGCCGGATTGTCCTGGAAATTGACAATACCCGGTGACTACTCGGGTTTACTGGGGTACAGGGTTATAGCAGAAGCAGGAAGTTTCAGTGATGGAGAAGAAAATACAGTCCCGGTTTTGACCAACCGGATGTTGATCACAGAAAGTTTACCCGTTCAGGTAAGGGGAAACTCTACGAAATCATTTGTATTTTCTGAGCTATTGAATAAATCCGCCTCGGGTACCCTGAAAAATCATTCGTTTACCCTGGAATATACCAGCAATCCGGTATGGTATGCGATTCAAGCCCTGCCCTATATCATGGAATACCCTTATGAATGTACAGAACAAATAGTCAACAGGCTTTTTGCTAATTTATTGGCGGGCCAGATTCTTGAGGCCAATCCGGGAATAAAAAGAGTTTTTGATGCGTGGAGTAAAGAGGAACAATTGAAAAGTCCTCTGCAAAAGAATGAAGAACTTAAAAATGCCATTTTAGCGGAGACTCCCTGGGTAAAGGATGCTTTAGCTGAAACTGAACAGCAAAAAATGATAGCCTTGTTATTTGATTTGAATCGAATGGAGTCAGAAAAAAGTAAAGCGTTTCAGGTGCTTCAGGAAAGGCAGTTGACCAACGGTGGGTTTCCCTGGTTCACGGGCAGAGATGATTGGTATATCACGCAATACCTTGTTGAATCATTTGGCCACCTTAAAAAACTGGGTTTGTTGGGCAATGAATATGAAACAATGGTGCTGGAAGCCGTTCATTATTGTGACCGGGAGTTGAAAAAATATTACGATGAGTTAAAAAAATCCGCCGGAAAGAATGAAGTAGGCCTCCCGCAAATAGCCATCCAATATCTGTATGCCCGTTCCTTTTTTAAAGACCTGAAAATCAGTAACGGTGCAGAGGAAGCGCATACTTATTTTTTAGGAGTTGCTGAAAAAAACTGGCTCAAACAAAATGTTTATACCCAGGGTATGATCGCATTATCGCTGCATCGGAATGACCCGTCAAAGGAAACATCCAAAAAAATAATTGCCTCTCTTAATGAACGGGCACAACACCATGAAGAATTGGGCATGTATTGGAAATTTGACCATGGCTATCATTGGTTTGAATTGCCCATAGAGACCCAGGCTGTATTGATTGAAGCTTTTGATGAGATCACCACAGACCGCGCTGCTGTGGAAGAAATGAAATTATGGTTGCTGAAAAACAAACAAACAAATCATTGGTCCAGTTCTAAATCCACTGCAGCCGCTATTTATGCGCTGATGACCCGGGGTACATCCTGGATAGTCGAAAATGCAGCTCCTGAAATCGTTTTGGGTAAAGAAACGATTAAACCTGCTTCGGGCCAAACGATGGCCGGAACAGGCTATTTTAAAATGACTAAACCCGCCCATGAAGTCAATGCATCCCTGGCCAATATAAAAATTACTAACCCCAACAAAAATGTTCTATGGGGATCAGCCTACTGGCAATATTTTGAAGACCTCGATAAAATTTCTTCTTCCAATACCCTGCCCTTACAGATGAATAAAAAAATCCTCGTCGAAAAAGTGGAAAACAATAAACGGGTATTAAAACCTATCGATGATTTAAACATAGGGGATAAGTTGGTTGTCCGGATAGAGCTAAGAGTCGACCGGCCTTTGGAATATGTACATCTGAAGGATATGCGTGCCGCCGGCCTCGAACCGCTGAATGTAATCAGTGAAAATAAATATCAGGACGGGTTAAGTTATTATGAATCTACGAAGGACCTGGCGACCCATTTCTTTTTTGATCATTTGTCACCGGGCACTTATGTGTTTGAATATCCTTTGAGGGTCTCTCAGGCGGGTGTGTTTTCAAATGGGGTTTCTACCATCCAATGTATGTATGCTCCGGAATTTACCGCACACAGCAAGGGGGAAATTATCCGGATAAATTAATTCAGGCTTTGGTTGGTCCGCCAGGATGTTTGAATGGGGAATAAAATTTATGGACCTTATCGTAAATAGCGATGCTGATGAGCATCATGAGCATCATATACTGTGAATCTTCGACAGGTATCGTGCCCATTCGGATTCCCAGGTTTTCTGCCGGATGGTACCAGACTACCGGCTCCGGGGTAAATCCCCCGGTCAATATACCATTGACTATCGAAAAAGGAATAAAACTAAAACTATATCCTATAAAGAATTTTTTCCAGGACCAGGATTTATAGCCTATAACAAAGCACAGGATCATCAACCCGTTTAATCCCAGGGCTGAAAAAGTATAAGCCCGGTCATAATTTAAGATAGCCACCAGGATATCGAGACAGCCTATGATCAGAAAAATGCCTTTAAAGTATTTTTCTTTAATTGGAATCTGAATCAAATGGTTGAGCGATTCATAGACAAACAAACAACAAAAACCAATCAGAAAAAAAAACAGGTATTCCTCCAAAGGCAATCCCAATCCATTAATACCGAGTAAATAACGATCATTGAAACCCCAAATACCTTTGGCCGTAAATTGAATATCCCACAGTAGAAAAAAAATCGCCATGGGGAGAAGGCCCGCCAGGATGGCTTTCCACCGTCCAATAAAATGAAGCCATTTTTTTTCAAAAGAAAATATAAACGGTACGGCGAAGGACGCCAGGTCAACAGTCAGGTA
>JAWXBI010000250.1:0-8365 GCA_034439915.1 Saprospiraceae bacterium | reverse complement strand
AGCGGCGCAGCGGTAATGGAGGTATTTCCCACAACGACACTAAGATCACAGCGCAGCGGCGCAGCGGCGAAGCGGCGAAGCGTTAATGCAGGTATTTCCCACAACGACACCAAGATCACAGCGAAGCGGCGCAGCGGCGCAGCGTTAATGGAGGTATTTCCCACAACGACACCAAGATCACAGCGCAGCGGCGCAGCGGCGCAGCGGTAATGGAGGTATTTCCCACAACGACACTAAGATCACAGCGCAGCGGCGCAGCGGCGCAGCGGTAATGGAGGTATTTCCCACAACGACACCAAGATCACAGCGCAGCGGCGCAGCGGTAATGGAGGTATTTCCCACAACGACACTACGGACATAACGAATAAGTCACGCAACGAACCCCAACGCAGGTTTGAATCATACCAATTAATCCGTATTACTTATAGCCGCTTCACTTAACCCGACCCTAGTTTTTTGTACTGCTGTCTTTTTTTTCTTTTTTTTCCATTTTCTTAAAATACCCCCTGAACAAAAAATTGGATTTAAGGGCTTCCATGTTCTGATTAAAAGAAGCGGCCCCTTTTTCGATGTGTTGAAGTGTGGATTGCAATTGGTTGACCATGGTGGTGTCATTTAAAGCGGCCTGGACCGGACCATGTCCGTTTTTGATTTGGTCATCGAGCGATTTTACCATAAGACTTACCTGGCCAGTAATTTTGCGGGCTTCATCTCCCGCTGCCTTTATTTGTTCTGAGGTATGGATCAAATTGGTATACATGATGGAATCCTGGAGCAAGGCACCTATAGTTCCCCGGCCACTTTGTATACTGTCCATGATCCGGCTAACCGCTGTAGTAGAATGATGGAGTTGTTGTGAAGCCTGACGGATTTCTGACAATATATGGTTAATCTGGTTTGGTATCTGATCGGAATTGATCATGCGGAGCAGAGCAGGGTCTTTATTGATACTCAGGATGAGATTTTTAAGTTCACTGGTAATGACCGAGATATCCAGATTGGTTTGGTCCAGTGTGCGCAACGCGATATCCGCATCAATAGCCTTTCGGGAAACCAGCAGGGTATGTTCATCTACGAGAGGTGCGCTTGATTTTACAGGTGCGATATTGACTACTTTATCCCCCACAAAACCATCATTGCCTATGGATACCATGGCATTCTGACGAATGATCTTTTTAAACTGAACATCTATATTCATGACGACTTCGATCAGGGTATCGTTAATGATTTCTATTCTTTTGACTGAACCGGCCTGGATACCGGAATACCTTACATTATTGCCCGGTTGCAAACCCTGGATATTCTGAAATTGGGTTTTTAATTCAAAGGATGGATTGAATAGGTTCCGGTTTTTTCCAATCAGGTAGAGCATGATGATCAGGAAACTCAGCCCGGCCAGTACAAATAAACCCAGTTTAATATGGTTTAACGTGCGGTTTGCCATAATCAAATTTGAAAAAATTGAAGCACTTCGGGATCTTTACTTTTCTGTAATTCTTCATAGGTTTCGCAGGCACGGCATCGCCCATTCAACAATACGGCTACCTTGTCACCGGCCAGACGTACACAATTCATATCATGAGAAATGATCAGGGAGGAGGTATTGTATTTGCGCTGTATCTCCACCATCAATTCGATGATTTCTTTACTGGTGATCGGATCCAGCCCGGTGGTAGGCTCGTCGTAGAGGATAACTTCTGGTTTGAGGATCAGAGTTCGTGCGAGGGCTATACGTTTTCGCATACCCCCTGAGAGTTCCACCGGCATCATATCTACCGTATGTTTCAACCCAACATCATCCAGCGCTTCCATGACCATAAGGTCGACTTCCCCCGGGGTGACTTGAATCCAGTGCCTTCTAAGTGGAAATTCCAGGTTGTCCCGGACCGACATGGAGTCGTAAAGGGCATTGCTTTGGAATAGGAAACCGATTTTAGCGCGCAGGGCATCCATTTCAATGTCATTCAGCTCAGCAATATCCTGGTCAAGTACGCGGATCTCACCCCCATCCGGTTTCAGCAAACCAATAATACATTTGATCAAAACGGATTTACCCGAGCCGGATTTGCCGAGCACAACTATGCTTTCCCCCTTATGCAAGATCAGGTTAAAGTCGGCCAATACATGGTTGGCACCAAAAGATTTAAACAGGTGTGAGACGGTGACCACATCTGCAGTCGGGTTGATTTCTGCAGTTTTTACAGGATGGGGCGCGGGAGTGATCATCATCCTTCTTTGTATTATCCGATCAGATCGGTTACCTGCACCACCAGTAAATCAATGATAAATATTAATACGGAAGAGACTACGACGGATGAATTGGCGCTGCTGCCCACACCCTCAGTCCCTTTATTGCTGTGATAACCCTTAAAGCATCCGATAATGCCCACGGTAAATCCGAATAAAAATGTTTTGATAAAGGCAGGGAATACATCACTGAATACGAGGTTGTCAAAGACCTGGTTCCAGAATAAATTGAAACTGGTAATGCCCTTGATGTTTACGCCGAGGTATGAACCGTATAAGGAAATAAAATCACTCATAATTACCAGCACAGGAAGCATAAAGGTAGTAGCCATCACGCGGGTCACTACCAGGTATTTAAAGGGATTGGTACCGCTGACTTCCATGGCATCGATTTGTTCAGTTACTTTCATTGAACCCAGTTCGGCGCCTATACTGCTGCCTATTTTACCCGCGAAGATGAGGGCCGTCAAAATAGGCCCTATTTCACGGACAATGGCGATACCGACTATGGCTGGGATCTGTGATTCCACTCCATAATCGACCATGGATGGGCGCAATTGCATAGTCAGTACCAAACCCATAATAAAGCCCGTCAACCCGACCAGGGGCAGGGACCTGTAGCCTACTATATAACATTGCCTCAAAAACTCAGCAAACTCATACCTGGGCCTGAACCAATGCGACATAAACCGGGCAAAAAAAACGGTGATCCGGCCTGTTTCCTCGAGGAAAAGTGAAAACGTTGAATTATTGCCCATATATCTATTTTCAAATTTAACTCATCCCCCGATGTTGTCCTGTAGTGGTTTTGATGATTTTAAATATATCAAACAGGATCCCCGGACCATATCGACTAAAACCGTCTGAGTAATTTTTATCCATATTAATTGGTAACAACAAAAGTCAAGCCAACTACTCCACCAAGGTACCAGGGGACCTTTTCCATTTAATTCCCATCAGGATTGCTCCAAAGACCGTGCAAACTGCAATTAGTGTAAATAACCAACCGATCAGTGGGGTCAAGGCGATTAATTTAAACACCACAAAAAAACCAAAGGAAGCAAAAACCATAGGCCAAAATGTCCAATGGTTTTGGTACCGCTCGTTGTACCAATGTGCCGCCGTGACACCTACCATACAACTGGCGAGGATGATTAAGGCTATATAAGCAAACATTAAGATCACCGCAATGGGGATACCAATAACGGTAACGAGCAGAATAAGAATGCACAAAGGCATTACTAGCAAAAACAGCAAACCACGGAAAAAAGCCTTCAGGGTATCCTGTGCGCTGGTAAAAGCTACCTGGTTTATAGTCCCGGAAAAAAAGTATTGTATAGCCATGATCATCAATAAAGCCATACCCATATACCAGATTAAAAAAATTACGGAGCCCCAACCCAGGAAATACCATCTTTTTTCATTCATCTTCAAGGTGAGGTCCATTTCAGCCTTTGCATTGGATAGCGAACTGCCGAATGCAGGTTCATTGCCTGGAACCCAGTACCTGACATCCCTTCTGAAAATGGCAGATTTCCGGATCATAAATGCTGTACCGGCTGCTATACTGGACAAACCACCAACTTCTCCGTTGATGGTGATCTTATCTCCTTTGAAATCCAGGTTGCCACCGATTCTTCCATTGTGTATAAACTCTCCGGCGGCTATTTTTATATCGTTGGTGACCATACCATCCAGGGTGATCTTACCTCCGGCGGCCATAAGATTGCCGATGATCACATTTTTTTCAATATAGAGTGTACCCCCTGCAATGAGTACATCTCCGTCCACATTTTTTGACAGGTGTATTTCTCCGCCCATTCCCCGGAGATCGCTGCTGACAAAACCATTCAGGGTAAGGTTGCCTCCACCGATCAGAATATCGCCCAGCATGCTGTCGTTGATGATCACCGTGCCCCCGACGATGACCAGATCTCCGTGGACCGGGGCGTTGATAGTGATGGTACCACCGGCAATATATAAGTTTTCATAGGTGGGTTGAGAAATTACCACGGTGCTGCCGTATTCGAGACGGAGCGCATATCCGGGCAAACAAGACAGGATCCACAGAATCGATAGATAAAAATACCGGGGCCAAAGTCGATATAGATTTTTCATGAAGCAGAACTTTAGTTGGTGAGTGAATAGGATGGAATCCATAGTCTCAATGGATTATTACTTGTGCCATTAAGGATATAAAAATAGACCTGCCGGATATCTAAACTGCTGATTTTCGAAATAATAATGTATGATTCAAATCAGGGAATCCAGAAACGATCTCGCTACTCGTATCTCGTATCTCAGCTACTCGCCGCTCGCTACTCACCCTTCATCCCTATACCTCCCGGGGTATTTTTTTTGAAAAGCCTTGGGTGCCAACACCCCTCCAGGCAATCAGGACTGCATCATTCAATAGTTCCGGATTGATATCCTGTAATTCAATGGTAGTCCAGCCGGACCGCCCCCAGGCATTGGGCACGGGGTAAATTTTGCCTTTACCAATAGAGCTGAATATGTCCTGAAACTCTTTGGTAAATTTCAGGGTGCAGCGTTTCTGCGGAATATTGATGGTGATAAATATCTTTTTATTTACCCGAAAGGAGACCAGATCAAAATGTGGATGCTCGTCGGTTTCCGGCAGGGAGAGCGCATAGGATTTAATGGCTTTTAGAGTAATCACAAATTTAAATTGATGGTTAAAAATAATTTGACAAGGGGAAAATAACTCAAAAAGTATTCTGTTAAAAAAGAGTCTGAAAAAGAGAAACTGAGTAATTACAGGAAATTTGATCCCTCGCGAATAAACACCCCGATTTTTTATGTGTAATTTTGAAAAGTCTGAATATATAAAGAAGCAGTAATCTGGTTTAAAACAACACAAAAATTTGAATGAGCTTCAAAGAAAATAGAATTATATAGTAGTACTGAATCTTGCACCCAAAGAAAGAGCACACCTGGCAGAAAAACTATTGGAAAGTCTTGAAAAACTGTCGGATAGAGAAAGTGAAATTTTGTGGTCGGAAGAAGCTGAACATCGTGATATAGATTGGGATAAGTCTGTGAATTCAGGCCGAATCTTTAATAGCGCATTGCGCAAGGCCCGTGGTAAACTTAAATAATGGGGCAAATCTTTATTCATGGTTTGGCTGAACTGGAAATGATTGAAGCCTCACAGTACTACGAAAATGAAAGCAAAGGATTAGGCCTTAGATTCCTTGATGAGACCAATCGAATTATTAAAATTCAGAAAGTAGACCACGATTTAATTTAAATCGAACTACTATTTCCGGATCAATCGTCATTCGATTCAATCGTCAATCATCATTCGATTCAGGCTGCTATCGCCCCCTTTTTTACCACGTTTCTTAACTCATCTTTTAAAAAACCTTTTAAGATTAAATCTTCATCCAACGATGACCAGTGCACGCCGGTTCCTGCACCAATCAGTTTATAATTTCTTAATGAATCTAAATCGGCATCTTTCAGTAAAGGATAATCAGAAATTTTCCTTTGTAATACTGCTTTGGTATTTAACACGATCAACATCACGTCCAATTCATGATGAAAATCAATCACTTCGATGCGAAGCCCCTCTTCTATTATGATAGATTCATTAGGGTCGTAACTATTTTCCGAAGTATTCATGCCATTTTGTTTTAAAATTATCCCCTGACATTTTTCAGCTTGTTGCATTATGAATGTTATTTCATTATTGGAAAACCCATTAAACTATGCAGCTTTTAGTTTTGGCTCCAACCAAATTTTTCCTTTACCACCCCCTTTTTGAACAAGGATATGAACAGGCTCATTATTTTCATTACTATAGAAAAAAAACCTGAACCCCATCCAATAATAAAAGAGTAGGCATTATTGACAAAAATACGCCAATCTTAGGCAGTTATACAGCTAAAATTGTAATCCCAAAACTCGGATCGTCAATCGTCAATCCATTCAGATTGTTATTTTTGCCCCCAATATGTCAACCATGCCTGATTATAAACACGTCAATTACCTTTGGGACGAAACAAAAGCGACTTCCCTGGAAGGGGACGAAGTCGCTTTGTTTATCTACCGCTCCAATCTTTTAGGCGCCGACCTCCGCCTCACCAATTACGGTGGTGGCAACACTTCGGTCAAACTGATCGACAAAGACCCGCTCACAGGCGAACCCACCGAAGTCATGTGGATCAAGGGTAGCGGAGGGGATATAGGCACCTTAAAAAAATCGGGTTGTGCCGCCCTATTCCAGGAACGTCTGCTTGCGCTCGAAAAAGTATACCAGGGCCTCCACCAAGAAGATGAAATGGTCGCTTTGTTTAATCATTGTCTGTTTGACCTGGACTCCAAAGCGCCTTCCATCGATACACCCCTGCACGGTTTTTTGCCTTTCCGCCATATTGATCACTTACATCCGGATGCTGCCATTGCCATTGCGGCTGCGAAAGACGGAAAAAAGATAACAGAAGAATTGTTTAAGGGACAAGTTGGCTGGGTAGAATGGCAAAGACCTGGATTTGACCTGGGACTTAAACTCAGGGCCTGCCTGGAAGAAAACCTGGCTAAAGGGATCAAATTAAAGGGGATCATGCTGGGATCACATGGTTTGTTTACCTGGGGAGATACCTCTTACAGCAGTTATCTCAACACCCTGGACGTAGTGGAAACCTGTGCTCAGTATTTGCAGGACCATCTGGGGAAGACAAGGCCTGTATTTGGGGGCAATAAAATCAACTCGGTAGACAAGGACCAGAGATTAAAACAAGCTGCTGCCCTGGCGCCTTTACTGCGCGGCCTTTGTTCTTCTGAACGGCACATGATCGGTCATTTTACGGATGACGAAAGGGTATTGGAATTTGTCAATTCCTATGACCTCGACACACTTGCGCCCCTCGGCACATCCTGCCCAGATCATTTTTTAAGGACCAAGATCAGCCCTTTAGTTTTATCATTAGGAGCAGAAGAGGTTTTGAATGACAGTGCTGCAGTTATACAAAAATTAAAACCGGCTTTTGAAGAATACAAAAATTTATACCGGTCTTACTACGATACTTGTAAACATCCAAATAGCCCGGCTATGCGGGATCCCAACCCGGTGGTGATTCTTTATCCGGGAATAGGCATGTTCACCTTTGCCAAAGACAAAACCACGGCCCGTCTGGCTTCGGAATATTATATCAATGCCATCAATGTGATGAAGGGGGCGGAAGCAGTCTCTTCCTATACCGCACTGCCCAGACAGGAAGCCTTTAATATCGAATACTGGTTGCTCGAAGAAGCAAAACTTCAACGTCAACCTAAACCCAAAGCATTATCCGGAAAAATCGCTTTAATCACCGGTTCCGCCGGAGGAATTGGTAAGGCTATTGCCAAAAAATTTGCCGAAGAAGGCGCTTGTGTCATACTCAATGATATCAACGAAGAAAGACTGGAAGGCGCGATGAATGAATTTAAATCATCTTTTGGCAAAGATGTGGTGAGTTCAGTATTGTTAGATGTCACCGATGAAGCTTCGGTTTCCAAAGCCTTTGAACAGGCAGGTTTATTGTTTGGGGGAGTCGATATCCTGGTCAATAACGCAGGCATCAGTTTGTCCAAATCTATTACTGATCATACGGAAGCAGATTGGGATAAAGTATATGATATCCTGGTTAAAGGACAGTTCCTGGTTTCTAAAGCAGGGATAGTGGTCATGAAAAAACAAAATATAGGTGGTGATATCATCAATATTGTATCCAAAAACGCAGTGGTTTCTGGTCCCAATAATGCGGCATATGGTTCTGCTAAATCGGCCCAGGGACATTTATCCCGCTTAATGGCCGCTGAACTCGGCCCCGATAAAATTCGGGTCAATATGATCAATCCCGATGCGGTCATTGCAGGCTCCAATATCTGGGCCGGTGGCTGGGCAGAAGGAAGAGCCAAAGCGTATGGGGTTTCCATCGAAGAACTACCCTCTTATTATGCTAAACGAACCCTGCTCAATGAAATTATCTTGCCGGAAGATATTGCCAATGCAGCCTTTGTTTTTGTCTGTGGTTTGTTGAATAAATCTACCGGCAATGCCCTGAATGTAGATGGGGGAGTGGCCATGGGATTCTATAGGTAATTGTTGAATCGT
>JAWXBI010000249.1:0-6460 GCA_034439915.1 Saprospiraceae bacterium | reverse complement strand
GGGGCGGCCTGAGCATATCTTCAAAATAGTCTATATTTAGAAAAAAATATCATTATCCATGAAAAGGAGACAATTTATCCAACACACTTCCCTGGGAGCCCTTTCTGCACTAGCCCTGCCGGCTGATTTTATGGAGTATAAAAAGAAACCCCATACCCTCAGTCTGCAGCTGTATTCCGTGCGCACCGACATGACCAAAGACCCAGTGGGTACCGTAAAAGCTCTATCTAAAATCGGGTATAAAGATTGTGAACATGCCGGTTATAATGTAGAAACCCGTAAGTTTTATGGTTATGCCCCGGCAGAGTGGAAAAAAATACTCAGCGATACGGGTATGACCATGAAAAGTGGTCACAGCGTGTTTGGGAGAAACCATTATAATATGGAAACCAAACAATTGACTGACCTGTGGAAAATCACCGTGGAAGATTCCGTAAAAGCCGGCCAGGAATACATCATCAGCCCCTGGCTCGATATCAGCCTGAGGAAGGATTTTGATGAATTAAAAAAATTCCTGGATGGCTTTAACGCCAGTGGTGCCTATTGTAAAAGCCAGGGCATACGGTATGGTTATCACAATCACGATTTTGAATTCAGTTTAAAGCTGACCAGCAAAAGGATCATGGACATCATCATGGAGCAAACAGATCCTTCCCTGGTAGCCCAGCAGATCGATATTGGAAATATGTATGGCGGCGGTGGACGTCCCTTGGAACTACTCAAACAGTATCCCGGACGATTTGAACTCATGCATGTCAAGGATGAAATCAAAACGACCAACAGTGAAGGCCTGGGCCACTACGAAAGCACTGTGCTGGGCAAGGGTATCGTAGGGGTGAAAGATGTATTGAAGTATGCCCGCAAAAAAGGCGGCACCCACTACCTGATCATCGAACAGGAAGCTTATCAGGGCATGACCCCTATGGATAGTATGAAAGAGGATT
Source organism: Saprospiraceae bacterium (assembly GCA_034439915.1). Lineage (GTDB taxonomy): Bacteria > Bacteroidota > Bacteroidia > Chitinophagales > Saprospiraceae > JADJLQ01. Next base: position 5,516 of record JAWXBI010000249.1, on the reverse strand, counting down.
ATATAGCCATGAAAAAATGGGGGTATTGATTCGGCTATCGGCTATCGGCTATCAGCTATCAGCTATCAGGAGCTGACTGCTGAAACCTAACTACTATCAATTTACTACCACCTTCCCCATCGTCTTTCCACCTTGAAACAACCGAATGGCGGCGGGCAGTTGGTCAAATGGAAACACATGGCCTACATGTGGTTTGGCCAGGTTAAAAGCACTGATTTCTCCCAGCAACTGATGCAACAGGGAAACATTTTCATATAGATAAATCAGGTTAAACCCCAGGATAGATTTATTTTGATTGGGAAGATTTTGCGGATCAATTTTGGGTCGGGTGAGATAATGACGCAACAAATGAATCAGGTTCGGTCTGTTGCCCACACTGGAATATCGGGATGATCCTACAACTATGATACGACCCATCGGAGCGAGCAGGCGGAATGGGATACTAAAATACCTGCCTCCCACAGTGTCGACAACGAGATGCAGCGGACGGCCATCCAATGCCGCAATCAGGTCTTGTTTAAAGGAAGAATTTCTTATTAACACACGATCGCAACCGTTTATTCTGGCCAAATCCTCCTTTTTGGCGTCACCAACGGTGCCAATAACAAAACAACCCAGTGCTTTGGCAATTTTTAAAGCTTGTAAACCAACTCCTCCTGCAATACTGTGGATTAAAACGTTTTGACCTTTAACCAGCTGCCCCAGGCTGGATAAGGCATAATAAGCGGTCAAGGTCTGGACCAGATAAGCTGCACCGGTATTAAAGTCCCAATCTTCAGGCAGACGAATAACATAACGGGCATCAATATTCAAACCCGTCGTATATCCTCCAAAACGGGTAACCCCCATTATACGGTCTCCCGGAATAAATTCGTTGACGGACTCACCAACTGCAGTAATAATGCCTGCATATTCCAATCCGGGTGTAAACTCCGTTTTCGGTGCTGCTTTATACAATCCCCAGATAGCAAAGACATCGGCAAAATTGAGACCAATTGACTTGACCGCAACCTGAACTTCACCCGCTGATGGAGGGGGTAATTTTTCCTCGATCAATCGAAGGTTTTTCAAATTGCCCGAATGGATGGTATATCGCTTGATAGGTAGCACCAGTCAAAGCTAAAAACTTAATTCCTAAATGGGAGTTGGAAGTTAGAAGATAGGGGAGTTGAATATTTCGGCAGGTGGTTGATGGTTTTCTAAAATGAAATTATTTTAACGATTTATCTTGTGGCAATGAAACGTATTTTTTCTTTTTTATTATTACTTTTTACTGTAGGTGTTATTGCCCAGACTCTTCAATCTCCCACCGAATTTTTGCCTTCTCCGTATACCCAGATGTTTACCCACCATTATAGCCTGGTGGATTATTTTAAACTGGCTGCTGAAAAGAGCAAACAGATAAAACTGGTCAATTATGGCCGGACCTACGAACAGCGACCTTTAATAATGGCCTTCGTTTCCACTGAATCCAACATCAAAAGACTGGAAGAAATCAGGGTCAACAACCTGCGAAGGGCCGGTGTGCTTCCTGGTAATCCGGATAAAAATGATAAGACGGTAATCGTTTGGTTGTCTTATTCAGTGCATGGCAATGAAAGTGCCGGATCTGAAAGCAGCATGCAGGTATTGTATGATCTGCTCAACCCCCTCAATAAAGAATACCAGGCCTGGTTACAAAACACCGTTGTGGTCATAGACCCTTCAGTCAACCCGGACGGATATTCCAGGTACACCCATTGGTATTACAATGCCGCTAATACCAAACTCAGTCCGATGAGGGGAAACCGGGAACACCGCGAACCCTGGCCAGGAGGCCGGGTCAATCATTATATGTTTGACCTCAACCGCGATTGGGCCTGGCAGACTCAGATAGAATCACAACAAAGGATGAAGGTTTACAATGAGTGGCTTCCCCAGGTACATGCTGATCTTCATGAAATGGGAAACAACTCGCCCTATTATTTTGCACCGGCCGCTAAGCCATTCCACCAATACATCACCCCTTTCCAGGCCAGTTTTCAAACCGAAATCGGGAAAAACAATGCACGGCATTTTGACCAAAACGGCTGGTTGTATTTTACCCGGGAGGTTTTTGATTTGTTCTATCCCAGTTACGGGGATACCTATCCTACCTATAGCGGGGCTATTGGTATGACTTATGAACAAGGCGGGATCGGTGCCGGAAAAGCAATCCTAACTGAAAACGGAGATACCCTTACCCTGGCTGACCGCATTGCACATCATCGCACCAGTTCATTGTCCACGATTGAAATCAGCAGTAAAAATGCATTCAGGCTGGTTGATCAATTTCAGGAATATTTCGATACAAATAATAAAAACCCTCAGGGAAAGTACAGGACCTATATTCTGAAAGGGAACAATGATATCGGGCGTTTACAATCATTCTGTGAATTGCTTGATAAAAATAAGATCCGGTATGGAAGATCTGTCGGATCCAAAAAATTAAATGCATTTAATTATGAAACCGGAAAAGAGGAAAATATTACGGTGGAATCTAGCGATTTGTTAATCAGTTCTTATCAACCCAAATCCGTATTGTTGCAGGTATTGCTGGATCCTGAAAGTGTTTTGGAAGATTCGGCAACCTATGATATTACAGCCTGGTCCCTGCCCTACGCGTATGGTCTATCTGCCTATGCCAGCACTGAAAAAATAAATGTGGAACAACCTTTTAATTTTAATTTACCGGCAAGCACCAATTATAAAGAATCTTGTTATGCTTATGTAGCGACCTGGAATGGATTCGCAGATGCCCGGTTTTTAGCCAGCCTCACCCATAGAGGCATCCGGACACGGTATGCGGTCAAAGATTTTACCGTCGAAGGAAAGTCATTTGGAAAAGGGAGTTTGATCGTTACGCAAGCGGATAACCGCAAAATGGACGGATTCCATAAAGCTGTCCAGAACATAGCTTCCACGCACCGCAAAACACTGGTGCAGGTTAACACAGGCTTTGTGGATCAGGGTAAAGATTTTGGTTCCGGTTATATGAACCTGGCACGCAATCCCAAGGTGCTCATTCTGGGTGGAGAAGAATCCTCTTCATTGTCTTATGGAGCAACCTGGCATTTTTTTGAACAAAGTTTAGACTATCCGGTGGAACTGGCCGATAGCCGCCAGGTAGGATCTATGGACCTACGGGCTTTTAACACGATTATTTTACCTGACGGGAGATATACTGTGCATGAAAAATTAAAAACATGGGTAGCGGAGGGGGGTAACCTCATTGTATTGGGTTCGGCGCTGAATTCGTTTGCCGACAAAGATGGATTTATTTTGAAATCCTATGAATCGGATGATGCTAAAAAAGCCGCGGAAAAAGAATTAGAAAAACTGGAAATGGATAAACGAAAATTTCCTTACGAAGACACGGAACGGGATGCGTTGATGGATCAGATCCCGGGGGCTATATTAAAAGCTAAGCTCGACTCTGGTTTTCCTCTGGCCTTTGGTTTAGGAAACCACTACTTTACTTTAAAGACCGATGACCTGAAATTCCCATTACTTAAAGGAGGAAAAAACGTTGTTTATCTGGACAACGAATGGTTACAAACCGGGTTCATCGGTTCCCGTCTTAAACATAAATTGAAAGAAACCATGGTGGTCAGTATGGAATCAAAAGGATCAGGCCGGATCATTTACCTGGCTGATAATCCTTTATTCAGAGGTTTCTGGGAAAACGGCAAATTGTTATTTAGTAATGCGTTATTTTTCTAGTTGTAAATTTATTTTACATTAAATACAACCTTTTACCGTTCAGCGGCACTAATAGGTATATCACATACTGAAATTAATTGCCGGTTTAGATCATAGCCATGCTCTCTGGTCCGGTAACGAAGATCTAAGGAAGTGATTATCTGGTATGAATCTTATTGATCGCGCTCTTGTAACGGCATATCTCCAATCAAAAGAGGAGGCCAGTTTTCGATTATTGTATTCAAGGCACGCAAAACCGCTTTGGCATATGGCCATGAAACTGACCAATGGCGATACCCACCAGGCGGAAGAAATTGTGCAGGATACCTGGATGAGGGCGATCCAGGGCCTGGATAAATTTGAATGGCGATCAAGCCTCAGGACCTGGCTGCTCAAGATCAGCATCAACCGCTGGAAAGAAAATAGAAGAAAAGAAACAACGATAGGCTTAGAAGATGTGGCCACCAACGCAGACCCATACGCTACCAGTGCTTATGATACCCATAAAATTGTGGCTTTATTGCCAGAGGGATATCAGACCGTATTGTTGTTGCATGATCTGGAAGGCTATAAACATGAGGAAATAGCCCAACTACTGGATATAGCGCCCGGAACCAGCAAAAGTCAGTTGCACCAGGCCCGAAAAGCTTTTCGAAAACTGATTCAAAAAGAAAACATTTAATAATCCATGATGGAAAAACCATTGACACCGCAAGAAAAAAACATACTTAATCCATATACGCGTAATGATCAAGTACCTGCTTATTTAATCACAAAAATTATTAAAAAAATGAAAGAAGAAAATTTAATACTTGAACCCAGGCCCTTATTGACCAGGTCCTGGAGCGGGATTGCTGCCTCCCTATTGATCATTATCGGCATTTTCACAGTTGGATATATTTTAGGAAATAAATCCGGCATCGGAGGAATACCCATACTGGCGCAAAAGACCATAGCTGCCAAATTTATCTTATTAGTGCATAATGACGATGTTCCCCCTTCAGATCCTATGCAGCAGGTTAAGGAATACAGTGCGTGGTTGCAGGATATTAAAGCAAAGCGGATCGCTGACGGAGAACACCTTCACAGTAATGGCTGGGTGTTATCTTTAGAAAAACTAAAAGGACCGCAAATCACTCCCAAGACCGAATTTCCGGGACGGCAGGAAATTGGAGGTTATTTTACTTTTGAAGCTAACACTTCAGATGAAGCATTGGCCATAGCACGCACCTGCCCACACCTTAATTATCAGGGGACTCTGGAGTTGAGGGAGATCTATCAGCACTAAAAATTTAATTCAAAGTAGAGTTCAACAATCAGGTTGTTTCGAAGAGAAGCAGCCTGATTTGATATTAGCCCGATCCATATGCAATGCAATCGTTCGGGAGAATCGAAGATCCGGCAGTTGCGCCTTTCAGGCTACTGCGACTTACCAATCACAACCCTTCGCGAGCGGTTGCACTGCGACCTACCATGCTTTTGTGAGAAGTTGGGACTTGCGACCTACCCAATACGATCTATCAACCCCCCATGTTTGGGAGGATCGAAGATCCGGCAGTTGCGCCTTTCAGACTACTGCGACCTATTCGTATTGAATCCTCTTTCGGCAGGATCGAAGATCCGGCAGTTGTACTGTATCGTTCAGGAGGATCGAAGATCCGGTAGTTGCGTCTTTCAGGCTACTGCGACTTACCAAACACAACTCTTCGCGATCGGTTGCACTAAGACCTACCATGCTTTTTGTGAGCAGTTGGGACTTGCGACCTACCCAATGCGATCTATCAACCTTAAGGGGG
>JAWXBI010000248.1:0-12641 GCA_034439915.1 Saprospiraceae bacterium | reverse complement strand
CTCTGTGTCAATCTGTGCTTCGTCGGCGGCATAAAAAGGACAGTGCCCTGCTGCGGAGCAGCGAATGATTGCCACAGAAACACGGAACTCGCAGAGGATATTAAATAAAAAATCCCTCTGTGTTAATCTGTGCCACAGCTTCGACTTCTGATTCGTTAACCCTCCATTCTTACCAGATCAATTTGACTTTTTGACCCAGATCTGCTGATCTTACTATTGCTTCAATGATTTTAAGGTCCATCCATCCTTCTTCTCCTGACGCTTCAGATTTACGGTTATTCTGGATACAGTCAGCGAAATTATCCATTTGGTAGATCTGCTGGTATGCAGGGGTATTTAATTTCAGAGGTTTGATTTCACCGTCAAAATATTGGCCATAGGCGCCGGTGGCATTGTAACAAGGGTTTAAACGAAACCATTGATAGCCTGTCGTGGCATGCAGGCGGTCGACATAAGAAGAATAGGTCGTCGTGGAATTGGATATAGCCCCTCCGGGAAATTCCATTTGAAAGGTCATGCCCTCATAAATATCCTTAAAAACAGTTTTATCCAGTATAAAGCCCTGCGCTGTAACAACACTGGGTAATTCACCTATCGTCCTTCTGGCTCCCTGGATACAATACACCCCAAGGTCCATGATAGCCCCACCGCCACCCAACGTTTTATTTAATCGCCATACGTTGGGATTCGCCATAGAAAAGCCCAGGCTGCTCTCTACCATTTTTACATTGCCGTAGATTTTTTCTGTCCCCAATCGTCTCATTTCAAGGTGATGGGGTTCAAAATAAAGGCGGTAACCGATAGAGAGTTGTACTCCTGCGCTTGCACAGGCTTTGATCATTGCCTGGCATTCCGCGGTATTGAGGGCCATAGGTTTTTCACAGATGACATGCTTACCCGCTTGGGCTGCCCGGATAGTGTATTCAGCATGCATTGAATTAGGCAGAACGACGTATACAATATCGATGTCCGGATTATCTTTTATCGCATCAAAATTCTGATAGTTGTAAATATTTTTTTTGGGGATAGCGTATTGTGATGACCATTTTTCGGCCTTTTCAGGAGTTCCGGTTACAATACCCGAAAGTTTACACCTTTTAGTTTGTAAGAGGGCAGGGGCGAGTTGGTAGGTGGAATAATTGCCCAGACCGACCAGGGCTATACCCAATGGTTTTTCGGTTTGTATAATAGACATTAATGGGTTGGCCATCAGCATAGCCCCTGAATGCAGGGCTACTTGTTTCATAAATTTTCTGCGATTGGGCATAGTATTGAATCTCTTTTATTTCAAAACGAGAAAATAAAATAATCAAATATAGTATGGTCGGTTTATTCTCAATTATCAGAGCATCCAGCATGGAACAATGAGGATTTACCGTTTAGTCCCTTGCAATACACTCACTCCGGCTGGAAATGGATTGCCCGATGAACGCCGGAAGGTGACGATCTGGCCTACGTGCCAAAGTGCATCGGCAATAGGACCATTGATCAGATTCCAGAACGGAAATTCAGTGGTCCTGGTGGGATTTTTAAAAACCATGGGGAAATCAATCAGATTTGCATGTTGTGTTTTTAAAATCTTACTCGACAACTCCATGTTTTCCAGGGTCTTTTGTCTCAATTCAGTAAAACCCAGTTTTGGAGCAGCCGGATCACTTATAGTTGGTTTTTTATTTACAGCATTGGCCAGGATCTGAGTCAATTGAAAAATGTGCTCAATGGTTTCCAGAGAAGTACGGGCACTGTCTCCCGGTTTATACTGAAGGTCTTTCCCCGTCAACCCTTCTGTGGCCCAATAATACCTGAATCCCAATCCATCCACCATTCGGGCAGCCACACTTGTAGCCGTATATTGATCTGGATATTCGGGAATCTGATAAAAATAGGATTTGTCCTGGGCACGCGAAGTCACCGTTAGTAGAAAAAACAGCGGGAGTGATATAATTTTTATCATAGATTTTAATTTAAACCTCAAATTTGCCTGATCCTTTTAGACTTTGTACATTCAAATTGATTCATTTTTGTTCATTTTGAAGTTGACCGGCTCACTTTAGCTTTTTGGTTGATAATTTAACGAATCCTAATTCCAAATTTAATTAAATTGAATTATGTCAGATAACATGGAAAAAGAGTTGATCGATTTATGCCTTGCGCAAATCGAAGATAAACTTTCCTGGGGCCCTAATGCGGAGTGGAGCAATTATGATTTTGAAAAACTCAGTGAGGAAATCCAGTCTAAAACCCAGGTTGTCCTGAGCATCACCACCCTCAAAAGAATCTGGGGAAAAGTTAAATATGAAAACGCTCCATCCCTGACTACCCTCAATACCCTGGCCCGGTACAACGATTACGAAGATTGGCGCTGCTTTAAATTTAAGGTCCGCAAAAATCCTGAATCCACGGTAAGCTTGCCCGTTCCGATATTCCAAAATGGCGCTGCCTTGGCCAATCAAACCGGAATATCTACGATCAAACGCAATAAAAAATTTGTTCCCCTGTATCTGTCGCTTGGGCTTGTTGGCATGATTAGTTTGTATGCATTGACTTCTATAAGTTTTAAAAAAGAAAAGCCTTTAGCACCTAACCCTGATTTGTTTTCTTTTGAAGCCAACAAGGTTTTGACCCGCGGGCTTCCCAATTCGGTAGTTTTTCATTACGATGCTTCGAGGGCTTTGTCCGATGCTGTATTTATTTCCCAGACCTGGGATGTCAGAAGAAAAGTACGGGTCGATAAATCTAAAACAGATCATTCGGCGATTTATCATTATCCGGGTTATTTCAGGGCAAAACTGATCATTGATAGTGTGATCGTCAAAACCCACGATATACAGATCGTCACTGATGGCTGGCTGGCATTAGTGGAGAATGGGAACAATCCGGTTTGTTTTAAGAAATCTGATTTTGAAAGACCAGACCTGGTGGAAATCGACGAACCCACGCTCGCAAAATATAACCTCACCTTGCTTCCGGAATCACCCAAAATCAGGTTTTTTAATCAGGCTGACCTGGGTCCTCTGCTCAACGACAATTTCATTTTTGAAACCACTTTAAAGAACCCACACCAAACTGGCGATAATGTCTGTCAATACGTCCAGGTTTTGATCCAATGCAAGGATGATATCATCATTGTGCCACTCAGCGCACCGGCTTGTATTGGTGATTTGCGTTTATCTTTTGCCGGGGCTCAAATACAGAGCAAGGAAGCCGATCTTTCCGGTTTTGGGTGTGACTTAAGCCAATGGACCCATCTTAAGATTGTTACCCAGGATAGGTTTGTTCAATTTTTTGTCAATGGGAAAAAAGCCTATGAGCTTACCTTTCCTCACGATCCTACCGATATCGTCGGGGTACAGTTTCGATTTAATGGAGTGGGGTCTATAAAAGAGACATTTTTTACCCGGGGTGAGCGAAAAATAGAACTATAATCCGGTCAATCGATTTTGCTCTATACCTGAAAAGGCAACGAAAACCGCATTTACTTTGGAATAAGAACCTGGTGATTTGAGCTGTTGTTTAGTTTGTAATGATAAGATAATCAATAAAATGTAATAAAATTGGCCGATTGTAAATAATTTCTAACTTTGTGCCAAACTAGAATGATAAACGTATGGTTTTCTTAGATTTCGAAAAACCATTAGAGGATTTGTTCGAGGAGTTGTCCAAGCTTCATAAAATGCGTGAAAAAAATGAAGTGGACGTTTCCGAACCCATTAAGGAATTAGAGCTCAAGATAAAAAACACCCGGAAAGAAATCTATTCTAATCTAAACGGCTGGCAGAAAGTGCAGGTATCCAGGCACCCGGAGCGCCCGTATTCTCTTTTTTATATCGAACAAATTTGCAAAACCTTTGTCGAACTGCATGGAGACCGCAATATCCGTGACGATAAAGCTATGATCGGAGGCCTGGGAATAATAGATAATCAAAGTGTGGTCATCATTGGACACCAAAAAGGGTCCAATACCAAAATGCGGCAATTCCGCAATTTTGGTATGGCCAATCCGGAAGGGTACCGGAAAGCACTGCGGCTGATGAAGCTGGCAGAACGGTTTGGTTTTCCTGTAATTACTTTTATCGATACACCCGGCGCTTATCACGGGCCCGATGCAGAAGAAAGAGGACAGGCAGAAGCTATTGCCAGAAATCTTTTTGAAATGGCAAAATTAAGAGTGCCCATACTCTGTTATATAATCGGTGAAGGCGCTTCCGGAGGAGCGTTGGGGATCGGATTGGGTGATAAGGTATTTATGCTGGAAAACACCTGGTATACGGTGATCTCCCCGGAGTCGTGTTCCTCTATTCTTTGGCGCAGTTGGGATTTTAAACAACAGGCGGCGGAAGCGTTAAAACTCACTGCAGATCACATGATGGAATTTGGATTGATTGATGACATTGTAAAAGAACCCGTGGGTGGAGCGCATTCCGACCCGGAAGCTATGGCCAAAACACTAAAGAAACATATTAAAAAGGAACTTGCTGAAATTCTCGATGAAAAACCGGAGACGAGAATTAAAAAACGAATTGCCAAATATGGAAAAATGGGCCAATTCAAAAAGACAGCAACCGACCTCAAGGCATGAGCAAATCCAACTCGTTTTTATATGGTTTTCGCCTGGCCCAATTTCAAAAAATACTTCGGAAACGCATTGCCGGCAGGGTATCAAAAAAACAACCCGTTCATGAATTAAAGGTCAGCCAGATTGCGATTTTGTTTGATGCCACAGATCTGGAATCCAAAAATGAAGTCATCCGGTTTTCACAAGCCATTCAACGGCTCAACATCAGGGTGAATTTGATTGCTTTTCTAGACCACCCGGAACGTTTGTCCGGTTTGCCTTTTCGTCATTTTATTCCAAAGGATTGTTCGTTCTTTTTTATTCCAAAAAATAGTGACATAGATACTTTTCTGGATTTTCCGTATGATATTTTGATTAATGCGGATTTGAAACAAAATCTCTCTCTGCATTATCTGGCAGCGATAAGTCAGGCCCCGTTAAAGGTCGGGCCCCACACCATGCTCGATGAATATTACCACCTGATCCTGGACACCAAGGATACCTTCACAATAAAACAATATATTAGCGAACTGATTTCGATTTTAAATAAAGTTTGCTTTCATGGCCGCCTCGCTACTTAAAGGATTGGGTACTGCTTTAGTGACCCCGTTTAATAACCAAGTTATTGATTTTGTTGCTTTAAAAAAAATTGTACAATACAATCTCGCCAACGGTGTTGATTTCCTGGTACCCCTGGGCACTACCGGAGAAACGTCGACCTTGACCGATACGGAATGCCTTCAGGTGCTGGATGCGGTGATGGAAGCTAACCCGGAAAATAAGCCGGTAGTATGCGGCTGGTTTGGTAAAAACAACACCCAACTGGTGATCGACCTGCTAAAAAAAACGCCGTTGGATGGAATTCATTCTATTCTGGTCGCCAGTCCGTATTACAATAAACCAAGCCAGACAGGTTTGTTCCATCATTTTATTGCTATTGCCGATCACAGCCCCAAACCGGTGGTTTTGTATAATGTGCCATCCCGGACCGCGGTAAACATCAATGCAGAAACTACCCTTCGATTAGCTGAACACCCCAATATTATAGGTACCAAAGAAGCATCGGGAGATTTTAATCAGATTATGGAGATACTCAAATACCGGCCAGCCGGGTTTTCAATGTTATCCGGCGATGATATGCTTACCTTACCTATGATAGCGTGCGGGGCTGAAGGTGTAATTTCAGTGATCAGCAATGCCTTTCCGAGGATATTTTCTGAAATGGTCAACGCAGCGCTTGCCGGCAACCTGGTGAAAGCCAAAGCCAAAAATGACCTTTTGCTTGATGTCCACAAATGGCTTTATGTAGAAGGCAATCCGGTGGGCATAAAAGCAGCCTTGAGTTTGTTGTCTTGGTGCACGGATGAAGTCAGGTTGCCATTATACCCGTTGAGCGAACAAAACCGGGCTCATTTAAAAGAAGCTGTCAAATCTCTGTAACTTCTTTGATTCCAAGTTTGGCCAGTGCCAGTTCAGAAGCTTGTTGTTCCGCATTTTTCTTATTAAAGTCTTCCGCGGTGGATAATTCTTCGCCGTTGACGGTGACTACCACCCGGTACCGGTCACGGTGATCCATCTTAAACTTGGATAAAACTTTATACTGGACATCATGGCCTTTTTTTTGACCCCATTCCAGCAAGCGGCTTTTAAAATTATCATCGTTGATTTCCAGTTCATGGATATCTAAAAACTTTCTGAACAAATGGACCACCACAAATTTTTTGGTAGGTTCATAACCCAACTCCAGGTACATAGCGCCAATCAGGGCTTCCAAAGCATTGCCCAGCATAGAGACGGATATATGCGTTTTATTAAATTCCATCAGCAGCGTATCCAGTCCCATAGCATCTGCAATAAAATTTAAGGTTTTACGCTTGACGATTTTAGACCGCATTTTGGTCAAAAAACCTTCATCACTCCCGGGGTATTTGTGGTATAAATATTCCGCTGAAATGCTATTGAGTAAGGCATCACCGAGGTACTCGAGCCTTTCATTGTTTTGAGCCAGTTCAGATTGTTCGTTGAACGTACTGCGATGGTAAAAAGCGAGCTTGTAAAGGCTGAGTTTTTTAGGAGTTATTCCGGTAAGGCTTTTAATGCGTTTGGCAAAATCCTTGTCGTCGGATATGTAAAAATTATAAAATTTGCGGAGCACAATAAGCGGATTAAACTCTCTTAAAGATAACGGAAGTATTGTGACCACCAAACCCAAAGGTATTGCTGAGGGCAATGTTTATTTTCCGGTGTTGGGCTTCATTAAAGGTGAGGTTGAGCCTGGTATCAAAGTCAGGATCATCGGTAAAATGGTTGATCGTGGGAGGGATAAAATCATGGGCGATCGCGAGGATGCAGGCAATCGCTTCAATAGCTCCGGCAGCTCCGAGCAGGTGACCGGTCATAGACTTAGTAGAACTGATATTCATTTTGAAAGCATGATCACCAAATACGGTTTGGATTGCTTTGATTTCTGAAATATCTCCCAGGGTTGTGGAAGTGCCGTGTACGTTGATATAATCAATGGATTCAGGTGCCAGGTGAGAGTCCCGCAATGCCGTCCGCATTACAGTAAGTGCGCCCCGGCCTTCCGGATGCGGGGCAGTGATATGATATGCATCGGCCGAGGCACCGCCTCCGATAATCTCGGCATAGATAGGAGCCCCGCGTTTTACGGCGTGTTCATATTCTTCGAGAATTAATGCTCCGCCGCCTTCGCCAAGTACAAATCCGTCCCGGTCTTTGTCAAAAGGCCTGGATGCAGTCTTTGGATCGTCATTTCTTTCGGACAACGCTTTCATCGCATTAAAACCACCCACCCCGGTAGGGATAATAGCCGCCTCAGAACCTCCGGTGACCATCACGTCGGCTTTGCCGTAAAGGATTTGATCGGTGGCATTGAGGATGGCATGGTTGCTGGATGCACATGCCGATACCGTGCTGTAGTTGGTACCCCGAAACCCATAACGGATAGATATATAGCCGGCAGCAATGTCCGAGATCATCCTGGGGATTAAAAAAGGATTAAATCGCGGTGTGCCGTTACCGCGGGCAAATTCAATGATTTCGTTTTCCAGCGATTGTAATCCTCCTACGCCTGACCCCCAGATAACCCCTGCGCGGTCCAAATCAATAGTTTCCAGATCAAGGCCACTGTTTTTTATAGCTTCTGCGGTGGCAATCATGGCAAAATGGCTAAACCGGTCCATCCGTTTGGATTCTTTGCGGTCGATAAAGTCCTCGACTTTCAGACCTTTTACTTCACAGGCAAATCTGGTTTTAAACAGGCTGGCATCAAAATGGGTGATGGATGCACTGCCACTTTGGCCTCGCTTCAGGCTATCTGCATAGTCTGCAATATTATTTCCTATAGGTGTAACGGCCCCTATACCAGTAACCACAACTCTCCTCATATTTTAAAAATATTGATGGATAAAATACTTTACAAAATTACAAAACTTCCTGCGCTTGCCCAGCGACTGAATATCAGGTAAATTTCAATCCAACGATCAGTTTAGATCACTGGAGGAATAAAAATATCAGCCTGGTACAAATAAAAAAAGTCCACATGCCATCATGCGGACTCGCTGCGAAGGATAAATTTATTATTTATTGATTTGAGAATCCAGGTAAGTAATAGCCTGGCCCACAGTCTGGATTTTTTCGGCTTGTTCATCCGGAATGGATATGTCAAATTCCTTTTCAAATTCCATGATCAACTCCACGGTATCTAGAGAATCTGCACCTAAATCATTGGTAAAACTGGCTTCTGTAGTGACTTCGGCTTCATCTACACCCAGTTTATCAACGATTATTTTTTTTACTTTTTCTTCAATGCTTGCCATTTGTTAAAAGGTTTAAATTTCCTGCAAAAATAAAATTTAGATTTTGATGATAAAATTTATTTTTAATAAGCCTCTGGAAGTTGCCTTCCGGATACAGACTCATTTTCGTATGTGATAATATCAAATCACCGTCAAAAGTTTCATAAAATTGAATTATCTTTTAAACTTGTAACGGAAATTTTGCTGTATCTATGCGCAAAAATTATAAATTATGAGCGAATTTACGCTCCTCAATACCAAGATTATAGCTACTGTTGGCCCGGCCATTGATTCTTTTGAAAACTTGTTGGCTCTCGCCAAAGCCGGTGTTAATGTTTTCCGGCTCAATATGTCCCACGCCGATCATGCAACACATTTGAAAGTCATCCAGCACCTTACCCGGATAAATGAAGAATATGAATTTCACCTGGGTATCCTCGCTGATCTTCAGGGCCCAAAACTTCGTGTTGGCAAAATCAAAGACAATGCCCTCGTCCTGGAAACCAACGATGAGATCATTTTTACCAATCAGCCTTGCGAAGGAACAGCCGCAGGGGTGTTTATGTCTTATGAATTATTTCCACAGGAGGTAGCAGCCGGCGACAAAGTATTGGTGGACGATGGAAAATTGATGTTCGAGGTTTTGGAGACGGATCGAAAATCCACTGTCCGGCTAAAAGTGTTGTTCGGTGGGGTTTTATCCTCCAACAAAGGGGTCAATTTGCCTGATACCCTGATCTCCCTTCCTTCCCTTACGGAAAAAGACCTGATCGACCTGGAATTTTTAATCAGTCAGCCCATTCACTGGATTGCCTTATCATTTGTGCGGAAAGCCGTTGATATTACCGATCTGCGTGCCCGTCTTGCAAAAGCAGAACATCCAGCCCGTATTATTGCAAAAATTGAAAAACCGGAAGCGCTTAAAAATATCAATGAAGTTATTCAGGCTACCGATGCCGTAATGGTAGCCCGTGGAGACCTGGGAGTGGAAGTACCCATTGAAAAATTGCCCGGTATTCAAAAAGAAATTGTAAGGCGATGCATCGAACAAAGCCGACCGGTAATCGTAGCTACTCAGATGATGGAGAGTATGATACAAAATCCCAGTCCCACCCGAGCAGAAGTCACGGATGTGGCCAATGCCGTACTGGACGGAGCGGATGCCGTCATGCTCAGCGCAGAAACTTCGGTGGGTAAACATCCGGTTAGGGTAGTGGAAGCCATGTCCAGAATAATTGCTGAAACGGAAAGGCACTATCAGCCCAATCTCAACCGATTACCCAAACTCAGTAAAGATTCAGAGACATTTCTCGCCGATGTACTTTGTTACAATGCAGTCAAAACCTGTGCTGATTTGGAAGCGAAAGCCATCATAGGGATGACGACTTCTGGGTTTACAGCATTTAAAATTTCAAGTTTTCGCCCCCAGGCGGAAATATTTATTTTTTCGACTTTAAATTATATGTTGTGCACGCTCAACCTGGTCTGGGGGGTACAGTGTTTTGAATACCATTATGATGATGTAAGTACGGATGATCTGATGAATAAAGTCTTACACACACTGAAAAGTAAAAACCTGGTGACCAAAGGAGATATCGTGGTCAATACCGGAACAGTGCCAATCCAGGTCATCGGCCGCACCAATATGATGAAAATTTCTCTGGTAGAATAGGTCTCTCGATGACTGAGGTGTGAGGACTGAGGACTGACGACTGACGACTGACGACTGACTGAGGACTGACTATTAATTTAAGATGGTCTTAAAAGATTGACCAACAGGTGCAAAGTTTAAAACCGTAATTTTGCACCCACTGTATGAACGTGATCCGGTTTATTCTATTTGTCCTCCTCGCTGGAAACCTCAATTGGAGCCTTGCGCAAACCATCCAGACTTCAGAAGCAGATGTCCAGGCCGAATCCACTTTTATTGAAGCCACCCGCAATAAAATGATCGGGCGTTTTGACCTGGCCATCGATCAATACAAAGAAATACTCAAAAAACAGCCGGGCAACCATGTGATTTGGTATGAATTGGCCTATGCCTATTTGATGACCAAAAAACCAACGGAAGCGCTTGATGCGATCAAACAAGCCATAACCCCCCAGCCCAATAATATTTTCTATCTGCAGCTTCAGGCTAACATTTTTTATTCCATTCAGGATGATGCGGGGGAAGCAGGGGTCTACAAAAAACTGCAGGCCTTGTCCCCTAAAAAGGAATTGTATTACGATAAATGGTCTTCCATCCTGATGAGGATAAACCGCTTTGATGAAGCGATAAAAGTGTTGGACCTGCTGGAAAAAGAAAAAGGGATAAACGAAATCACCACCCTTCGCAAAGTTCAAATCCTGGAAACCCTCAACAAATCAAAAGAAGCCGAAGCAGAGTTGATCAAACTCAATCAAACCTTTCCCAGGGAAATAAGATATATGCATGCCCTTGCTGGTTTTTACAAAAAAAGTTTAAAAGAAAATAAAGCACTGGATGTTTATAAATCCATCCTGATGTTTGCACCGGAAGATGAAATTTCCAATCTGGCACTGGCTTCTTCCTACCGTCAAAACGGGCAGGATTCAAAATATGTAGAGTCTATTACTTCCCTGATGGGGAATGTCGCTATCTCCCTGGATGTAAAAATCCTGGAACTGATACCCTACCTTCAAAAAGCAATAAGCAGCCAGGATAAACCATTGTTGAATGTATTGGAACAACAAGCCGCTGTCCTGGTGAATAAATACCCTAATCAGGCCAAACCCTATGCATTTTACGGAGATGTCCTGAATCAAAAAGGACAATACAGGTCAGCTCTGGAACAATACAAAACGGCCATCAGTTTAAATGACCGCATTGCAACCCTTTGGGACCAATACCTTATACTGAGCTCAAAGTTTGATCCCGTTTCCCAGTTTTTAAACCAGGCAGAAAAAGCATTTGATCTTTTTCCAAATCATACGGTCTTAGCCCTGCACTATGCTTTCGCTCTTTATAAAAATGAACAATTCCCTTCGACTTTAAACTTCCTCAACCAGGTGGTGTTGATGGCCGGGGAAAATAAAACCTACCTGGAGAAAATTTACGCACTAAAAGGCGCAGCGGAGATGATGAATAACCAGGAAAACCAGGCCGACCTATCCTTTGCCAAAGCACTTGAAGCAAATCCCAATTCAGTCCAGTCCAGGCATATGCAGAGTTATCTGCTGGCCAACCACGGTACCCAGCTGGATAAAGCACAACAGCTCATTCAGCAAGCCATCAAACTTGCTCCTGATCAATACGATTTGGAATATACCCAGGCATTAATCTATGTCAAACAAAAAAAATATACGGATGCACGGCCCTGGTTTGAATTTTCATTAAAACATGGGGGTTCTGCTTCCAGTCATGTATTGGAACAGTTCGGAGACTTGCTCGTCCAATTTAAGGAATTTGATCAGGCTGTTTTGTATTGGCAAAAAGCCTTGGAATTAAATCCGGATCAATCAAGGATAAAAAAGAAAATCCTGGAACGGGGTAGTTGAATACTATGAGATATATACTATTGGTTTTGTTTGTAACCTTGCTGGTTGCCTGTAGCAGAAAAATAGCGGGCCCCAACAAATCAACGGGATCCGTCAACTCGTCTACCGCACTGGTCACAGAGGTAAATGCCAAAGGCATTCAATCCAAATGGATCCAGGCCAAAGTCCAGGTGGCGCTGGATGGGGGAGGATTTTTATCCAGTGGTACCGCATCTATCCGGTCCTGCAAAGATTCAATTTTATGGATCAGCATCACTAAGTTGGGGATTGAGGTTTTGAGAGGGATTATCCTGAAAGACTCTGCTTTCTGGGTCAACGAATGGGAAAACACATACTGGCGGGGCAGTATTGAGGATATTAAAAATAAGTATAAAGTGCCAGCCAATCTGGGAGATCTTCAGGATTTGATATTTCCAACTATAAATCCAGATATGGAATATGCCTTTGAAAAAAAAGATCAAACCATATTGCTCAGCCAACCGGGGATTTTAAATAAACGGTATGAAATATCGGATCAGACCAGGTTGATTCAAAAACTCAATCTAACTCACCTGGATACCGATCTTAAGCTGGACTATACCGATTATAAACTTACCGAAGGATTTTGGTTTCCTTATATTCAAAACCTACACATCAGACAACCTGCTGAAGTCCATGAAACCAAACTAAAATTTACCCTGATTCAATCTGCGGAACATTTGTCCACCCCTTTCCGGATACCAGGGGATTATACCCCTGCTGAGTAATTT
>JAWXBI010000247.1:0-6819 GCA_034439915.1 Saprospiraceae bacterium | reverse complement strand
TTTATAGAACTATTGGTAAGCAAATTAATTTTTAATTCGAATCTCAAACTGTAGCGTTCCCCAGATCCCGATTACCGGGATGACACTTCGGGATTCTGGATTGCCCAACTATCAGGCAAGAAAAATGCTTCGTTAACTCATCTTGACCTAATTGACCTCTAAGCTTTTTTTTGGGAACCAAACCCATGGTCATCATTCCTAAACTTAATGATTTCTACATTATTTATCGAACAGCAGATAAGCACGTTAAGTTTAATTTGACAATAAAACATCAGCACTATAATTTCACGGTTTGTTGGCTGAAGCTTGTTCTTCTGCTATTTCCTTTTTTATTGTAAATGAATTGCCGGCAAACAATGTTTGTGTAGGGTAAGCAAATTCGATATTTTCTTTTTTGAATCGTTCCAGAATCTCGATGTAAATCTTTTGCTGAACATCCATATAGATATTATAATCGTTTGAGTTAATAAAATAAATGGTTTCAAAATTGAGGCTGAAGTCTCCAAATTCTGAAAAATGACTCCTGTCAAAATCTGCATTCTCCTTACTTCCGACAATTTCTTTTATCATGACTGGAATTTTTTTTAAAAGGTCTGATGATGTCTGGTAAGTAACTCCTGTTTTGAAAATCACCCGTCGCCTCTGCATTCTCTTAAAATTATGCAAACGTGAATCGGTAAGGTCTTTGTTTGAAAAAACAATTTGCTCTCCACTAATAGATTTTATTCGGGTCGTCTTTATACCGATATATTCCACTGTGCCTATTTTATCTTCTACAATAATAAAATCACCGATTTCAAAAGGCCGGTCAAAGAAAATTACGAAATAACTGAACAGATCACCGAGAATTGTTTGTGCGGCTAGGGCTATGGCAATACCGCCAATACCAAGTCCTGCAATAAGGGTAGTAACATCATAACCTGAATTATTCAAAAGAAAAACAATACCCAATATCCATATCACTCCCTTTAAAACCAGGATAAGGCCTCTCGCCTGTTTCTGTTTCGATTCATTGCCTTCCTCCCTGCCGATAAAACTGGTAACTATATAACTTATAAAAGAGGTAGCCAGGCGAAGCAAATAAAATGTACTGACGAATAAAATGGCTACTTTCAGTACACGTTCTGCCTTTGTGTCAAATTCCAGGTATTGCAAGGCCAAATAGACTGTTATGAAATACAACAACGGGATTATTGTAGTCTCTAAGGTAAGTATGATAAAATCATCAAACGCATTTGCTGTTGATGCAGTCCATTTCTGTAACCTTTTTAATGCTGGTTTTTTTAATAGATTTATCAGCATAAATACTGCCACGATAAATCCAACTGCTATGGCCCAATCTTTTAATGGGTTACCTAAAAACAATTTGTCCCAAATCATAGTTAATTATTTGAATGAGTAAATACAGGCAAAAGCCCTGTTGTTGCTAATTGTATGGCATTTTAAGGCATCTTCCAAGAAGAATTGAAACTTTAACATTCTACCTGCACAAGCAAGTATCCATTTTGTTTCATTATTGTCCGGCCAAAGTTGCGATAAAAACGGCTACCTCCCTTAGTGGTGTAGGGCTGAAAGCGAAAATAAATTCCATTAAAATCAGGGGCAGGTGTCATAACGAATTTTACAAGCATCCCTCGGTCTCTTTATTCATTTCTCTATGCATTGTCTGAATCTTAATAAATGCAAGTAACGCGATATAGCTCAACAAGTTTAAGCATAGGACCGTGATCATATCTAAAAACGATTTTAATGGGGCGGTTATTATCCGTATAACTACCCTTAAAAGGTTGTGTGACATTTTTTAGAGTTCCTCCATTTCATTCTTCTGACTGGCATATTCGTCTAACGGATCTGGAAGCATTTTTACGATTGATTTTTGCAATGAAATAACGGATGAAGCTGAATACAAACCAATGCCACTGCCTGAATAGGTATAATCCATCAATGTCAATATCACTCTATCGTTTATTGACAATTCAATATAGTGTCCATACCGTATCAGTTTGAAATAAAATGTATTTTCCCGGACTGCACAGAAAAATCCAGATTGAATATTATTAAAAATAAAATTTTGCCGGTTATCCAATGGATTGAATCCCCATGCTCTTATATTTACCAGTCCGTGTAACATATCAATTGAAATAAAATAGCCGTTTCCATCATTATCAATATCACATACCAATCCCAGTTTGCCCATCCCTTCTACTGTAAGTAATCCTTCCCATATATAACTGGCTGACGGTTTCTGAAAACAAAATATTTCATACCCTCTTCTTGATTCGAAGGTCCATTTATCAGGTTCTATAGATGAAGATGAAGTTGGATTAGACAATAGGTGATCAATTTGTTTAATATCTTTCTGTTGTATTGCTTTTGATACCATTTCATCCCAGCGGTAATACGTTTTTAAAATTAACCGTCCGTTTTCATCGGCATCAAGTTCCTTTGGCGGAGGCAGCACACGCAGGGCATCAATTTTTCCATAGGCATAGAAAAAATTATATACCAGTAAGTGATTTCCATCCTGTACTACACGGGCTGCATAATTTCCCTGTGGTAAAAGAACATCCAGATCAAATGATTGGTATTCACCAAAGAATTCTGATGCCGACCAGTATCTTACTTTAATATCTTCCCTTATAGAACCAATTAAATAGAAACGGTTGTGTAATTGAAATATACAGGGGCATTCAATATCATCATACACCATCGGATATAATAATGGAGGAAGCCGTTCAACAATGTCATTGGTGATTTTCACTATACCTACACATCCTCTGCGGCTAACCGGCCCGGTAGTGCAGCGGGAGCAAACCAGCAAATACACTTCCCCTTCATGCTCAAACCTGAACGGATCCCGAAAACTTAACCATTTCCTGGGATTCGTATTAGATGCTTCATAAAAAATACCTTTAGATTCAATGGGAAAAAGATTTTTTTTGGTTTTTTCCCAGTCAATCAGATTGTCTGAAACAGCTAACCCGATTCTTGAAATACCACCACGGTCTCTTCGCTGTAATCCGGTGTAATACATTTCAAAACTGCCATTCACTTCACATACATGCATTGTCCACAGCATATCATCATCCCATTCACCAGGGTTGCCTACAAACAACGCATTATTTACTCTGTTCCATGATATCCCATCCCTGGATGTTGCGTGGGCAATATAATCATGGTTGGGGATGATGAGGTGAAACAAATGATACATTCCATGATGTATAATTACAGTTATGTCGCCAATTTCCCAATCACTGAACCCTGATCCTGAGTACATTATTCATTTTTTTGATTGCATAAATTTACTGAAATCATTTACTAAATCGTCACCAACGTCTTGATAGTACTCAAAGATATTCACTTGGTTAGTGTTTTCCCCTTTGGGATTGTGCTTACTCGTATGTGAAATAGTTCACGTATAGGAGCTTTGTCTAAGCTGGTCTGTCTAGCCGTGGGTCCAGAACGTAATATCTATCTGTTTTATATTTGCACAAAATACATGACATTTACTTCATAAACTGCAGCATTTGTGAATTCAATGAAATTCGGAATGGATGTTTTTAATTTCAAAGGAGTCTGTAATTTAATACCCGCTTTTGTTGACCTGAATTTAGCCAGGTGAATACACTCAAACACATATCTCTGGTAGTTGCATCTATTTCAAATACATTTGATTTTAAATTGACCTCTATTTCAAGCTCTTTAGATAAAGTTTTTTGCCTTTCTATTAATTAAACATATATAAGTCCAGGTAGCTATGGAAATCTTAGTTCTCATTTGTTTTAGCCAATCTACTTTTTGAAAATGTTACTACTATCCCCAAAATGATATAGCCGGACGCCATTGGATTAAACGCAATCTACGATATCAATCGAACTTTCTCTAGGAGTTAACTGTCTGAATACCATACATAAATATTGCTTCCGGCTACGCAAGTGTTATGTATTAAAACCACCCCTTTTAATTCTATCAATACAACTTTTAATGGCGTTGTTGAAACAAGTGATGTAATTTGAGAAAAGTGTACTTTCATAGATTTATGTATATTGATTATCAACCGATTATAATACTTGAATGTTGGGGCAAACTCAAATCGTATTACCCTTTTAATCCTGCGCATCCCAATACTGTCAAGTATTTTAAGGACCTTTGTAGGTTTAGGGACGCAATACGGATTGCACTTAGGATCGGTTCATGCGACTGTCTCGAGCCAATTCGAATCCACTCGGATCGGGATTATTAGGTCGGGCTATGTTAATATGAAGAATCTATCGTGCGCCCGTTTTATAACTTAACATTAGTGAAAAATCATATTTGATTACTTTTACTTTTTCTCCACACTAAATGAATCATAAAATGGAAAACGGTTATTATATTCATTTATTCAGTCCGCACGGGCTTATCAGGTTTAATAATCCTGAAATTGGCAGAGATAAAGATACCGGAGGGCAAGTTAAATATGTTATTGAATTATTGGAAAGTCTTTCGCATCATCCACAGGTTAGAAAGGTAGACCTCTTTACCCGAAGAATTATTGATAAACGTGTTTCACCATCTTATGAAAAAGAAATTGAAACTGTAAACGAGAAAGCACGGATTGTACGAATCAGCTGTGGTGGCAATACCTACAGGCAGAAAGAAAATTTGTGGGATTACCTGGATGAATTCATCGATAAAACACTCCGGTTTCTGGATAAGGAGGCAGATTTTCCTGATGTAGTTCATGGGCATTATGCAGATGGAAATTACCTGGCCGGTCAGGTCAGTGAAATTTTTGGAGTGCCATTCCTTGCCACAGGTCATTCACTCGGCAGGAATAAAAAAAGTTTGCTGCTGCAGGAAGGCATGTTGCCTGAAAAGATAGAAGAGAAGTTTAATATGCAACGGCGTATTGAAGTGGAAGAAAATACGCTACAAACTGCTGATGTAATTATTGTAAGTACACAACATATTATTGATACACAATATGCCATGTATAACAATGCAGCCTCTGGGCGGTTTAAAGTAATTCCTCCTGGTGTAAATCCCGAATTATTTTATCCTTTTTACCGGTTAGATATGCCTTCCTTTAAAATGACTATTGAACAGGAGCAGGCATTCTACAGGGTTAATTCTGACATTGACCGTTTTTTATTTAACCCTTCAAAACCTTTGATTCTCTCTATTGGCAGAGCTGATAAACGGAAAAATTTTGAAACTATTATTCAATCTTACGGACAGGATAAAGAATTACAGGCTATGGCCAACCTGGTCATTTTTGCCGGTGTTCGAAAAGATATCAGCCTGATGCAAACCGATGAAAAAGACCTTTTGACCAACCTGCTGTTATTGCTTGATAAATATGACCTGTATGGAAAAATGGCGATTCCAAAAAAGAATGATCCGAAACTGGATGTTCCGGAAATTTACCGGATCGCTGCGCGTAAAAAAGGCGTATTTGTAAATGCAACACCAGGAGAAAATTTTGGTCTAACCATTATTGAAGCAGCAGCCTGCGGATTACCTGTTATAGCATCGCCAACCGGAGGGCCAAAAGAAATTCTTGAACAATGTAATAATGGATTGCTGGTTAATGTGGCCAACCAGGAAGAACTTGCTTCAGCGCTAAAAAAAATTATTGCTGATCAGGTATTGTGGGAAAAATATTCTGGCAATGGAATTGTTGCTACCAATCAATTTTATTCATGGACTTCATTTGCCGACCAGTATATCAATGTAATCAACGATCTCTTTAAACATAAAGATAATGAGTCTCTTCATTTCGTAAACAAAACCGCCTATGGTAAAAAACTTGCCAATGCAGAATTGTTTATTATTTCAGATCTAGATGGCACGCTGGTAGAAGGCTGCAATACAGAGGGCTTGAAAGAATTTACTCAATGGATAAATGAAAACAGGCATAGGGTTGTATTTGGAATTGCCAGTGGAAGAAACCGGCAGATTACTGAATATGCGTTTGAAAAATACGCTTTGCCCGAACCAGATATCCTCATTTGCTCAGCCGGTTCTGAAATTTATTATACTGAAAAATTTATACCGGATAAAGGCTGGGAAAGCCATATCAACTATCATTGGAAAAGAAACGAATTGCAACGGGAATTAATGAAGTATCCAGGTATCCGGTTACAGGAAAAAGAGGCGCAGTGGAGGTTTAAACTCAGCTATTATGTTGATGATAGTTTTGAAAATGATGAACTAGCGAATCTCTATCAGTTTCTTGATGATCGAAAACTGAGAGCAAAAATACTGCTCACCGAAAACAAATATCTTGATTTTTTACCGATGCGTGCCAGTAAAGGAAACGCAGTGCGTTATCTGAGTTATAAATGGAGAGTACCCTTACAAAAATTTATTACTGCCGGCAACAGCGGTAATGATAAGGATATGCTTACAGGGAAAACAAAGGGAATTGTTGTAGCCAATTACAGTCCGGAAATGGAAGAACTGAAAAATAATAAATTTATTTACTTTACCCGATTCCCGCTTTCAACGGGTGTGCTTGAAGGAATTAATTTTCATACGTCTTAACCCCGGAGTTAAAGTATCCTAGTAACTCACATTACACTTAAACAATGTAGCCTCGAGATTCTTGCTTTATTTTTTGAGCTCCAGTTAAGCCATTAAGTTTAATCGGAATCTCAGCGTGGAACGAGAGGGGTCAGGCGACTTATGAATGAATTAAATTTTGTGGTTAAAGCGCTGGGCAGGAGCGAAGAGATTACTGTTGTCCCTGCCCCGCTCCTTCCTCGCTGACCCAATAAAAAATGCTTACAGATCAGAACTTAACCCAAATGGCCGCTAGCATTTTTTTTGGGGACC
>JAWXBI010000246.1:0-5731 GCA_034439915.1 Saprospiraceae bacterium | reverse complement strand
CATTGTCCACTGACTATACAGCCACATTAAATTCGCGGAGCGTATTATTCAAGGACACCTTTTTATCCGTACTTTCTGTCCGGGTGCCGATGATCAACGCACAGGGTACCTGATATGTACCGGCTGGAAATGTTTTATTGTAGGAACCGGGAATGACCACGGATCTGGGAGGCACTTCACCGCGATAAGTCCTGGGCTCATTTTGGGTTACATCAATAATATGGGTGGATTGGGTCAACACCACGTTAGCTCCAAGCACTGCTTCATAACCTACTTTTACCCCTTCCACAATGATACATCGGGAGCCAATAAAAGCATGATCTTCGATGATTACTGGTGCAGCCTGCGGCGGTTCCAATACACCGCCTATACCTACACCGCCGCTTAAATGGACTTGCTTGCCAATTTGGGCGCAACTGCCTACTGTAGCCCAGGTGTCTACCATGGTACCGGCTCCCACATAGGCCCCGATATTGACAAAACTTGGCATTAATATAGCGCCCGGTTCGATAAATGAACCATATCTCGCAAGTGCCTGCGGGACTACTCTTACTTGCAGTGAGGCGAAATTTTTCTTCAACGGGATTTTATCAAAAAATTCAAAAGCGCCGGATTCAATGGTTTCCATTTTACTCACCCGGAAAAAAAGGAGGATCGCTTTTTTTATCCATTCATTGACTTTCCATCCGGAACCATCCGGTTCAGCTACCCTGATTTTTCCCTGGTCCAGTAGGGCGATGGTTTCCTGGATAGCTTCCAGGAAATCCGGATCTGCGATCAGATTTGGGTCATCCCAGGCGTCGTTAATTTTTAATATAAGTGAATTCATGCAGTATTATTTCATTGATAATTGTTCATTGTTCATTGTTCATTGTCTAAGTATTTCCCCACTATCGGCATCCTCCTCCCTATTCCAAATGCTTTAGGTGACACCCGGATGACCGGAGCCGTTTGTTCCCGCTTAAATTCGTTGATATTGACCAGTCGAAGGATCCTGCGGACCAATGCCGGATCAAATCCCTGGGCTATAATCTCATCCGGGCCCTGTCTTTGTTCTATGTATTTATAGAGTATAGGGTCTAAAATTTCATAAGCAGGCAAGCTGTCTGAATCTTTTTGACCTGGCCTTAATTCCGCAGAAGGCGGTTTATCGATCGAGTTTTGAGGTATCCACTGATGGTCTTGATTGATGTATTTTACCAATTGGTAAACTTCTGTTTTATAAACATCTCCCAGTACCGAAATACCCCCGCAAAGATCTCCATATAAAGTACCGTAACCTACACTCATCTCGCTTTTATTGGTAGTATTGAGCAGGATATGTCCTAGTTTGTTGGATGCGGCCATGAGCAAGGTACCCCGGATCCGAGCCTGGATATTTTCTTCAGTAACATTAAATGGTTTACCTGCAAGGATTGGAGATAATTGGTTTAAAAACTGTTCGTACATGGGTTCAATCTCGATAATCTCATAATGGATACCCAGATTTTTTGCCAACTGCACCGCATCATCGATACTTCCCGGGCTGCTGAATCTCGAGGGCATCATCAGTCCGGAGACCTGATCTTTACCCAATGCCCTTACGGCCAGGGTTGCCGTCAGGGCCGAATCAATACCACCGCTCAGTCCCAATATCGCTGTTTTAAAACCCAGTTTTCCAAAGTAATCCCGGATACCCAATAATAAAGCATCGTGAATCAGTTTATATTTTTCTTTGGGTTGTTCACCAGGAAAAGTCCGGAAGTCAGCAAGTCCGGAAGTCGGGAAGCCAGAGGAGATTAGGTCTTTAGGTCTTTCCGTCTTTCCGATTTTCGGGTTTTCGGACTTTCCGAATATTATACTTCTATCCTTCTCCACCTCATACGTCTGCACTACCTCTTCAAAATAAGGCAATTCATCAAATAGGCTTCCATCTGCGTTAAACACCAGTGATCCGCCATCGAATACAATATCCGTTTGAGCTCCGACCGAATTGCAATAAAACAAAGGCTTTTTGTATTTCGTAGCATTTGCCCGAATGACTTCAATTCGTTCTGCAGCATGGTCATAAGCAAAAGGCGAAGCGGAGATATTAAATATCAGGTCTGGAGATTGTTCAATCAGGATATCCAACGGGCAAATCGTGTATAGAGGATTTTCATTTCCGAGGTTCCACAAATCCTCACAGATAGTAAATGCTATCCGGTACCCTTTAAATTCATAAGTCTCAAACCATTTAGAGGGTTCAAAATACCGGTATTCATCAAATATGTCGTAGGTCGGCAACAGGGCTTTGTGGTATTGAAACAAGATCTTCTGGTCATAGATAAAAAAGGCGGTATTGTGCAGGTCTTTTCCTTCTTTGACCGGATTGACCGTAGGAGAGCCAATCAATACAGCTATGCCCTGGGATGCAATCCTGACTTGTTCAACCACCCAATCGCACCGTTGAATAAAGTCATTAAATTCCAGGAAATCACGGGGCGGATAACCGCAGGTGGTCAATTCTGGAAATAGAATTATATCTGATTCTTCTGATCGAGCAGCTTCGATACAAGATAAAATTTTTGATAAGTTGCCATCAAAATTGCCAATATGGGAGTTGATTTGGGCGAGGGTGATACGCATGGTACAAAAATAGACTTAATGGAAGGACTTTTCGGTTGAATTCTAAAGGCAGAATAAAGTAGTAGTTGATCCTGGGTGTAACTGGTTATGGAGGCCATCAAACCTCAAAATTCCATCCGTCTAAATGAGGAAATTAAGTCTGTCTTGATTATATATTGATTTGAAACATACCGCCAAAGGAACTCGCCTAAGGGTTTAGACCAGTCTACTGATTGAAAACAGGTGCTGTTTTTTTTATATATCCGATATTTTATTATACATCCTTCCCAAATATATATGTGTTTTAGTTTAATGCAATTGTCTTCTTTTTGGAGATTTATTTTTCATATTAGATCAATTTAATATGTATAAGATTTTAATTTAATAGCAATTAGCTCTCAGTTTGCCATTTTATGTAAAAACTGGTCTGAATTTTGCTTAAGTAATTTTTAATAGCGATTTAACTATCTGATAGTATTTACTAAAAGCAATGTAACCCATATGGACAAAAACTACTTAAAGCTTGGTGGACGGAACTTGATTTTGAGGAAGAGCTCATTAAAAATTTCGTTTTTATTGATCTCCACACTGGCCTTAGCTTTTACAAGTTGGAAAATTTTCAATTTTTCTAATTCATCTTCCCAATCATTTATTATGGCGGGTGGCGTCAGTGGATCCGTATTCCGGGATTACAACGGAGATGGGATCAAACAACCGAACGAACCTTTAGTGGGTGGTGTTACCGTGACTGCTTATGATGCGACCGGGACTTCATGCGGATCTGATGTTACTTCATCCGTATCCGCTCCTAACTATACCATCATGTCCTGTATGGGACAAGTGCGGATAGAATTTACAATTGATGCGACTACGAGTTGTGTTGACTCTACCATAGATTTTTCTTCTACCAGTGGCGGCAATTATGGCTCATCGGTACAATTTGCCAACGCCAGTGCCATGCCAACCGTCAATTTTGCATTAAACAATCCCGCGGATTACAATAAAGGTGCAGGAAATACCAATGTATATGTACCCTGTTATACCAATGGTGATCCAACAGGCGCGGGTACAGCGCAGGCTGGAAGTTGGTTTGTAGGTTTTCCTTATAATAATAGTGGTGTAGGCACACCCCCTGCCCAAATTAAAAATGGGACGTTAATTGGCGCCACCTGGGGAGTAGCATACAGCAAACAGGCAAAAAAAATATTTACTTCGGCTTTTATCAAAAGACATGTTGGGTTGGGAACACTTGGTTCCGGAGGAATTTATACGCTTATACCCTCAGGTGGGACATTCGTGGCAGCAACCTTTTACGACATGGATGCCAGTGGCCACCGCACCCGTGCAGGGGCGGGTGCTCCGGCTTATGGACCTGGTTCATCTTTTAATTTATTTGGATCTCCATCTACTAAGGTTAACTACCTTGGAGCGAACGATCCATTGACCGGTAAACCTTCTGGATTTGGGGTTGTTGGTACCAATCTTCTACGCGGACTACCTGCTAATAAAAGTTTGCCCAGTTTCGATCCCGCTGCCTTCGCGCAAGTTGGAAAAGTTGGTCTGGGTGACCTCGAAATCAGTGATGATGGAAAATATTTATTTGTAACGAATCTGTACAGCAGATTCTTATTCCGATTGACCCTGGATAATCCAGCCAATCCTTCAACGGTAACAGCGGTGGACAGTTTTCAATTGCCTACCGCGTCTTGTACCAATGGAGAACAGCGACCGTTTGGGTTAAAATATTATCGCAATAAACTTTATATCGGAACAGTATGTACTGGTGAAAATTATGGAATCAATGTAATAAACGGAGCTAGTGATATATCTGCTCAGGTATATGTATTGCCCAATACAGTTGGCATGGGCCCTATTACAGCAACACCTGTGTTTTCTACTTCGTTGAACTATAAAAAAGGGCCTTCTATGAGCTGGACGGGCCCGCATGGTGGTCAATGGAATCCCTGGAGAGACTCGACGATAAGTTTTGGGAATAGTGCCACAGCCAGAGACAGGACCTATCCCACGCCTCAATTATCGGATATTGAATTTTCAGATCGTGGAGATCTGATCTTGTCTTTTACAGATCGCGCTGGCCATCAGTATGGATGGGGTAATTATCGATGGCTTGGTGGTAATCCGTCGGAGCTTATATTGCCAGTTTCCGGGGGAGATTTATTAGTGGCAGGCCTTAACTGCAGCATGAATTCATATGTCTTAGAAAATAATGGCAGTTATAATAGCGACGGTATTATCCGAACCAGCACCAGCGCGGCAACCATGCAAGGACCAGGAGGAGATGAGTTTTTTGACTTCGAAAATATTGCTTGTTGTCATCAGGAAACACATGGTGGTTCTGTAGCGGTATTGAGAGGGGATAATAAAATCATTACCAGTGCAATGGACCCCACAACCATCCGGGAGGGTGGTACCATTAAATTTTCCTTCACTGATGGGACAAAAACCAACGGATATCAATTGTTTGTGGACAATACCAATTCTTTAGCTTCCGGTAATTTTGGTAAAGCAGCCGGGCTGGGGGATATGGAAGTATCAGGATTTGAAGCCCCATTGGAAATTGGCAACCGGGTATGGGTCGATGCCAATATGAATGGAGTGCAGGATCCGGGAGAAGCGGCTTTTCCAAACATCACAATACAATTAGTAGATAGTATATCGGGTGCCATTGTAGGCACAGATATCACTGATGTAAATGGCAATTATTATTTTGATTCCACGAATGTATTGCAATCCAGCATCAAAAGTCCGCAAGCAAATAGAACCTATTATTTACGGATTGGCCCTGCAGATTGGGTTTCAGGAGGAGCAGGTACCGCTGACTTGCTTAACTATACACTTACCGGGACTGATCAAAATCCGATGTCACTTTCTAATGCCGATTTGCGCGACAATGATGGATCACTGTTCCCGGTCACTATGGTGCCAACCATTAAATACCGGACCGGTAACCTGGGAGAAAATAATCATACCCTTGATTTTGGGTTTTTCCTCAATCCGCCGGTTCCCCCTGTAGTGGACCTTGCTTTGAAAAAAACGATCGATACGATAATCAATAATAATATCAACACCAATCTGACGAATGGAGATACGGTAAAATTTAAAATCCAGTTGATCAACCAGGGTG
>JAWXBI010000245.1:0-7769 GCA_034439915.1 Saprospiraceae bacterium | reverse complement strand
AGACCAGGCTTATAATAATTACCCAACCGGCCATGCCTCCTTAGCTGCTGCTCCGGCTGGTTTCGTGAACGGGCAGTTTACCCAGGAATCCAGAAGGTTCAGAGAGACCAATATGGACTTATTAATATCCGCTACCAGGGAGGTTGGGGATTTTGGCTTTGATCTTACAGTCGGTGGCAACAAAATGTACCGGAGAGCGGATCAGAATAATGTCTTCGTCCAGGACTTTGTGGTGCGCGGTTTGTATACCGTAGCAAACGGCCGGGTCAAAGATCCGATATATTCCCTTTCCGAAAGAGCAGTAAATTCTGTATATGGCTCCGCGGATGTTTCCTTCAAGAGATTTTTATTTTTAAATGGAACATTAAGGAATGATTGGTTTTCGACACTTTCACCAGCTAACAGAAGTATTCTTTATCCTTCGGTATCTGGAAGTTTTGTTTTTTCTGATGCATTTGACGGGCTTCCCAACTGGCTAAACTTTGGTAAGTTGAGACTTGCTTATGCGGAAGTGGGTTCGGACACCGATGTTGGACCTTATTCTAACAATTTATTTTATGGTGTCAATGCCAACTTGTTTCCAAATCCGGCAGGTGCACCTCAGCCTCTGGGAGGTTCCTCCGGAAATGTTTTACCCAATGCAAACCTCAAACCCATGCGTACTTCTGAGACCGAAGCAGGCCTGGAATTAAAATTGTTTCAAAACCGGGTAGCACTTGACTTTGCAGTATATCAGAAATTTACAGAAGATCAGATCGTATCTGCCCAGATTTCAGATGGATCGGGATTTACCAATACATTGATCAATAGCGGGAAAAGCCGGACGAATGGATTCGAAGGATTATTAACCCTGGTGCCGATAAAAAGTGGCAAATTCCAATGGGACATATCGTTCAACGGATCTTATAATAAAACCAAAGTCCTGAAACTTCTGACTGAAACCGAGGGAGAGCGGATTACGGTCGGGAACCACGTATTCAATGGAGAACTAAGACAAGTGGTCGGACAGGAAATGGGCCAGATCTATGGTTTTGGATACAGAAGGGATGCACAGGGCCGCAAAATTTTTGGCGGTAATGGAATTGCGCTTCGTACCCCGGATCTCATTTCGTTTGGGACCGCTCTACCCAGATGGAACGGGGGGATAAACAATGGATTCACTATCAATGATTTCAGTTTTTCATTCCTTATAGATTTTAAATTAGGGAATCAAATGCTCTCCGGGACAAACTTTAACCTGACGAGGCACGGGCTCCACCAACAGACCCTCGCAGGCCGCGCAGGAATTGTAGGTGACGGAGTAAATGAAAAAGGGGAAGTCAATACCGTTAAAGCCAATATTCAACCCTATTGGGAAGTAGTGCGCTCATTGGCATTGATTGAACCCGTTGTGTACAACGGAGGTTATTGGAAACTCAGGCAAATTACTGCAAGTTACGACTTGACCAAATTCATTCCGAGCAATATCCCGATTGAGGGAATTAAGCTGAGTTTCGTCGCTAATAATGTATTGATGCTAAAAAAATGGATACCCAATATTGATCCCGAATCATTTGGTTATAGTTCGGACAACCTGGTGGGTATGGAATCTACCGGATTGCCCACCACACGGAGCATTGGTTTTAATCTTAATGTCAAATTTTAAAAATGAACAGGATCATGAAAAATATTACAAAACTCTTCTTCTTAACGCTCGGCCTGATTGTCGTCTCCTGTGATGAAGGCTTCGACGAGTTGAACGTCAATAAAAATGCTGCTACGGCTATCAATCCCGTCTTTATATTAAATAATGCCGTGATTAATGCATCATACGTCAATACCACGATTATTTATGAGATCGGGATCGTCCAGCAAATGGTAACTCCCAACTCAGGAGTATTGACCGGAGCTAATTTTAATCAGGACAACCGCGATGCGACCAACCAAAACTGGGTGCGCTATTATCGCTCGGTAGTGAGACACTCCACGGATGTCATTATTCAGGCTCAGGCGCTGCCGACCCGGACCAATCTATTGAATATGGCTAAAATTTTTCGGTCTTTTGCTTTTATGGTATTGACGGATACCTATGGCGATATTCCTTATTTTGATGCCGGCAAAGGGTACAGTGATCAGATTACGTTGCCAAAATATGATGCCCAGCAGGCTATTTATGCAGACATCATTAAAACACTGACCGATGCTTCAGCCGCGCTGGATGCAACCAAAACCATAGAAACCGCTGATATTTTATACGGAGGAGACATTGCCAAATGGAAAAAATTTGGAAATTCTTTATTGCTGAGAGCCGGAATGCGCCTTACTAAAGTAGATCCTACCCTGGCCCAATCTACTGTGCAAAAAGCGGTAGCAGGAGGCTTGATGACTTCTAATGCAGATAATGCCTTTTCCCGGCACGACGCCAATTATGTCAATTCCATTGGAAACTGGATGAACAGTACCGAAGCAGCAAACTCGTATATGGCTGCCCCGTTTTTAGACCACCTCAAAAGAACCAGCGATCCCAGGCTAAAAGCTATCGCCGTAAGATATGTAGGGGCCAAATCAGGACCCGAACAAACTGCGGCCAGAGCCAGTACGGACACTTCACTTCAAATAGGAATGCCATTCGGATATGACAATAATGGTATTACTGCACAAGCTACTGCAAGAGGCCTGGCAAGTTTTTATGATTTTAGCCAGGTGGACCGGACCCGATTTGGTAAAAATACCGCTCCTATGTTTTTTGTTACGTACTCCCAAACCTCCCTTTTACTGGCAGAAGCCATTCAAAGAGGTTGGGCTAGCGGATCTGCCGCCGATGCTTTCAAAAATGGTATCAAAGCACACATGGATCAATGCGCCATGCATGATGCCAATTCCGCTATTCCCGCTGCCTCTGCAGATGCCTATATCGCAGCCAACCCTTACAATGCCGCCACAGGTTTAGAACAAATCAATACCCAATACTGGATTTCATCCTTTATGAATGGCCCGGAGGCTTTTGCTAATTTCAGGAGGTCAGGATTTCCAAAACTAACCCCCAACCCTTTCCCCGGAAAGGGAATCAAAGGTGATTTTATCCGTAGGCTGACTTATCCCAATTCTGAAATTTCAGTTAATAGTACCAATGTGAAAGAAGCCATCTCGCGTCAGGGAGCTGATGATTTAGACACCCGGGTATGGTGGGACAAACAATAATTAAAACATCAATTCGAATCAATTTAAGCCGGTTTCCATAGAGACCGGCTTTTTTATTAACTGAATAAAAAGGCCACATCCTCTTCAGACAGATTTTTCACGAAACCATCTTCCGCCTGGATCAACTCATCGGAGATCCATTGTTTTTTTTGCTGAAGCTGGATGATCCGCTCTTCGATAGTATTGGTGCAAATCATTTTGTAGGCAAATACATGATTGATCTGTCCTATCCTGTGGGTGCGGTCAATAGCTTGTTGCTGAATCGCCGTATTCCACCAGGGATCGACCAGGAAAACATAATCAGCAGCAGTCAGGTTGAGCCCTGTATTACCAGCTTTAAGGGAGATAAGAAAAACTTTGGCAGGATCGTTTTCGGTCTGGAATGCATTGACCATGACCTGCCTTTCAACTATGGGAGTGTCCCCGTCAAAATGATAATAGGGAATACCAGCAAGGTTAAGGCAGGATGCTATCAGGTGGAGCATTCCTTTAAATTGTGAAAAAACCAGGGCTTTACTGCTGGTTTGCAGGTTATTCAATTCATCCATTAAGACCGACAGTTTGATAGAATCTCCCGGTGGGCTACCTTCAAATTCTTCTAATAAGGAAGGAGCACAACAGATTTGCCTTAATTTGATTATCCCGGCGAGGATACCGATTTTGCTTTTAGCCAGGCCATCGTTTTTTATATGCAGGAAAATATTGTCCCGAATAGACCTTTTGGTCTCCTCATAAACTGCCCTCTGTTTATCTTCCATTTCGCACCAAAGAACGGATTCCGTTTTTTCCGGTAAGTCGGGGGCCACTTGTTTTTTGGTTCGTCTCAGGATAAACGGTGAGGTTAATTTCGAAAGCGTGGCTATTTTTTCCTGGTCTCCGTCTTTATCGATGGGATTGGCATACTCCCGGGTAAAAAACTCGGGACTGCCCAATAAGCCAGGCACGATGAATTCTATTTGTGCATATAAATCAAACGTGTTGTTCATTACAGGTGTGCCACTGAGGGCTATGCGGTGAGCGGCTTTGAGGCGATGTATAGCTTTGGTAATTTGTGCTGCCGGGTTTTTGATATTATGGCTTTCATCGATAATCACCCCGCCCCACAAATACGACTCCAGCAAATCGATCTGCGATCTCACCATTCCATAACCTGCGATTAAAATAGGATCCCGGGAAGCAAAAAAAGCAGCCAAATCATTGACTCCTCCTTTAAATAAACGAGAACCGAGATGGGGGGCAAACTTCTCCAATTCAGCCTTCCAATTGTATAATAGTGAGGCGGGACAAACGATTAAAAACCGCAAATCAGGATGTGCCTCGTATAACCAGGATAAAAAAGCAATGGTTTGCAGGGTCTTACCCAGGCCCATATCATCTGCCAGGCATGCCCCTGATTTCATTTCTGAAAGCAATGCCATCCATTCAAATCCCTTCCGTTGATAAGGCCGGAGGGTCGCCCTGATCCTGGAAGGCAGGGGATATATTTCGATATGACTTTGCTGCCAATTCCGCCACCTGGCCTGGAATTCGACCGTGTTGGATTTTTTCACGTCTTCGGAGGATAATATCCTGGGATCGCTCTGCAGCAACCAGTCCGAGACCGTCAATTGGCTGCCTTCCATGCGAGCGTGTTTAACCAATAAGCCATACCGGGATCTCCACTCCTCCGGCAATATTCCTATAGTATTATCCTGGAGGAGAATGCTTTTTTGACCGGCAAGGACAACTTTTTGTAATTCTTTATTATTGATTTTTTCTTCTCCAAACAAAATCTCCAGGTTTAACCGGGTGAGTCCCTGCTCCGAATTGAGCCAGGTCAGTGTGGTCGTTATTTTGAATGAAGAGTATTTAAAATGTTTTAATTGGTCCAGGCCAAGAATCTGGACCCCGGTGTCCAGCCATTGCTGATAGGTAGTTAAAAACCAGTTGTTTTTACGTGCCTCATCAAAGCGAATAAAAAACTTACCGTTAAACTGCTGTCTGAAGGACGAGTGTTTCTCACGGATACTTTTTACGAGGTTTGATTCCAATCCTTTATCCCGGAATATGCGATACATTTCATCCTGCCGTTGGATTTCCACCTGTGCAGTATAGTGGCCTTCTACCGGGATACCTTCATAATTCCAGCACGGGATAAATTCCAGAAATGTATCACTGATCTCCTGTACCCTTACCATGGTTTCTGGTAACGTGTGAATTTCATGGATTGGGAAACAATTATTACGGTCGACCACATACCCTTTTGATTCCAGCTTAAGAACTACCTGAACCAGAAATTCTTTCGGTAAAAAAGCCAGGGTAGTCAGATTTAATTCTCCCAACCACTCCAGGGTCTGATAATCACGTGCCGATAAAATGGCATATTGATGATTGTACTCCAACAAAAAAAGCGTCCGGCGAAAGTCATCAACCAAATACATATCCTTGTTGACCCGAACATACTTCATCAACCGGAGACCCTTATTGGGAGATTGTTCTACAAAAAACTTTAGTTCCGGCGTTTCACTTAAAAACTGACAAGGCAATTTCATTACCTTCCGGGTAATCGGATCCTGGGTGAGATGGTAACACGGGAGATGCTGCCAATGTGGTAAGCCATTCAGGAAAACCTCATTGAGGTAGCGATTCCTGCTTTTCTGGACGAGGGCTTCGATATCCTTGCCGGACTGAAGCTTTCGGTATTCCTTGGTTTTCCCATCAGAATAACTCAAAACACTTTGATTGGACAATTGCAGCAGAGCCTGAAACGCATCATCCTTCAGATTAATGAATTTACGTTTTACAAGATCCCAACCGAAGTAAACAAACTCGGTATAGGCCGGTGTTTTGATTACCGTCACAAAAGATATAAAGTCAAACCCTTTCGACAAATATTTTGGAATAAATAATATAGCGTGATGTCTTTCAGTCATGTTTTGGATAGAGGGTTAATAATCCAATTTGAGCGGGTTAAAAGTAAAATTTATTAAAGTTATGACATCAGGTTTACCGTTAAAATGGCTGATCTTGTTTTTGTAAAAGTCCCCGTCCGGTCTAGCGGATAAATCTATATCTGCTCCATTCTGTTGATTTTCAGTCCTTTTTCCTCATTCAAACTTCTGTACTTATCTTTGCGGCCTCATGGAATTAATTGTCAGGGATGAGTCTTCGGTCAGGAGACGTACCATTTTATGTGTTGTTACCATATTGGTGGTGCTGATTCTTGACCAATGGTTAAAGGTATGGGTTAAGGTCAGTATGGAATATGGTGATGAATTCAAGATCATGGGCCTCGAATGGGCACGCATCCATTTTGTAGAGAACGAAGGAATGGCATTTGGGATCTCCATTGGAGGAAATACAGGCAAATTATTGCTCAGTTTATTCCGTATTGGCGCTGTGGGATTCCTGCTATTTATCATCTATAAATTGGTAAGATCTAAGGAATCCTCGGGTTTGCTCGTTTGTTTTTCGCTGATTCTGGCAGGGGCTATAGGCAATATACTGGATTCCGCTTTTTATGGAATGATCTTCACCGAGTCTTACTATCAGGGGGGATTGGCTCAATATGCCCCAGGCAAAGGATACGCCCCATTCTTGTTTGGCCGGGTGGTCGATA
Source organism: Saprospiraceae bacterium (assembly GCA_034439915.1). Lineage (GTDB taxonomy): Bacteria > Bacteroidota > Bacteroidia > Chitinophagales > Saprospiraceae > JADJLQ01. The sequence goes on along the minus strand of JAWXBI010000245.1, from coordinate 991 downwards.
TGTTCTATTTTCCAATGATTGATACCTATTGGCCCAATTGGATGCCTGTCATTGGTGGTCAACCATTCCAGTTTTTCAGACCGGTATTTAATGTGGCAGATGCCGCCATTTCTACAGGGGTCATCAGCCTGCTGGTATTTTTCCGCAGTTTTTTTAAGAACCAAAATACCCCGGAACCGGTTGGAAAAGAACCGGAAAAATATGGAGAGGAAACTAAACCGGAAGAATCCGCTCCAGAAAATTCTACTGAAGAAAACACCTTATTGCCTGAGACCAATAAATCTAACCAGGAATAACCGGACCTACTATCTCCAGGTAGGGTGCATTTTTTCGGATAAATTTCCAACCAGACGAAGTGGCCTCAAATGGGGCGTTTTTCGCTGCAATCCAGCGAGAAGCCAGCATCCAGAATGCAAGACGGGTCCAAAAAAAAGCTGAATAGCCCTTCCGGGCATTCAGCCTTAAAATTTGGGATAAAAAAATGGGGGGTAGTAAGTTATTTGCCCATAAAATTATTTATGGCTTTCACTGCAGTGGCCACTTTATTGTAGTCGATCTGGTAATGTTTAAATTTACCATCTTTATTGTTATCGACTACCCCAGCGCCACGGAGGATTTTCAAATGTTGTGAAGTGATGCTTTGTTCAATTTTCAGGGTATTATAGATTTTGTTGACATTGATCACTTCATGGCGGTCAATGAACTCCAAAATCTTTAATCGGAGAGGGTGAGCAAGAGCCCTCAAAAGCTCAGAGGAATATTGTAGTTTTTCCTGATCGAAAGTAACCTTTGTCTTCTTCATACTTACATTTTAGTAGGTCAATGAATATCTAGCGGAACAAATATGATGAATACTTTTAATATGTCAAAGGAAATATTAAAAAAAAATATTATTTGTAAATCGTTCTACTTTATTTGTAAGCAATTTGAGGTAAAAATGGCCTAAAAAACAAAAAACCAACGAATGTTATTCATTGGTTTTCAATACATT
>JAWXBI010000244.1:0-7436 GCA_034439915.1 Saprospiraceae bacterium | reverse complement strand
TATTTGACGGTTGCCGTTCCATTGAATATGAACTATGTAACTTCCGGATTCCAGCCTGGTGAGATCCATTTTGTTCTGTATTAATTTTTCTGAATGGATCAACCTTCCCTGGAGGTCATAAATGTCTACTGTGACTTCGGATTCAGGTAAATGCTCAAATAGAAATTGCAGTAATTCCCGGGTAGGGTTGGGAAACAACCGGACGGCCGAACTTATAGATGGAAATTGGGGCAATAGTTTGGGTTCCGTTCCGGACAGCGACCCCGAAGGTAAACATCCCATCACCTTTACTTCCGCCAGATGGAGGTAATTATTGGTTGAACCGGTATTATCGGCCCATACCCGGACATATCTGCCATTTATTGTAAGATTTGGAATATTAATCACCTGTCCATTGCCTAAACCGATGGCGTTTATATATTCGTAGACATATCCATTGCTGGAATATCCGCTTTCCGGCGAAGAAGAAACAAAGACCCTGAATTTTTTAACACGCCCTGCGCAAGCCGGACATCCGGTGCGGTTGGTGATTTCAATGCTTGTCACTTGATAAGTCCCTCCCAAATCAACCTGCCACCAGGGTTGTGACTCAGGGCCGGTATGATTAAAACTGGATGTTATGGTTGATCCATCTACACCCATCGATGCGGGATATTGATTGGCTGCATTATAATTGCTGGATTGACTGGCCGGTTTTCCCTGGCTGATGTTGGAAGATGTAATACACCCCTGAGGGCAGGGGCTGCAAATACCCCCGCAATCGACGCCGATTTCAGAGCCGTTTTTATACCCGTCATTACAGGCGCTGGTTGTAGATATGTTTAACGTATTGGAAGTTCCTGAGCCACCGCAATTATCTATTGCTTTTGCAGTAAGGTTATATGAACTGGCTATAGCCGGGGAAATGGTGTGGTTGAAAGGAGCTGCATTGTCTGTAGCCAATAATGAAGCTCCGTCATAAAATTCTACTCCGGTGACCTGGCCTCCCAAAGCATTGGCTGATGCATTGACGGTAAAACTACTTCCCTGGACATAACTGGAAGCTCCGGTAGAAATAGTGACCGTTGGATTTTGGCTGCTGAGGCAGCAACCCATTACTTTAACTTCTGCAAAATGAAGGTAATTGGCCGTATTGCCATGATCTACCCAGATCCTTACTAATTGCCCTGTGGCATTGAGGTTTGGGATATTAATAACTTCACCGTTGCCCAATCCGGTGGGATTATTATATTCATATACGTATCCGCTGCTGGAAAAACCCGCTACCGGTGTTGAGCCTACAAAAACCCTGAATTTTTTAATACGACCCACACAGCCGGTACAACCTGTCCGATGAGTAATCTCAATACTGGTCACCTTGTAATTACTCCCTAAATCCACCTGCCACCAGGGCTGTAACTGAGAGTTGGTGTGATTAAAGCTACCTGTAGCAATACTTCCATCTATCGCTTTTGACGCAGGATACGTATTTGCCAGATCAAAATTACCCGACTGAGTGGACGTTTTGCCCAGACTTAAATTGGTTGGGAGGGCACAGGTCTGGCATGCTGTGCAGGAACCTCCACAATCTAAACCGGTTTCAGAGCCGTTCTGATAACCATCATTACAGGTACTGGTCATCGTAATGATTAAAGCATCGGAAACGGCAGAGCCACCACAATTATCTATTGCTTTGGCCGTCAGATTATATGAAGAAGCCGAAGCCGGGTTGATCGTAAAGCTATATGGCGCCGAATTATCGGCACCTAATAATGTAGCACCATTATAAAACTCCACCTGGATGATTCCTCCGTCATCGCTTGCAGTGGCATCTATGACAATACTGCCTCCCTGGGGTACAGAACCGGAAGCCGAGGATAAGGATACTGTCGGATTCTGCCTGTTGAGGCAGCACCCCATTACCTTTACTTCTGCCAGATGGACATAGCCGTTGCCATAACCCGTATTATCCGCCCATATCCTAACATAACGTCCCTCCAGATCAATATTGGGAATGTTGATCACTTGTCCATTGGTCATGCCTGCGGTATTAATATATTCATATACTGCCCCGGCTGAAGCGTAGGAAGCCACCGGACTATTGGAAACAAATACTTTTAATTTTTTAACTCGGTCACCGCAACAATCCGTTCGGATAGTCACTTCAATAGACGAAACCTGATGGGCTGCCACCAGGTCTACCTGCCACCAGGGTTGGATTTCCGCACCGGTATGGCAAAAATTGGTCAGATTACCATCTATCGCTTTAGAAGCCGGATAGGCCGCACTGTAATCACTGGACTGAGTTGCTGTTTTTCCCAGGCTTAGGTTGGTGACCATAGGGCAAGGTGGTAAACAAGGACCACAGGATCCTCCGCAATCCACCCCGGTTTCATTGCCGCTTTGTATACCATCATTACAACTATAGGAAATGGCAATGTTTAATACTGTAGAATTGGTGATTATACCACAATCGTCAAACACCCGGGCCGTGATAGTATACGCCACCTGATTGGCGGAAGGAACCGTATAACTGAATGGATTTAAATTATCCGTTCCCAATAATATATTCCCATCATAAAATTCCACTTTCGACGGGGTGCCGTCCGGATCCGAAACCGCTGCGTTGACCGTAAAACTACTTCCCCAGGTATAAGTGCTGGAGTTGGAAGTAATGTTGATGGTTGGTGGCTGGCTCGATGCACAAGGTGTGGTTTTAAAAATCCATAAACCTGATTGGATGTCGCTCGCCAGTATATTACCCGAAGGAAGGAAGGGATAAGTGCCCCAGCAACCTCTGAATACCGGTGAATACGAGGTATATGCCCGGTCGGTATCAAAATACGCTACCCGCCGGACATTGTTAATATCGCTGATATTATATACCTGGACCCCGTCCGTATAATAAGATACATAAGCCATATTGCCAATGATATATGGATTGTGACCAATACTGCCTGTTTCCCCGGGGGGGAGGTTTGGGTATTGGTCGCGCAAGGTTACTGACTTAAATGTTTTGACATTTTCACTCCCAATAGCACCATTGTTTATCGGCAGGAGCCATAAAGGGTGTCCGGCGGTTTCAATTGCATTGATCATTAGCGTTTGGTCTGCATTCATCCAACTGCTGTGATTATATCCTCCGGTCTGAAAGGTAGAGAGTTCTGCACTACAGGAATTGCCAGCACAATTATACTGAGACAGATAACCTGAATAGATATGAGAGGCATACATAACATTATTGATTACATACATATCGTGCACATAACCTCTGGGCAGCGACTGGTTGATGACCAGAGTAGGGTTGTCCGGCTGCGTGGAAAGATCCAGTACGATGATACCATCGTTGCGGGTATTGGTGCCTGCACAATATAAGCGACCATTGGCCTCATCTATAAAGGGCATATGGCATTTGGTAAAAAAAGCGGTGGTCTGCCTGACTTGAATAACAGTATCTTTAGTCACGATGTCCTGGAGGTCGAATATCCTCAAACCCCCGGCATCCGCTCCATCGGTGACTGCATAAGCATAATGGCTGTATGTTTTAAATTCCCTCCAGGGAGTGGAAGTATAAGGACCAAACTTATCAACCAACCGGATATTGGCTGGATTGGTCACTTCGAAGAAATAGATATACCGGGCAGATCCCAGGATGGCATATTCTTTGCCCCCTGCGGAATAACCCCATACATCGGAGTAAACTTCCCCAGCTCCATTCCATTGTCCAAGTTGTGTGGTATTAAATTCATAGACCTGGGCTTGCAGCCACGAACTAAAAAACAAGAAAACAACTACCTTCCACTTCATAGCTTTATCTTAACGCAGTTTAAAGGTCAAAATTACAAGACCTTTGACTAATTCAGACAAATTTTATTTTGAAACAATTCCGGTTTAGTATGTTTTTTCAAAGCCCTAAAACACATAGTAGCAAATTAATACTGGATTAACTCCAAAATTAGATTATTTATAGTGACTGACGATTTCTGTTAAAAACGAATCCGGATTTTGAGTTCGTTCCTTTTGGTCTGAATTAACCCTGACATTGATCTGAAACCGGGTGATTGTCGTCATTAAATAAGTATCCAATTTTTATTTACTTGACCTTGATTTTCAATGAACGATTCAGGTTTTTTTGGACTTGAAAAATAAAAAACTGGTTGTCAAAAACAAATGAGCAATAAAACGTTTTTAAAATCCGGGGTTTGGGTGTTCCTATTTTGTTTTTCCTCCATCAGTTCCTGTATTGATCAGAAAAAAAAAGATTACAATTTATCTGAATCCGTTTTCTCTAAACCCGATACCCTCCAGGACAAAACTACATTTCAAAACGATACGGCTTTGTACCATGCCCGTATGCATCAATTGGCAAATGGGGATTCATCCGGCCGCTGGCCTCCTGATGCGGCCTACCCTATGGAAGGATCCCTGCTTCCATTTAACCGGATTGTAGCTTTTTACGGAAATTTTTATTCTAAAAAAATGGGGATTCTTGGGGAACTTCCTGTTGAACAAATGCTTCATCAATTAAATGAAGAAATACTAAAATGGACCATGGCAGATACGCTAAGCCCGGTTATTCCGGCCATACATTATATAGCGGTTACAGCGCAACGTAATCCCGGCCAGGGTGGTAAATTCCGGTTACGAATGCCTTTTGCCCAAATAGAGAAAGCAATTGCATTAGCCAAAGCGGTAAATGGAATTGTTATTTTGGATATACAAGTCGGTTTAAGCACCCTGCAACAGGAGTTACCGGTTCTGGATCCTTATTTAATCCTTCCACAGGTGCATTTGGGTATTGACCCGGAGTATTCCATGAAAGACGGTTCACTTCCCGGTACCTCCATTGGTTCTTTCGATGCTTCGGACATCAACTATGCCTCGGCTTATCTCGCCCAATTAATAGCTAAAAATAATTTACCTCCTAAACTACTGGTGGTCCATCGCTTTACCACCGGCATGGTGACCGGGTATGATAAAATTGTAACCCGCCCGGAGGTCCAACTGATAATAAATATGGACGGATTTGGTTTTCCGGGATTAAAGAAAAGCACCTATAGCAATTCCATATTTAAAGAACCGGTACAATTTGCAGGTTTTAAGTTGTTTTACAAAAACGATACCCTAAATGGCAACCGGCTGATGAAGCCGGAAGAAATATTAATGCTAAGACCGCAACCGGTCTATATACAGTACCAATAGACGAAATCCACACCGATCCATTTTAGTATTAAACCCGGGAGGAGCATGTAATTGACTAAAGGCAAAAGGTCAAGCCAAGCCCCCGGCAGCGGATGAATACAATTCGCCTGGAGTGTATTTTCGGTAAATATACTGACCGCCTTTTAAACTATATTCATAGTAAATTATGCCAAAAAAAATCCACCCGGATCACCTGATAAAGATGTTCTATCGTCTCTATTGGAACAATTCCAGATATTGAATGGAAGCCCCAGGGAACTGGAAATTTTAAAAGCCGCCCTGGATAAAACCCATATCATATCTATTACCGATGCACAAGGCATTATTCAATATGTAAATGAAAAGTTTTGCTTGCTGACAAAATATTCAAGGGAAGAATTGATTGGGAGTGATCACAGGATTATCAACTCAGGCCATCATTCCAAAGAATTTATAGCAGACCTTTGGAAAACCATTTCATCCGGTTCGATCTGGACCCAACAAATAAAAAACAAAGACAAAGACAATTCTTTTTTCTGGTTGGACACCTCTATTATTCCTTTTACGGACGAAAACGGTAACCTCTTGAGTCATTTTTCCATCAGTCAGAACATAACCAAACAAAAACAGGAAGAAAAAAGGACCACCCAGTTTTTTGAGCTTTCACAAGATTATCTCTGCATCATCGATCACACAGGGCGATTTGAAAAAGTCAGCCCTGTTTTTCTTAAAGTGCTGGGCTTGCCATTAGAGGAACTGCAATTGACCCCCTAGTGAATTCCCGGGTCGACGCAGGCAGTTTATGCTCAGTTTCACTTATAGGCTCAATCAAAAAAAGGACAACACAAATTCAGAGGATTCATTTGATGAGGAATTCTGATCACTTTGATTTTTTTGAACAGTCATTACCTGTTTCCAACTTCTTTCTCATGCAGCCTTAAGAACAAAAGGACAATATAATTTTTAGTTCGATAGTAATCAGAGCAATTAATTAATAAACCACCACTTGATATATATAAAGGTCGTAACGATTTCTCGTAGCGCCGACTTCAGTCGCTGATGCAGATAGAGTCGTGACAATTTCTCGTAGCGGCGACTTCAGTCGCTGACATAAAATAAAGTTTTCCTTTGCCTTTAAATCCAGCGACTGAAGTTCGCCGCTATGAGCTATACTTCACATAAGAATATGGCCAGTCTTCCCAACTGTTTACCAACCCGGCCTTGACCGGATTTTCGCGGATATAATCTCCGATGTTACTTAATTCCTTTTCATCTCTGACCAACCGATCATAACTCGCCTTTTGCCAAAAAGTGCCTGACTGATTTAATAATAAATTTATTTCCCGCGATGATCTGCCTTTAATATTCTTCAGAATCAGACCAAGCGGTTTTGGTTTTTCCATATTGCCCAGATAAATTACTAAATGAATATGATTTGGCATAATGCAATAGTATAATAAATCGTAAAGCAGTTGATCGTATTCCCGGAGAATAATTGTTAATATACTGGCAATAGAGGGCTGAGCCAGATTGATCCCCTTACAATTCAGGTCATGTTTTTTATCGTATTATGCAAAATTTTCAATAAAAGGCCTATTTTCATTATTTATCCCCTGATGCAATGGGATAGAGTCATAGGTACAAAATGTGACGAAATAGCAACCACCTTCAGGGGTCAACTGGGGTAGGCGGTTATAGTAAAATCGTTTCAGAACAGGTAAAAATAATAGTTCCGCACGTAACGACTCCCGCCTTGTAAGATCAGTCGAGAGTGTATAAAGTCATAGCGATTTCTCGTAGCGGCGACTTCAGTCGCTGATCAATATAAAGGTCGTAACAGCTCTTCCTCGCTGGATCAGTCCAGAATATCAATTGAGGATTTCCTTGCTTTTAAGACAGCGACTGAAGTCGCCGCTACGAACCTCGTGGTCTTGCCTCAGGGTACTGCGAATGAATTGGTTTGATGACTGAATCGTCAATAACACCAATGGGCATTGATGAACAAAAACCAAAATTTACCTGGTAAATGAGTGCGCCCGGCCGGGGTTATAGGCAGGTTTTTTATCAGATTGTAGTTACTGATACAAAGGGAGTCATCTCCTGGGATTCAAAAAAGATAAACTCCGGTGTATCCTTGAATATACCCTATTCCGGCACAGCTCTAAAATCAACCACCCGGTATAACTGGAAGGTTACGGTCTGGGACCAGAATGGAAAAGCGGCATCGGCTACTTCCTGGTTTGAAACTGGCTTAATGAATCCTGACCCGGGCCTTG
>JAWXBI010000243.1:0-22573 GCA_034439915.1 Saprospiraceae bacterium | reverse complement strand
TTAGGTATCATTTATCCGTTCTGAACGGGGATGCCGGCAACCCCTCTTTATTGTAAGATTAGCCCCAAACGGATTGTCGGCCCAGGCATATCGAACATCTAAAGGTTTGAGGATGTCTTCATGCCAGACGACAACGCTATTGTTTTCAATGCTTGCTTTGGCCTCGAACGAAGTTTTTATCCACTCATGCAATGGCAAACTGGCTTGGTGATTCTCCATCGTGAGGTCAACTTGAACAATATAAAAAAAGTGAAAAATAATTTGCGCAACTGATCAGTTGCTCTTATGTTTACAACCAAGTAATTGCTTAATAAAATTTAACCCCAAATGCGTAAATTAAAATTACAGATGCAAATGACCCTGGACGGCTTCATCGCCGGCCCCCATGGAGAAATGGATTGGATGAACCTCCACTGGTCGGATGACCTCAAAGACTATGTCACTAAACTGACAGATCCGGTAGACACCATTATACTCGGAAAAAACCTGGCTCAGGGCTTTATCCCACATTGGACCGAAGGTTTAGACCAGTCTGAGCCGTTGGAAGGTGCAAAAAAAATGGTGGAGACACCAAAAGTGGTATTCTCTAAATCTTTGACCAACCCGGAATGGGAGAGGACTTACATAGCCCGTGGAGATCTGGTCGAAGAAATAAATGCCCTGAAACAGAAAGAGGGCGGCGATATGATTGTTTACGGAGGGGGCCGTTTAGTCGCTTCTCTGATAAAAGAAAACCTGATTGATGAATTTCATTTATTTATCAATCCAGCTGCGATTGGAAAAGGTATGCCCATTTTTCAGGAATTAACCGAAAAACAAAACTATATACTCATAACTTCCAAATCATTTGATTGCGGAGTTATTGTCCTAATCTATATTCCCCATTAAAATGAGGAGAGATATATTCCAGGCCATCGCCGATCCAACAAGACGGGCCATTGTCACCTTATTGGCTGTCTCCGCGATGACACCCAATGCGCTTGCTGAACACTTTGATATTACCCGCCAAGCCGTTTCCAAGCACCTTCGCATTCTGACAGAATGCCAGCTCCTTAAACAGGAACATACCGGACGGGAAATTTATTATCAACTTGAAATCAACAAAATAAAAGAAATCGATAACTGGCTGGAACAAATCAGAAAGAACTGGGAAAGCCGGTTCAATCAATTGGATCAAATATTATTCACCATAAAAAACAATAAAAAATGAGTCATCCTCTGGCCATTGATTTTACTGTCATTAAAGAAAATAATACCATCACTGTAAAAAGACCATTTGCAGCAGCACGTACGTTGGTCTGGGATGCTTATACCAAAAGCGAGATCCTGGATCAATGGTGGGCTCCAAAGCCCTGGAAAGCCAGGACTAAAACCATGGACTTCCGGGAAGGTGGCCACTGGCATTATGCCATGGTGGGCCCCGAAGGACAGGAACATTGGGCCTGGGCCGATTTTAAAGACATCCAGGTTCAAAAAAAATCACGGGACTGGATGCCTTTGCAGATGCCGAAGGAAACATCAATAAAGCTTTGCCGCAATCCGTTTGGGAAGTAAGTTTTAACCCACAGGGAATATATACCCTGGTGGAGATCAACATTACCTACGGTGATCTGGCCCAACTGGAAGCAACCTTCCAAATGGGTTTTAAAGAAGGGCTGTCCCTGGCTATAGAAGGACTGGATGAGCTTTTGCCGTCCTATAAATTAAATCGTATCGCAAATTTATAAGTTATGGTAACAGACCGGCAGGTGTAGGTTATTGAAGTCATAACTAAGATTACTTATGTTTGTGACAGGGAGTAACGTATTAATTATAGAGAGTCAATATTCCATCAAGGGTATACCTGTAAAAAATATTTTAATCCTCTAATTTTATTCCGATGACAGAAGGTGTGGACATCAAGGTATCGTTAGAAGACTTAGAAAATCAAACAAATTTTACATTGCATTGTATTCATACTTAGGACGAGTATTGCAAGCGCCGCTGATGCTGGAATTTTTTCCCAATACACCCTCTCAACTATTAAAACTGGTCGTAACGCAATACACCCTTCATAAACCAGGGCATACCGGAATTTTTCGCAAATAATTTGGCCATGAGCTTTGGATAGCTCTGAAACAAATTATTGAAGCATAACCAATAACCTTCAATCCGGATTTTCCCTGCATTTATTGGTCGTCCAACCCGGAATTGGTATATCTCATTCCATTGCTCTGGCAAAACCCTATCCAATACAAGTCAGACATATTGATGATCGAGGTCATTAACCCAATAAAAAAATTGTATTACTATTGCTATGGGTCATCGTATTAGCCGCTATACTAAAAATGAAGAAAAGTCAACAACCTGATACCTGATACCTCTTACATGAAACCTGATACCTCTTACCTGAAACCTGAAACCTCTTACCTGATACCTCTTACCTGAAACCTCTTACCTGATACCTCTTACCTGAAACCTGATACCTCTTACCTGATACCTCTTACCTGATACCTCTTACCTGATACCTCTTACCTCTTACCTAACCACCATGAAAATCAATGTAATTTCATACTCATTTACCGGCAATAATGATCGGTTAGCCTCCAGTCTAGCATCAGCCCTAGGAGCAGAACATCTTAAAATAATCGAACCTAAACCCCGGAAAATGACCACCATTTTTATTGATCTTTTGTTTAACCGGACTCCTCCGGTGCAGTCACCTCCGGATAAAACAGAAGGATCCGATCTGATCCTATTCTTTGCACCCGTTTGGTTTGGGCAAGTAGCTACTCCCCTTCGGTCCTATTTCAATTATTATAAGACTATACCAACTCCTTATGTCTTTATTTCGATTAGCGGTGGGGCCGACGGCGGCAACCCTAAGCTGGCCAATGAATTAAAAAAACGAATGGGGAGGGATCCAAAAGCACTTATCGATTTACACATTGCTGATTTATTGCCCAGATCACCTAAACCAGAACGCAAGGACACCGCAGCCTATCAATTAACCGAGCGAGACCTATCAAACCTAACGGATGCCATCATGAAGACCTTGCGGGGGACAATCATAAAATGATAAAGGATGAGAATGATGTCATTATTACTATTAATCATATTGGTCATCCTTGTTTTCCTTTTGGGTTGGTTATGGGTAATGAGCCCGGGAAAAGCCTTACCCTTTACCGATGAAAACAGACAAATATTGCCTGGCAGCATCTCAGAAAAGATATTTATTGATATCAATGGTCTAAAGCAAGGTATGTTTATAAAGAGCAAGGATGCCGGGAATCCGGTATTACTATACCTGCATGGAGGAATGCCAGAATATTTTTTCACTCAAAGATACCCGACCGGTCTTGAAAACGAGTTTACTGTCGTATGGTGGGAACAACGGGGTTCGGGACTCTCTTATCATTCCAACATGGATATGGAGTCGATTACCACGGAACAATTAATATCCGATACCAAAGCAGTCACCCATTACCTCATCAAGCGGTTTGGCAAAGACAAGATTTATCTGCTGGGGCATTCCGGGGGTACTTTCACAGGTATCCAGGTGGCCGAACAGGCACCTGAACTATACCATGCCTATCTGGGTATGGCCCAGATGTCTCAGCAACTCAAATCCGAACTACTTGCTTATGAATACATGCTTAACCAGTACAAAAGCATGGGGAATCAAAAAATGATTAGAAAATTGGAAGCTGTCCCGGTTAGTTTAGCGGTTGGTACACCAGACCACTATCTCGCTTTGCGTGACGGGGCTATGCATAGCCTGGGCATAGGTACCACACGAAAAATGAAATCGGTGATCACCGGTATATTTTTACCCTCACTAATGTTCCGGGAATATACTTTAAGCGAAAAGATAAATTTATGGCGAGCCAAATCCCGAACCGGAGTCAGCACGTTGTGGAAAACTAATCTGGCTACCGATCTGACCTCAAAGGTAACCCAGGTTGATATTCCGGTTTATTTTTTCCATGGAATATATGATTACACCGTGTCCTATCCATTGGCCAGGGAATTTTTCGAGAAAATAGAGGCCCCAAGGAAAGGCTTTTATACTTTTGATTTATCGGCTCATAGTCCCATGCTTGAAGAGCCGGAAAAAATGCTGGACGTTTTGAAAAGTGATGTATTAAATGGAACAATTTTACTTGCCGATACAACTAGTGGAGCACAAAAGTAATTTCTGTAAAACGACTTAACATCCAGGATATTAATTTATAGTCCTGTTATGGGATTTTTCCGGAAATAATTCGAGTTGAGCCAGCACTCCGGAGTTCACTTTGAAGGTAGTTGATCACCGCCTCTGTCAATCTACCCGGCATCGCAGGCGTAAACGGACAGACCACATCCACTTCATAACCTCCATGTTTCCATTCATGCTCTGCCGGCAAATAACCCAGCCAGCCATTGGTGTATCCATAATAAAAAGTAAATGGAAAAGGTGAGCGATCGCGCACTTCATTCGAAATTTCACAAAATAACTCCAAAGGAGCGGACCAGATAGCGATGTCTTCATTGAGCTTTAGAAAACGTACTGGCAATCTGACCAGATGATCGCCGTTTTTTTCCGTGCGGGTATAAGAGCCCAGGTAGGAAGGCCAGCCTAACTCGGCCTTACGTGGACTTTCAACCGTCATTAAACTGGTAACTATTTTTACAGTATCCATGGTATACCCTATTCTTTTGTTAGCATCCAATATTTTATCGCCCAACAAAACCCTGAACTGGCTCAGGTGACCTGCCCGGGCATTTGGATAGACACTGTAAATCGGGGCAAGGTTGCCTGCCGCCCCATTTATAAATAGTGCAGGTACCCCGGTTTGTTGTTCTATATAATCAGACACTACGCCCGTGACATCCCCGCTGATCATCACATTTTGTTGCCCCAGTACCGTGCCATGAATGGGATAATTTATCAGGAGGGCTATCGGAGTTTTATCTAGTTTTTCGAGGCGGATGAGACCCAATCGCCGGTCTACCGGCCCATCCGGGTTGAGTCCGAGGGAAGCTTTGCCATCTATATCTAACGCTCTTCTATTGATATTAGCTTGTGAATGTCCCCACCCTACTCCCAATCTGGCCGGTGCAAGTTTTCTGCGCGCCTGTTCTATCCCATCGATCAGGGTTTTTTCAACAAAAGCGGTATAGGCCGTATCGACAGCATGTTTATACCGGTCACCCAGGAATACCTCCGCCAATCCGGGTACTCCAATTTCCGGTGCCGAATGGGTATGCGTTACAGTCCACCAGAAATTGACCGGTTGGATACCTAATTTTTTTTGAAGCATAGAAGCAACATGATCATATTCTGAAGGGGACATCAGGCAGATTTCAGTGGAGACCAGGAAAAACTGGGTAAGCCCATCATCCAGAACTACAATGCGGTGATAGATGCTGTCCTGAACCCCGGTGGATACCCTGGCTCCATATCCCAATAGTTGTTTGGGTTGATCCGGGGTGATATTTATTTTAACCACGGCAGCCCTGAATCCGGTTTGCGATTGTGCAAATGAGTTTATGGTGGTCAACAGAACTGGAAAAACAAACAGTAAATTCAAAGTTTGTTTTAGGATAATTGTCTTCATATAGTTTGGATAAGGATTACTTCTTGCTTGGGGTTTTGGTAAAATTATAGAGTTAATCCCTTCTATTCAGCAAGTGGATGGAATAAACTTTTAGCAAAGCCGATGCCTCGGCTCTATTCCCCCCGCTCATTCCTCGCTCTTTTTGAAAACCTTTCTAAAATCCTCCAAATGGCATTTTAAAAGAGAAGGGTATGGGGGTGAGTTTCAACTAATACCTGACAACCCCTATTTTTTCATCCCCATCATCCACTCTCGTCCAGCGTTTTCCACAAGGACCGTTTCAATATTTTTAGTATCCTGCAAGGTGATGTAAATACGTTTTCCGTCATTACCACCAAAAGCAATATTGCTTGGCTTTTTACCTCCCAAAGTGATTTCTTTCGTCAACTTACCCTCCGGCGAAACGATGGCTATTGTCCCCTTTCCATGCCGGGTTATGTACAAATTACCTTTTTGGTCGCAACGCATGCCATCCATACCAAAGTCGGGAAATTCGATGAGTAAACGTTTGTTGCTGATCTCTCCTTTTTTTGATAAATCATAGGCCCAGACCTTGCGCTGTGCAGACTCATTGACATAAAGTGTTTTTTCGTCGGGGCTGACTTCGACACCGTTAGCAGTACCCATTCCTTTTTCCAATAGAGTGACCTTACCGTCAGGATCAATGCGCCATAAGTTGCCCGTGCTCGCTTTCCAGTTGGGATCGCTGGCATATAGACGATCCCTGCTGTCTATGGCAATATCATTAGGTTGGTTCATACCAGGCTCATGGGCAAAAACGGTGAGCTGTTTGGTGGCCATATTGATTTTTAAGATATTATGATTGGTATAGTCGGCAATCATCATGTCCCCATGACTGTTGAACCGGATCCCATTACCAATACTGCCGTTCGGCAATTCTATAAACAGGCTGGCAGTGCCTGCGGCAGTAATTTTACCAATGGTACCCTGCTTTTCATAATTCACCGCATAGACATTTCCATCTTTATCCACTGCCGGCCCTTCCGCACCGGAGGTAAAACTATTGACAGGGGTGAATGACTCAGGAATAAATTTATCTTGAGCGTGTCCGGATTCTAAAAAAGTAGTCATTGCCAACGCAATTATAAAAAGGTGATTAAGTATCAACGGTTTCATTATTTTAAATTAAATCAACGGTAAAACCGGACCGTTTATCAGGCCAAGGTTTTGCAAAGGTACAGAATATAAATAGTCGTCGGAATGGACCATTTAAAAAGGAAACTCAAGAATTGGTTTAGTGATTCAGCTTATGATCAGATTGTCCATTGTAGCCTATACTGCTCAGGCGATGATGAAAGGATTTTTCTGCATTTAGTTGTAGTTTAGTCGGCCACTAGCCCATTTTAGGCAATGACCATATATTTTAAAAATTCTGAAAACAATCCTTTTTATGCTTAAAACCCAATTTATCTCTGACAAACCTTGCTTAATCGTTTTGATTTTAATGACCAGCTTGTGCCCTTTCTCTTCAGCACAAAAAAATGACCTGGGCAGGATCATTAGTATGGGTGCAGATAAAATAGAATCCAAAGTGATCGCGTGGAGACAGGATATACACCAACATCCTGAGTTGGGAAACCGCGAAACCCGGACAGCAGCCCTGGTGGCTAAACATCTGAAATCCCTCGGTATTGAAGTTACCACCGGAATAGCTATAACAGGCGTAATAGGCGTTTTAAAAGGAGCCAAACCTGGACCGGTAGTCGCCTTAAGGGCCGATATGGATGCCTTGCCGGTCTTGGAAAAAACCGGCCTCCCTTTTGCCTCAAAAGTCAAAGCCATGTACAATGGACAAGAAACAAACGTCATGCATGCCTGCGGCCACGATGCCCACGTAGCCATCCTTATGGGCGTTGCTGAGATCCTGAGCAGCATGAAAAATGACTTACAAGGGACCGTAAAATTTATTTTTCAACCAGCAGAAGAAGGGGCCCCCAAAGGAGAAGAAGGAGGTGCAGAACTTATGGTAAAAGAAGGTGTCCTGGAAAACCCAAAAGTAGACGTGATTTTTGGGCTTCACATGAATGCTCAGTTAGAAGTTGGTAAAATAACCTACCGGCCTGGCGGGATGTTTGCAGGCGTGAGCGATATGAAAATCACCGTAGTCGGCAAACCTTCTCATGGAGCGGAGCCATGGTCATCGGTGGATCCAATCGTTGTTTCGGCCCAGATCATCAACAGTTTGCAGACTATAGTCAGCCGAAACCTCAATATCACGAATAATGCTGCAGTGGTCACCATAGGATCTATTCATGGAGGTAACCGATCAAACATTATTTCTGAACAAGTAGAGATGCTCGGTACAGTAAGGACTTTTAGCAACGAGGACGAAACACTGGTGCATAATCGTATCCGGCAAATAACTGAAAAAACGGCTGAAGCTGCAGGAGCCAGGGCCATCGTAGAACTACCCTATTCCATTCATTATCCGGTGACCTCCAATAATATAAACTTAACCCATGCTATGTTGCCCACTCTGGAAAAATCGGCAGGAAAAGAAAATGTGATCCTCATACCGGCAGAAACGGGTTCTGAAGATTTTTCATTTTTTGCAGAAAAAGTACCAGGATTCTATTTTTATATCGGTGGCCTGCCTAGAGGGAAAGATGTCAAAACTTCTGCACCACACCATACTCCTGAATTTATTATCGACAACAGTGGTTTTAAAACAGGTGTGAATGCATTGTCTAACCTGGTGATCGATTATATGGAAATGAATAAAAAATGATATTCTTTTTTGCTAATTCCATGATAACAAGCAGAGTATACTGTTTTTAGTTTGATACAAAACGCCCCAATTCTGATGTCTTACTGCACAATAGGGCAATACATCAGATTCTGAAAATCTTTACCTTTTTTGGATAAAAACCATACCTTTCAAATTGTTGATTTTAGCTACTAAATTGACCCAAGGCAACGAATTATTATGAAATGGACCTATAGCATAAAAAACAAAATAACCGCCGCAACGGTATTATTTGCCCTTTGCCTGCTGGTACTTTTAAGCAATTACAATGACCGGGTACACACCCGTGAAGTGAAACAATCAATCAGTACCTTATACGAAGACCGCTTGCTGGTGGAAAGTTATATTCTGCATTTGACCAGCCACATCTATCAGATCAGAGAAGGGTTCTTCCGGGCTGATTCATCAGATCCAGAAATAATCGCAAAAAGATCAGCCAGGCTTGCTGCTATTAACAAAATAATGGAAGACTATGAAAAAACAAAATTTACTGAAGCGGAAAAAATTGAATTTGCGCGGTTCAAATCCCTATTCCGTCAGGTCGAATCCAACAGCAACAACCCTCAGTCTGATCTAAACCTATGGACCCTGGACGCCCTCGACGCATTATATAAACTATCCGATATTCAGATCGAAGAATCAACATCCATTCTGAGCCATTCCGAGCAGTTGTACCGAACAAGTAAAATCTCTTCCGATTTTGGGTTTGCCCTTGTCATTATTATTTTGCTCATTCTCCAGGCTTTGGTCTCTACCTCCAAAACATTTTATATCAGCAATAAAACCGACCCTGCAAACCTCAATTAATAGACTAATTAATGCCCGGGCTGACCGAATAAACCCAAGCATTAGGAGATTTTAATAAAAAATTGATATCAAATTTCGACGATGAATTTGGTTTTTCAGGATGGTTCAGTTTATTTTAATTTCATAGGGTGTAGGACGCACATTTTAGACACAGATGTCATGGCTAGCCGACAGTCGAAGCCGGATACTTTATTGGCTATTAACCTCAGGGTTAAGCCTGAGGTTAATAACATGTTACTGTTTGGGCTTCAGCCATGACAACAATTTTTTACTATATTATGTGCACGAATTCCTAGGTAAATTATACTGGTGTAGTCCTGCACCTTTAAAATTCCCAGCCAAACGAATTTAAATCTGTAATCGTAATTTAGTCGTCAATTTCGCAATGACTATATAATACTGATCTCGCTAAAAAATATTTTTTCCACCTTTGTTATAGGTCAGGACTTAAGCCTCAAAATTTGTCTGAGCCGGAATCTGATTAAAGGAGGAAATAATCATGAAAGCCAGTGTTAATACGAAATATGGACCACCGGATGTGGTCAGGATCATGGAGGTCAATAAGCCCATCCCGGGGGACCATGAAGTACTGATCAAGGTATTCGCAACAACCGTAAATCGCACGGATTGTGGTTTCCGAAGTGCTGAATATTTTATTTCCAGGTTTTTTAGCGGGCTGTTCAGACCCAAAAACCAAGTCCTGGGTAATGAGTTTGCCGGACAAATCGAAGCGGTAGGCAGCGGTGTGACTTTGTTTAAAATCGGCGATAAAGTCTTTGGATACAACGATACCAGGTTCGGGGCCCATGCTGAATACATGATCGTAGGAGAGCAGGATCCTCTAACCACCATGCCGGATCATTTGACCTATGAAGAAGCGGCGCCTATTTGTGAAGGAGGCCATTACGCTTTGTGTGATATCCGGGCAGCAAAAGTTCAACGCGGACAAAATGTTCTGGTCAATGGGGCCACCGGAGCCATAGGGTCAGCGGCTGTGCAACTGTTGAAATATTATGGCTCCAGGGTTACTGCGGTATGCCATACCAAAAACCTTAGCCTGATAAAATCACTGGGGGCTGATGAGGTTATAGATTATACCCATCAGGATTTTACACAAATAGACCAAAAGTTTGATTTTATATTTGATGCGGTAGGTAAAAGTTCTTTCAAAAAATGTAAAAACTTACTTCATCCCAAAGGCATCTACATATCCACTGAACTCGGTAAAAACGGAGTAAATATCCTGCTGGCTTTGGTTACCCCTCTGGCAGGTGGAAAAAAATTATTATTCCCTTTACCGAGCATTAACAAGGAGGATGTAAATTTTCTTAAGTCACTGGTAGAAACCGGAAAATTCAAACCGGTGATTGACAGGACCTACAGATTGGATCAAATCGTGGAGGCTTACCAATATGTCGAAACGGGTCAAAAAACCGGCAATGTCGTAATAACCTTAATAAATTGAAATGCAAAAAACGATTCCCATTCGATACTAAATCCCGGAGCGTAAGTACGTTTCATTGCAAGCTTACAGTAAAACAAAGTGTAAATTTAGAATCAATCAAAAGTTAAAAAATGAATATGAAATTAGGCGCATTTTCAATCAGTCTCCGTGTCAAAGACATTAAGGCTTCAAAAGAATTTTATGAAGCCCTGGGCTTTAAATTCTTTGGTGGGAATATTGATCAGCATTGGCTAATTCTTAAAAATGAATCCACGGTCATCGGTTTATTCCAGGGGATGTTTGAAAAAAACATGTTGACCTTTAACCCGGGTTGGGATGAAAATGCAAACAAATTGGACTCCTTCACCGATATCAGAGACATCCAGAAACAGCTCAAGGAAAATCATATATCCCTGGCGACCGAGGCGGATGAATCCACCACAGGTCCAGCCAGTTTAATAATCATTGATCCGGATGGGAATCCTATTTTGCTCGACCAGCATGTTTAGTAATTGAAAGATGTGGAGGGCGCACGACAGATTGCACTAAGGTTGAGGTTCGTGCGACTGTCCCGAGTCAATCCGAATACTCGGATCGGGATTATCCGACTCCTCGGATCGGTCGGGCTTTGGCAATAAGTGCAATTGTCGTGCGCCCGTTGTGGATGCAAATTTTGGATTATAACAAAATGTTATACTTTTGAATTAACAAAACCCTTAATGCATGAAAATTATTTTAAAGATCATGGCGGGAATTGCTATTCTCCTTGCAGTCATCCTCATTTATGTCCAGCTTGCCTGGAATAAAAAATATGAAGCAGCCTACCCTGAAATCTCTGCCAGTACAGATTCAGCCCTGATCGCCCGGGGCAAATACCTGGCATTTGGACCTGCTCATTGTGGCAGTTGTCATATACCTATGGACAAGTACATGGAGGTTGAAAATGGTTTGGAAATTCCACTCAGTGGGGGATGGACTCTTAAGATACCACCAGGGACATATACAGCGCCTAATATAACACCGGATACCGAAACGGGTATAGGAAGACTGACTGATGGGGAGATTGCCCGTACCCTGCGCTATTCCGTAGGGAGTGATGGCAGGTGTGTCATGCCCTTTATGCCCTTTCAGGGTATGAGTGATGAGGATTTGAAAGCAGTAATATCCTTTCTCCGCTCTCAAAAACCGGTAAAAAGTCAACTCGCGAAAAGCCAGGTGCCTACCCTGTTGGGCAAAGCCATCATGACCTTTGGCCTGATCAAACCGGAGATCCCAAAAAGCGGACCTCCTAAATCGGTAGCCATTGATTCAACGGCAGAATACGGAAAATATATGGCCAATTATGTGGCCAACTGTGTGGGTTGTCACACCAACAGGGATATGAAAACCGGTAAGTTTACCGGCATTCCGTTTGCAGGAGGCTTGCTGTTGGAGCCTGAAATACCAGGGGGCGCTGCTCATATGGGCCCAAATTTAACACCAGATGCTTCCGGGGTAATGGCCAGTTGGAATGAAGAAACTTTTATCACCCGTTTTAAAACAGGAAGAGTTTTAAAAGAGTCCCCTATGCCCTGGGGTGCTTTTTCTCGGATCAATGACCTTGAGCTTAAAGCCATTTACCGGTATTTAAAATCACTGGATCCAGTCGAAAATAAAGTCCCCAAAACTATTTTCCTTCCGGGAGAAAAATGGCCTGAAAATTAAAAAAGCATTTTGAATTATGCGCTAAATTCAAAATACATTCTGAATGTAAATTATAATTTTTATTGCCCTTTTAATTATTCCGGATAAACTAAATATTTTGGAAATAGATTAAATCTATTTATTCTTTAAGGGAAACGATCCGTAGCAGTTCAACGCGATGGCCTGCTGACGAAAAATTTACATCATCAATTAATCTATTCGTCCCTAGACTTTGTTAAGCAGATGAACATTTACCTTTGGGGACCTGCAAAATGATAAAAATCCTATGGAACAAAATTTAATCAGAGGGCCCTTGCTGTTTGGCCTTCTCATTCAAATAACTTTTAACCATTAGTATGAACATGGATCAGGAATTTATGTCCCCTAATTTTCCGCGGGCTTCCGCTTACCATCCCGACTGGATCAGGGCCGGAGTCAGTGGGGGAGCCAATCCCCTGTGGATGACCGAATGGCTGACAGGGGCAATGAACTTAAAACCCGGAATGCGGGTGCTGGACCTGGGCTGTGGTAGAGCCATGTCATCCATTTTCCTTCATAAAGAGTTTGGTGTCCAGGTTTGGGCTACCGATTTATGGACGTCTGCTGCTGAAAACTTCCAACGTATAAGCGATGCCGGAATGGAGCAAAGTGTTTTTCCGATTCATGCAGATGCCCGTTCATTGCCTTTTGCTGCAGGGTTCTTTGATGCAATCATAAGCATTGACTCCTACCCATATTATGGCACAGATGCTTTTTATCTCGGCACCCTGGCGAGATTTATCAAACCTGACGGACAAATCGGCATAGCTGGCGCTGGATTGGTTCAGGAGATCGGGGATGAGTTGCCGGTTCATCTTCGCGAATGGTGGACCCCGGACTTGTGGTGTTTGCATTCAGTAGCTTGGTGGCGCAAGCATTGGGAGAGGAGCGGGATTCTGGATATAGAGCAGGCAGATACTATGGCTGGTGGTTGGCTTCGATGGCTGGACTGGCATCATGCAATCGCTCCGGATAATTATCCTGAAATCGATGCCCTCAAAGCTGATCAGGGACAATATCTAGGTTACGTCAGATTGGTCGGTCGTTTGCGATCAGGTATCAAACTGGAGGAGCCTATCCTTTCTATTTCTTCACAATATTCTAAAAACCCTTTATTGCGATAATAGTATCTTAATTTTCAATTATTAAAGTTTTGTAATACCCTGAAATGAATACAAAACCAATCAAGCTGTTTTTACGATTTGTCCTTTCAATAGGGTTTTTGTCTGCTGTCGCGGATCGTTTTGGATGGTGGGGCAAGGAAAATTCAGTCTGGGGCAACTGGAAAAACTTTTTAGACTATACCCAATCGATAAATCCATGGATGCCTATTTCTGCCATCCTATGGGTTGGAATATTAACCAACGGGGCAGAAATTATTCTTGCCTTGTTTCTGTTTATTGGATTCAAAACGGAAAGTTCTGCAAGACTAAGCGGATGGCTCTTATTGATATTTGCCTTAGCCATGTCCTTTTCCACCGGGATCAAGTCGGCGCTGGACTTTTCAGTCTACAGTGCATCAGCCGGTGCATTTGCCCTGGGGACCATATAAAATAAAAATACTTTGAAATAGATACAGTATTGAAATAAATTGCCTCAGGTACCTCTAAATTTCGGTGGCAATGATTAACCAATATAAAATACGCTTCTCTAATCTCCGTACTCTTGACTTTTCAAGATAAAAGAGTCCAAATAGGGGCGACGATATATTTCTATGCCTTATCCGTGTTTTAGTGGCAATGAATTATACATCACCTTCTTAATCGCCCTCCTTTTCCTCAGTGTTCTAGGGCGCTGAGTGGTTTCTGATTTCTCACCACTCTGGTGGGCTTCTCTCTGAACCAAATTGAACCAACTTGAACGCCCTTTGACCACCACTTTTCCAATACATTCCCCAGTTTGTGCCTTCAACTTTAAATCACCTCATGAAAAATTTACTTTCTCTGATTAGCTTATTAATCATCAGCCTGAATATCAATGCTCAGAAGTCCAAAAAAACGGCAGAACTGCCTCCAAAGCCTTTGCAGAATTCTAAGCTTAAAATTCCATTGACTGCTGAATCCTGGGATTACAAAACCGGCAGCGTCGAGTTTTCTGAATATAAAGGTGTACCAGCCATTAAAATTCAAACCAACGATGGATATGCCATTTTGAAAAATCAGATTTTCTCCAATGGGATTCTAGAATTTGATCTCGAACCCCAGGATGCCGGATTCGGAAGTTTCTATTTTCGCCGCGAAAATGAACAGGAAACTGAGCTCGTTTATTTAAGGGGCCGGGCGGGAAATCTGACAGCCATGGATGCTATTCAATATGCTCCAATGATTAAAGGGATCAACCTCTGGGATGTATTGCCCCATTACCAAGGCCCGGCCAATATCAAAAAAGGGGAATGGAACCACATTAAACTAGTGGTTTCCGGCAGACAAATGTTGGTTTATTTGAATGACACCAACCCTACCCTGGTCGTTCCCAGGCTGGAGGGTAATACTACTCAGGGAGGTCTTGCTTTTGAAGGCAAGGTTTACATTAGCAACCTGGTGATCCGCCCCAATGAAAATGAGGGTCTGTCTCCCAAAGAAGGGTGGGATCCCAGTTTTAATGATCCCAGGTATATCCGAACCTGGCAGATGAGCCCGCCTTTGCCTTTGCCCAAGGGTCGGGAGGTGTTTGCCGAAGAACTGCCCAACAAAGAAACCGTATGGCAAACTATCCTTGCAGAACGAAGGGGTCTCATCAACCTGACTCGGGTATATGGCCGAAGTGAAAGCCGGCGTGTGGTCTGGTTAAAAGTAAATTTAAAGACCGTGGCTGAACAAAAAAGAAAGATAGACCTGGGTTTCAGCGATGAAGTCTGGATCTTTCTCAATGGCCGGATGACGTATGTGGATAAAAATCTTTACCTCCAGGGGATGCGAAAAAAACCGGACGGAAGGATTTCGACAGACAATTGTTCCTTTGAATTAAATCTGAAAGCCGGGGATAATGAATTGTTGATTGGGATTGCCAATGATTTTTATGGTTGGGGCATCATTGCCCGAATGGATACCCTGGAAGGAATTACAACCGAATAAGCAGACAAATTATATTTTTGCGACGCACGTTACCTGTCCGTCTTTGGCCGGTCGGGATGATATTGCCATGAGGATACTTTTATCTTATTTTTTACTCACCTTTTTAGTTTCCTGGATTTTTTTCCTCGGGGTTGTTTTGCTTTCCAACGGACCATGGTCCGATACTCCGGGAATAACTTTACTTCAACCGATCATGGTACTTCTGGGGGTCGTTGCGCCGTCGCTGGTTGCTTTACTACTACTTCACCGGAACGGAGCAAAGGAACAGATTCAGAAAATATTGAAAAAAGTTGTTCAATGGAAGGTTGGAATCCGTTGGTATCTGTTTGCTGCCGGTTATATTGTTTTTATTAAACTCCTGGTAGCCGGGCTACACAAAATGCTTACCGGTGTATGGCCTGTGTTTGGACCAGAGCCCTGGTATCTCATGGCCGGTGCAGTTTTTATTTCAACCTGGGTACAAGCAGGCGAAGAAATTGGTTGGCGGGGTTTTGCGCTTCCCAGGCTCACGGAAAAATTTGGATTGCCATTAACCACCCTGATACTTGGCCTTATTTGGGCAGCATGGCACCTTCCCTTGTTTTTTGTTCCTGGCGCATCGACGTATGGCCAGTCTTTTTTGTTGTATACTTTGCAGGTGACTGCACTTTCTGTTGCCCTGGGTTGGTTGTATTGGCAGAGTGGGGGTAGTTTGTTGCTTACCATGTTGATGCACGCGGCTGTCAACAATACCAAAGACATTGTACCATCTGCAGTAAACGAGACTATAAAACCTTATTTTCTGAATGCCTCCCTGGTTGGCTGGCTCACGGTACTCCTTTTGTGGATTTTTGCCTCAATTTTTCTTATTCATATGCGTAAAGTAAAGGCATTGGGATAAGGTATCACTGTCCCTTAAAAAAAGATATCAAAGTTTTCATTGACCTTCATACCTGCGATTTCCCATTTGTTGCCTGGCTAAATTACAATTGTCTTCGATGGACTTTAAATTAACAATCTTATTGATTTTCCGGCTTACCGTTAATTTTATACTAAAGATTCAACCTAATTTTATAAATGGAAAATAAAACAAACACCCCCCATCCACCGGAGCCACTGAGATTTTTGGTGTTTTCAGCTTCCCTGAGAAAAGATTCTTTGAATACCCGGTTGGCCCAATTGGCAACCCATTTGATTGCACAAAACGGTGGTATAACAGATTACGCAGAAATGAGTGAATTTGATTGCCCCTCCTTTAACTATGACCTTGAAATTAATGGCCCACCCCCTCCGGGAGCGGAAGAATTCCATCGCCGGCTTTCGGCCAATGATGCTTTTATCATTTCATCTCCTGAATACAATGGTTCCATGCCTGGCCTGTTAAAAAATATGATTGACTGGGTTTCCCGGTACAAGCCACAACCCTTTAATGAATCTAATGCCCTGCTGATGTCTGCTTCTCCTTCTATGGCCGGTGGCAACCGCTCACTTTGGTCATTAAGGGTCCCCCTCGAACACCTCGGAACCCGGGTCTTTCCGAATATGTTTTCCCTGGCAATGGCACATAAAGCATTCACCCCGGAGGGCAATATAGCAGATGCTACCCTGGCCAAACGATTTGAAGATAACCTGATAGCATTTATGAGCCTGGTGGAAGCAGCTAAAAACTATCCCTGCATCAAAAAAGCCTGGGTTGAATTTCTTGGTGAGCGGCCGGACCCGGTTACTGAAAGGGTGGAATAACCCGTTGGCTCCCGGAAGTCTCTTTATTTGACTTGCCATCAAATTAAAACATCCACTCACCTCATTTATCCCTACAACTAATGTCAAGTCCAGCATTTCGACACTTGTTTGGGAGGATCAAAGATCCGGTAGTTGTACTGCGACCTTCCTATTTATTTTACTATACTATTTGGATACTACGGTCGGAGTAGCCTGAAAGGCGCAACTCCACCAAAACGAAGGGTATTTGGATACTACGGTCGGAGTAGCCTGAAAGGCGCAACTCCTCCAAAACGGTTTTCCATACTCATTCGTTTGATCCAAATATGAGTTCCTCAAGTCACCGAAATAATCCCGAAATTTCGGGATCGATGCACATACAACCCCAAAATATCACTTTCAAAATGCATGGTTTTAAGGGAATAAACGCCTATTGCCGTGCATTAATTACAATAATTGCTCAGATATGTTGTGTTGATTCTAATTGAATTAGATATTTATCAGCAGGCTCTAATTAATGATTGATTAATTTTAGCGGACCTGTTAAGGGTGAAATCGGAACCGTATTAAATTATGAAAATCCTTATTGTTTATAATGTCACTATTCCGGTTAGCCTTTACGGTGGTGTAGAAAGAGTAATATGGTGTCTGGGTAAGGAATTGGCCAAAAAAGGCCACCGGGTCAGCTATCTGGTTAAAAAAGGATCTTATTGTGATTTTGCAACGATTATTCCCATTGATGACACCAAAGACATTATCTCGCAGATTCCGGCCGGCATCGACATCGTACATTTTAACAACACCCCTGACAATCTTTATCAATTAAAGGTACCGTATGTCATTACCCTGCATGGTAATTCGAACTATTCGCGGGAATTCGACCTGAATACTGTTTTCATTTCCAAAAATCATGCACACCGGCATGGGTCTGAATCCTACGTTTACAATGGTCTGGACTGGGATGAATATAGTAAACCTGATTTATCACTAAAAAGAAATTACTTTCATTTTATAGGCAATGCAGCCTGGCGGGTTAAAAATGTCCAGGGAGCCATAGACATTATCCTTGCCATGAATCAGCAGCAACTCCACGTCATGGGGGGGGTGCGGTTTAATTTTAAAATGGGATTAAGGTTTACTTTTTCAACACGAATACGATTTTATGGCATGATCGGCGGTGTACAAAAAGATAAACTACTGAATGGCTCTAAAGGATTGATTTTTCCAGTCCGATGGCATGAACCCTTTGGTTTGGCGATTATTGAAAGCCTGTATTTCGGTTGCCCCGTCTTTGGCACACCATATGGTTCCCTGCCGGAAATTGTAAATTCAGATGTCGGATATCTATCCGCTAAAAAAACGGAATTGTTTGATGCGGTGAGTCACGTTGCTGACTATTCCAACAAACATTGCCATGAGTATGCTGTAGAAGAATTTAACAGTGCCAAAATGGCTGATGCTTATTGTAAAAAATATGAACAGGTACTATCCAATCTGGACCTGAATACCCACCGGCCTTATGCCGTCGGAACGGAAGCTGCCAAATTATTATTCTGGGAATGAATGCACGACACATTTTGTGGTTTACAGATTTCCTAAAACCTCTTTAAATCCCCTTCCAATCGGAATAGCCACCCCACTTACTTCGACCATTTCGGCGGTATATGATTCTATTTTGTCCAATGAAACAATATAGGACCGGTGGATCCTTTTGAATTGATGGCCCGGCAAGAGCGACTCTATCTCATGGGTACTCATTTTCGAAAGATATTCCTTCCGGGTAGTGACGATTCTAATGTACTCCTTTTGGCTTTCAATATATACCAGTTCAGAAAATAAAATCTTCACTTTTTTCTTTTGAACATTGAGGAAGATAAAATCTTTTGGTTCCGTTGTTTCAACTGGTTTCTGCTGTTCGCGTATAGCCGGTTTTACCTTGGTGACGGCGACTAAAAACCGTTCAAAATCAAATGGTTTCAATAAATAATCGGTTACATTGAGGTTATATCCCTCCACAGCATAATTATGATAAGCGGTGGTAATGATGACTGCCGGCGGGTGGCTCAGCATTTTTAAAAAAGCCATACCCTTTAATTTAGGCAGGTGGATATCCAGAAACATCAGGTCAATGGCGTTATTACGGAGATAGTCAGCGGCCAGTATGGCATCTTTAAAACTACCTACTAATTTGAGAAAAGGAACCTGAGAAATATAGTCCAACAATATCTTTACCGCGAGGGGTTCATCTTCTATTATAATACATCTTATTTCAGACATGGCTGGCCAAATTAATTTTTAATGTAGCGGTAAAGATCGATTTTCCCGGTTGCAGCGATAGATTATAATCTGTATACAACAGTTGCAACTGACGCCTTAGATTGGTGAGGCCGATATGTTCTTTTATTTTCACCTCGCTTTCAAAAGATTCCGTGGAATTTTTTACCACCAACATCAATTGCCGCTGATTGACCGAAAGGTGGATATCGACAAACGGTTGGTTTCTGGTTTCTGAGACCCCGTGTTTAAACGCGTTTTCCACCAGGGGGATCAACAACAAGGGGGGAATGGCTTGTTTCATATCCTCAATATTATAATTAAAATTGACCCGCAGGGATTCATCATAGCGCAATTTTTCCAGGTCAATATAATCACTGATGATTTTTAACTCTTGCTCGATAGCAATAAATTCACCTCCGGCTTCGTACAACATAAAACGCAGGATTTTGGACAACCGTAAAATGGATTCCGGGGCCAGATCGGATTTGTCCCTCGACAGGGAATAAATATTATTCAGGGTATTGAACAAAAAATGAGGATTGGTTTGTGATTTGAGGTAATTTAATTCGGCTTCCTGTTTTTCAATGCGCAATTGCTGGGCCGCTTTTTTTAACTGATTGTAGTCATAAATATGCCGGGCAATTCCAAAAAATAAAACAGAAGCTACGCTTTAAGGAAAGTGATATCCTACTCCTTCCACGATCGACGGATCCGTCCGGAACGGGGTGTAAACATGTAACAGTATTCCAAAAGCCCTCCAGGCATAGAGACCGAAGGAATACAACATGAGTTGGGCAAATAAAAGAAAAAGTATACTGAAGATTTTTTTAAGGGATACCCGGGGAAGGACGTATTCAAAAAAAATATAATTAAGGACAATAATATAAATAACCCGCCAAAGGTTGTTTAAAAATCTGGGGAAAAAGGTGGCCTGTACATTGTCGAAATCATCGAATAACCACAGCACAAAATAAGCAAGGCCAGCCCATAGATAAAACTTAAACCGTTGCTTATCGAAGGATAACTTCATTTTTTTAATCAGAGGCCAAATATCGGCAAATCTCCTTCTTTTAAATTTTGAACCTACAGAATGGCCATTTGAGTCTATGAATTACCTGAATCCGTCAATGAATAATTGAATCGGAGTTCCTATGCCATGATGAGCCCTAAAAACAAACAAGCTATTCCTGTGTTTCATGGGTTAAATAGCGTGCAGAGCAATTCGTCTTGGCTTTTTAATGATTGAATTGAATTTTATTGACAGTCGTGTTTACGTTGTTTGTGTACTGCAACCGGTTGTTTGTTGACGGGCGCTTTAAATACTTTCCTGAACAGGATATTCTTGTAAAAAATTACTTAAAAAATGAAAAGAACAATATTTATTATCCTGTTGATTTCAACCATTTTTAACCCACTTCAGGCCCAGTTGGAGCCCGCAGCCGGTAAATGGAAAACATGGTTTATTCCATCTGGTCAAACCTATCGTCTTACATCACCCGCTCCTTACAAATCTGAAATTGCCCAGGTGATCCAGCATCAACAAAAGCTGGATGCTGACGGCCGACAACATATCCTTTACTGGAATGCAGGCGCCCCCGGTTTTCGATGGCAGGACATGATGAATAAATTGTGGATGTCGGATACGAGCTATAACGGGGTGCTGGCCAATATGTTGTTGGGTGTGGCTACCTATGATGCAATCGTAACAGCCTGGGATACCAAATATACTTTCCATCGGCCCCGACCCTATCAGGCGGATCAAAGAATCAAAGTGTATATTCCCAAACCAGAGAGCCCGGCTTACCCCTGTGAACATTCCGTAGCAGCCGGTGTAGCAGCTACTATTATTGCACATTTTTACCCCAGGTTGGCCGATTCCGTATGTCGAATGGCTCAGCGGGCTATGGCTTCCCGTATTGCTGCCGGGGTTTCTTATCCAAGTGATACCAAAGCCGGTTTTGACCTGGGTAAACGGATTGCCGAAAAAGAAATCGAACATACCAAGAACTTTACACCGAAAACTGCCTGGGACGGAAAACGACCTGAAGGCCCCGGACTATGGAAAGGACAACCAATGTATCCGCTTGCCGGTCTGAGCAAAACCGTAGTGCTCGACAGCAGCAGCCAGCTTCGCCCGGGCCCTCCGCCTGATTTTGCTAAAGAAATGGAAGAGTTGAAAAAATTTAAACCCAATTTCAGGTCCACAGCCAATGCGTTTTATTTTGCCAGCCAGTCCGAGGACCTGCTCACTAAAAAAATTTTTGAGTACAATATTCACCTCAATCCGCCACGGGCTGCCCGTATGTATGCTATTACCGCTGTAGCTTTTTATGATTGTTTTATATCCTGTTGGGATGCCAAATACACCTATTGGGCTACCCGGCCCGATCAATACGACACCACATTTCGTCCGGTCCTTTACTTTACCCCACCGTTCCCCGGCTATCCTTCCGGGCATGCGATGATGGGGGGTGTTATAGCTGAGGTGAATTCTTATTTTTTCCCTGCCGAAAGCGAACTTTTTGTAAAAAGGGGCAAGGATGGAGCTGAATCGCGGTTTCAGGGTGGTATCCATTTCCGTTCAGATAATGAAACGGGATTTGATATGGGTAGAAAATTAGGGGAGCTTATAATCAGAAAAGCAAAGACAGACGGGGCAGACACGGAGATGGGTTCAGGAACCCAAAACAAATCTGATCCCAAGTCGATCGTCCAAAAGAAAACCTGATCGGGATTCCCGCTTGAAACCGGTATCCGGGCGGGTATTAAAAATAAAATATAGCGGTAAATTTGAGCGTGAAACTTTAGAAGGCCTGTAAACAGGCTTTTTACGTATCAATGTTTACTTAGATAAAGTACTATGTGGGCTCCTACGCTACGCCGCTGCGCTGTGTTCTAAGACCTTTGTGGTTCAGGCTCTGTGCGCTAATATTAAACCACATAGAAAGATAGAAACAGCGAAGCGTAGAAAAGCACATAGGAAAATTCTTTAGCTAATCGACATTGTTTTATCTATAATAGGGCCTGCTGTTTAAGTTAAATTAGACAAGGTTTTAAGTTCTGAGTATGTAGGGGGTGACCAAAAAGCGAAATGAATTAGGGTTAATATTGGTTCGAGGTCTTTAGACACTCCTTTAGATTTGTAATTGAATAATTTTATTCATATTACAATTATTACTAATGTATTTCTTTTTTGCTACTT
>JAWXBI010000242.1:0-82050 GCA_034439915.1 Saprospiraceae bacterium | reverse complement strand
TCCTCCCTGGATGGGTATGATGTTAGGTCTGGCGATTGTATGGTTGATCTCCGAATACATCCATCCTGAGGAAGATTTTACAGAAGACAAGAGGCACCGATATTCGGTGCGCAATGCCTTGTCCAGGATTGAATTGTCCAGTATATTATTTTTCCTTGGGATCCTGATGGCTATTGCTTCCCTTGAATCCCTGGGGATACTGGACCACCTGGCTCAATATATGTCCAGGGTAATACCCAACCAGGAAATCGTAGCCACGGCCATCGGGGTGATGTCTGCAATAATAGACAATGTACCGCTGGTGGCGGCGACCATCGGTATGTATGATTTACCCCTGGATGCCAAAATGTGGCATTTTATAGCTTTTAGCGCTGGCACGGGGGGTAGCATGTTGATCATCGGATCTGCAGCTGGAGTCGCGGCTATGGGTATGGAAAAAATAGATTTTATATGGTATTTTAAAAAGATAGCCTGGCTGGCTGCTCTTGGCTTTTTTGGAGGTTGTATTGCTGTGAGCTTAATGCATCTGATATTGCATGAAACATGAAATAGTAATTTTTAAGGCTAATCCGTATATTAGGCGCTTCAGGTTCGATTCCGGACCTACAGATTAAAATCGACACGTATGGATTGGTTGGTCATAGCAATTTTTCTGGTAGGTTATATCCTGATTGTTTTCGAACACCCATTAAAATTAGATAAAGCTATTCCTGCCTTGCTGATGGGGATATTTATCTGGACTATAATTGCCATTGCACCACTTACACTATTGGAAAATGAAACTATTCACCATTCACTGGCACATCACCTGGGTAAGATCACCGAAATCTTATTGTTTTTATTGGGTGCTATGGCTATCGTTGAAGTAGTGGACGGACATCGTGGTTTTGCAGTTATTACCAATCTGATCACGACCACCAATAAAGTAAAACTCCTATGGATCATTTGTATCCTTGCTTTTTTTCTCTCCTCCGTACTGGACAATCTTACCACAACTATTGTACTGGTTTCCTTACTCCGAAAATTGATTGAAAACAGAGGTGAACGGATATGGTTTATCTCTTTTGTGGTGATCGCAGCCAATGCAGGTGGAGCATGGTCACCCATCGGAGATGTAACCACCACCATGCTGTGGATAGGAGGCAAGGTAAGCACGATTAAACTTATCGGTGAATTGTTTATTCCGTCCGTAATATGCCTGGCCATTCCCCTGTTAGTGGCTAGTAAAATGAAAGTGTTTCAAGGCCATCTCCAGGTTGATTCAGAGGATGGTACCCAGGGTGTAAAATCGCCTTATTTGCTCAGTTCAAAAACGATGTTGATGTTCGGAGTAGGTAGCCTGGTCTTTGTGCCCATCTTCAAATCGATAACCCATTTGCCCCCCTGGATGGGGATCATGTTTGGCCTGAGCATAGTATGGTTAGTGTCTGAATTTGTAAAACCGGAATTCGATTTTGATGAATCCAACCGTTATAAATATTCTGTTCGTTCTGCTTTGAGCCGGTTGGAATTGTCTAGTATTTTATTTTTCCTGGGAATCCTGCTGGCCATCAGCGGACTCGAATCCCTGGGCCTGCTCAGAAACCTCGCGATAAAAATGGATGCGATCTTTCCCTCTCAGGATGTGGTCGCAACACTCATTGGAATACTTTCCGCCATTATCGATAATGTACCTCTGGTCGCTGCTTCCATGGGTATGTACGACCTGCCCCTGGATCACGGATTGTGGCATTTTATTGCTTTCAGTGCCGGTACAGGAGGTAGTATGCTGATTATTGGATCTGCAGCCGGCGTGGCTGCCATGGGAATGGAAAGGATTGACTTTATCTGGTATTTAAAAAAAATTTCCTGGCTGGCAGCTATCGGTTTTTTTGCTGGTTGTGCCTATATTTCGCTCTTTCATTGGTTAACCCATTAAAACGATTTAACTACCTTCCTATTTATGCTAGCAAGTACTGCCATTAAATCTTATTCCTCAATGCGTATTGCAGTTTTGTTCTTTAGTCTTATTGCCTGCAAACCCACTGCTAAAATTCAGGTTCTGCAACCTGCTGACCTGCTCATTCCCGACCACATTAATAAAATTGTGCTGATTGACAGGAGTAAACCATCCGGAGGGTTCCTGAGCAATATTGAGAGTATCCTGACCGGTGAAGAATATCAGCAGGATAAACAAGGCCGGAGAAGGGCATTGGAAGGATTAAGTGATATTTTGCAAAAGACGCCCCGCTTTCAAACCATTTTTTCCAATGTTGAATTGGAAGGGTCTAGAGGCGGCAGATCTTATATGAGCCCGCTTTCCTGGCGTGAAGTAGAAGATTTATGCAAAAAGTATGGCGGGGATGCTTTAGTTTCCATTGAAATGTTTGATTCCGATATTCAATCCACGACCAACAGCCGCTCTTTAAAAGAAAAAGATAAGGATGGAAAAGAAATCACCCGGGTAGTCTTTGATGGCAAAAGGCAGGGCACGGTCAACCTGGGCTGGAGGTTCTATGACCCCCTTACCAAAAGTATCCTGGATGAGTATAAAGATACCGACCGTGAAGAATATACCAGCAGCGCGGCCAATAGCCAGCAAAATGCCCTTCAAAATCTTAGAAAATCCTATGAAATCGTCAGGGACCTGGGTAATAAATTAGGCAATAAATACGGTAAACGCATTGCACCGGTCTGGATCACCCTTTCACGCACCTACTATAAAGAAATTAAAGGCAACAACAAAGAAAGATTCGAACAGGCTGCCCGCTATGCTGACGCGGGTGAATGGTTACGTGCGGTCGATATCTGGGAAAAAATAGCCTCAATCCGATCCGATAAAGAAGCTGCCGGTAAAGCTACCTACAATCTGGCCGTAGCCGCAGAAGTCAATGGCCAGCTCAATACCGCCTTGCAATATGCAAAAGATGCGTACACTCAGTTTAATGATAAAAAAGCCAAAAACTATATCCGTACCCTGGAACAACGCATTCAGGATATGGAGGTCACCAGCAGACAAATGCACGAACGAAAAACCAGTTAAACAGGGATTGAGGAGTCCACCAAATGCCGGAATACAGCACTAAAAAAGCCCGGTTTGCCTGCTCCGTTTGTATATTCAAAAATCTTCCTACCTTGTTATTTCTAAACCAAATTTGAATGAAAACAAGGCAGATTGCACTCATTCTCTATTGCTTAAGTTTCACCCTGATCATCCAGGCCCAGACTATTAAAGGAAAGATAATTGATGACGTCACCGGAGAAACCCTCATCGGAGCCAATATCCTCATCAAAGGCACGGACAATGGCACGATTACTGATTTTGACGGGGCATTTGAATTAAAAGTAACCAGCCTTCCGGCTATCCTTACGATCTCTTATTTAGGATACAAGTCTAAAGATGTCGAAGTCAAGGAAGCCAGATCCAACCTGAATATTAAACTGGAATCGGAAGCCATTACACTTGGAGTAGTGGAAACAGTTGGCCAACGGGTTTCAGACAAACAAAAAGCATCACCCCTCACGGTGGAATCACTGGATGTATTAGGTATTAAACAAGCCGCCAGCGATAATTTTTATGATGGACTGGGGGCACTTAAAGGTGTAGACCTGACCGCTGCATCCCTGGGGTTTAAAGTAATCAATACCCGCGGATTCAACAGCACCAGTCCGGTGCGTTCCCTTCAGATCATCGATGGGATAGACAATCAGGCACCAGGCTTAAACTTTTCTTTGGGCAATTTTCTCGGGTCCTCAGAATTGGATGTACTGAGAGTAGATATGGTCCAGGGTGCCAGCAGTTCCTTTTATGGCCCCAACGCTTTCAACGGGGTAATCAGCATGGAAACCAAAAATCCTTTTTATCAGAAAGGGTTGAGCGTATATGCCAAAGCCGGAGAACGCAATATGCTGGAGACCGCATTCCGCTGGGCTGCTACCACAAAAAACAAAGACGGCCTTGAACGTTTTGGATATAAAGTGAATTTTTCATTTTTAAGGGCGGATGACTGGATCGCAGACAATTACGAAGCAGTGACGGGGACT
This sequence comes from Saprospiraceae bacterium, assembly GCA_034439915.1. Classification (GTDB taxonomy): domain Bacteria; phylum Bacteroidota; class Bacteroidia; order Chitinophagales; family Saprospiraceae; genus JADJLQ01. The sequence goes on along the minus strand of JAWXBI010000242.1, from coordinate 78,027 downwards.
CCTTCGCTGGCCAGCAATCCAGGTGGTTATGATGCCATCAATATTTATGGCGATGAATACCAGGCCAGCAATGACCTTACCTCCTCGCTTCCCTGGTTATTTCCTGGTATTGGGGTATGGCACAGACCGGGTTATAAAGAAATCGACCTGGTAGATTATGGTACCCGAAATATCAAAGCCAATGCGGCGCTGCATTTCAGGACCCGGCCTATCCAAAAAGACGAATCACCGGAATTGATCCTTGGAGGAAATTTCGGTTCCGGGACTACCGTATATCAGGGAGACAATAGATTTTCCCTGCGGGATATTTTATTCTTCCAGGGCAAAATGGAATTCAGAAAAAGGGATAAATTTTTTATCCGCGCCTATTTTACCCAGGATGATGCAGGCAACTCGTATGACCCTTATTTTACTGCATTAAAGCTGCAGGAGCTCGGCAAATCCAACAGGTTTTGGTCGACAGATTATATCAACGTCTGGCAACGCGTCTACGAACCGAAAATATTTGAATCCGGCTATCCCAGGCTTAAAGTAATGGTCGATCCCAATGGAAATTTTACCACTTCTTTTGATCAGGTTGCTGCCACCCAGTGGATCAATACCCACCAGGAACTTCTGAAACAATACCATTCGGAAGCATCTGCCCTCGCTCAGAAAGGAAATCCTTTGTTTAGTACCCAGGATGCTTATGAAGTAGGGACCGCCCGCTTTGACGAAGCTTTTAACCAAATACGCACCACCTATAATAATGAAGGGGGTACACGATTTTATGATAATTCTGCATTGTACCATGCCCATGGGGAGTATAAATTTAATCCCCGGTTTGTGAATACCTGGACGGTCGGAGGCAACATGCGGTTATATGCTCCGGAAAGCCGCGGTACCATATTTTATGATACGGCGGGTACAAAAATCACCAATTTTGAATTCGGTTTTTATACCGGCATGGAGAAAAAAACCAATAACGATAAATTTACTTTTTCTGCCACAGCCCGTCTGGACAAAAACGCAAATTTTGGATTCTTATTCAGCCCGGCAGCTTCCGTAGTTTTCAAACCCAAAGCGGGTAATTTCCTGAGATTTTCATTTGCCAGTGCCATTCGGAACCCTACCCTGTCCGATCAGTATTTATTTCTTAATGTAGGGCGGGCAATTCTGGCAGGCAATATCAACGGAGCTCAGGGATTAATTACCGTCAATTCCTTTTTTGATTATGTCAATACCCTGGACACCCGGTTACTTAAATACTTTGACATCGATCCAATACGTCCCGAAAAAGTCAAGACGTTTGAAGTGGGTTATCGTACCACGTTGTTCAACAAATTGTTCGCAGATATGGGATATTATTACAGCATATACAATGATTTCCTTGGATATAATATTGGTATAACCGGCACGTTTGATCCGATATCCGGTTTTCCATCCAATATCCAGGCCTATCGTTATGCAGCGAACTCGACCAATCAGGTGACCACCCAGGGCGCTTCCATTGGTCTGAGTTATTATTTTAGCAAATATTATCAGCTTAGCGGCAATTATTCCTGGAATAAACTCAACAAAGATTTTGAGGACGACCCGATCATCCCGGCTTTCAACACCCCGGAACACAAATACAATCTCGGTTTTAGTGGTAGGGATATCCCTTTAAAAATAGGTGGTATGCGGCTGAACGAATTTGGCTTCAATATCAATTACAAGTGGATCGATGCGTTCCAGTTTGAAGGATCCCCTCAGTTTACCGGCTTTATCCCTTCTTATGATTTGCTGGATGCCCAGATCAATTGGAAACTCCGTCCGCTCAATACTACCATCAAATTGGGTGCATCGAATCTCCTGGATAACCGGCAATTCCAGGCTTATGGAGGCCCTAAAATCGGCAGGTTAGCTTATCTTTCCCTGCTCTATGAATGGAAAAAAATTAACTGACCATGTATTAAAAATTGTATAATTTACCACTCAATTAACAAGAAGGTATGAAAAAAATTAAGCTCTTTATCCTAATAATGACCCTATGTTCTTTTGGAATGTATGGTCAAAAGATACGGTATATTAATCAGGTCTTTGACAGTTTTAATGTAACCCACACATTTTACGGTACCAATATCACGGTGTTGGCCAGCCCCACTCTTATCAAGGTGCCATTACCGGTAAGTATATTTACCCCTAAGGGGGATACGGTTAAAAACAGACCTTTAGTTATTTATGCTCACACAGGTAATTTCCTACCCTATCCTACCAACGGCGGTACCAATGGCAGGACATCCATATTTGGTAACCCAGCATGGGCGTCCCTGGCTCAGTTGGGGATGGGATTTCCTGTCGATTCTGCTTTAATTGAAATCTGTACCCGGTTGACTAAAATGGGCTATGTAGTAGCCGCTATGGATTACCGCTCCGGCTGGAACCCAATTGCAACGACCCAGGGTGAAAGGGTAAATACCCTGATCAATGCTGCTTATCGTGGAGTTCAGGACTTCAGAACATTAATACGCTACTTTAAATTAACAGCCAAATTGCAAGGCAATCCTTATGGAGTGGATACCTCTAAAATAGTAGGCTGGGGCCAGGGTACCGGTGGTTATATCACGCTGGCTGCGTCGGTATTGGACAGGTATTCGGATATAGTGAATGCTTCCGAAGGCAAATTTATAGGCGGAACGGCTGCTATGCCTGTTCCTTATGTGATCGAATCCATTCATGGGGATATTTACGGGACTGCTTTTGGCAAGCATCCGGTCACTGGAGATACCTTATCCCTGCCAAATCACGTAGGTTATGGTTCTGACTTCCAACTCTGTGTAAATATGGGAGGGGCACTCGCGGATTCAGCCTGGTTGGATGCCACCGACCTACCTTTGATTGCTTATCATGAGCCCAGGGACCCTTTTGCTCCTTATAAGGAAGGGATTGTATTGGTGCCGGTTGTAAATCTGCCTGTAATTAAAGTCCAGGGATCTTATGTAGCTACAAAAAAAGCAGATTTGTTGGGCCTTCAGAAAAAAATGAGGGATTTAAAATTAAATGATATTTATACTCAAAATGCCAATAAGAAAAACGATGGTATTGAAGGACTCTATCCCGTCACTGGTGACAATCCATTCGATTCCGATCCCTGGAATTGGTGGGACACTACAGTCATAGTAGCAGCCAACAGCAGAAACGGTTTATTGACCAATCCCAATATGTCGGCTGCCAAAGCCAGGCGCTACATCGATACCCTTATTGGTTATTTTGCTCCGCGAGCTTTTGCCGTGCTCAATCTAGGTACCTTTGTCAATACCCCCGACCTGTTAAAAGACTATGAGGTAGGGTTCAAAATGATGCCCAACCCCATGATCAATCAAACCTTGCTGCAAACCAATCTCAGGTACCCAATGAAATCCGTGACGATCTACGATTTAAATGGTAAAGTGCTGCGATCTATGCCCAAAATCAATACCAACAACCTGACTATTTACAGAAATGAATTGCCACAGGGCGCTTATTTCCTTCAGGTAGGATTTGAAAAAGGGGTAATTGCCAAGACGATATTGATCCAATAATAAAAGAAGAATAGCTTTATCAGCTATCTTTATAAAATAAGCAGCAAAAAAGCCTGATGAAATTCATCAGGCTTTTTTATTTTTCATTTGTTTGAATATTGTTAATACGTGCAAGTCTGTCAACTCAGTTCTTTCAGCGCATGCAGGAATAATTGCATTTCTTCCTGAGTGCCTATACTCACCCGGCACCATTGTTTATTGTCAAAACTCCAGGAACGCAGGCTTACTTCTTTCGCCTGCATCATTTGGACAAACTCTTTTCCTTCTTTTTTAATCGGGAAAATTAAAAAATTGGTATAAGAAGGCAGGGGCTCATAACCGAGCTTTTGCAGTCCGGCTACCGTCATATCCCGGACTTCCGTATTCTTTTGTATACAGTACTTTTTAAACATTTCATCGTCCAGGGTAGCCAATGCACCATGCATCGAGGGTGCATTCATACTAAAATCCCAGGTCCGGTATTTTTCCAATTCTTTTATAAATTCTTTGGAGGCCATGACATAGGCCACGCGCAATCCTGCAAAACCATGCACCTTAGACAGGGTTTTACCAATCATAACATGGTCTCCTGCCTTGAGCCGCTTAAGCATACTGTGCCTGGCGGCGTCCGGTATATAATCATTGTATGCTTCGTCTACAAAGACGAGGTTTTTTCGGCTCACCCGTTCACAAAAACGACTCAGTTCATCCGGATCGACAATGGTACTGCATGGGTTACCGGGATTGCAGATATAGAGCAGCTTGGTTTTGGGAGTCAATGCTGCTTCCATTGCCGGTAAATCATGTTGATATTGTTTGTTCAAAGGTACTTTGATCCATTGCCCACCAATGGCGGTGGCGGTAGTCAGCATGAGGTCAAATGTCGGATGCGCCGAAACCAGGTCACCGTGCTCCAAGCCAGTCACTGCGCCCACCAAATTGAGCACTTCGGATAGCCCTGCACATAAAAAGACCTGTTCAGGTTTAATTCCTTCGTAGTTTGCAATCTTGTTTTTTAGTTCAATAGCCACTGCCCTGGAGTAGAGATTGGCATCTTTAAAACCGTGAATGATTGCCATTTTGGCACGGTCAGAGGGTCCATATGGATTTTCATTGGAAGTCAGCCTGGCCTTGATTATTCCTGGTGCATCTTCCATCATCCACCGGCCGGTGCCCGGGTGTACCTGTTGGTGATATCGTTGTTCTTCCGCCCGCATTGAAAATGGAATGGTGCTCCCGAGGGCAAGCCCCAGTCCGGTTTTCATCCATTGTCTTCGGTTGTAATGTGATTCCTGCATAGTTATCAAATTTAGATTTCTAAAGTTAGCAAATTTCTTAAATGCACAATCCTCCAATTGACCTAAGTGGGCACTCCCGCTGCTTTTGGAGCCACAATTTTCTCCTTAATATGGTGGATAAAATCTCCTGTTTAATCGTGGCTTTCACCCTCATGCTGATTTCAAAACAGGTTTGGGGATCCGGTACTTTATTTCATTTGGATTTCTTAGTATCTTTCCTGAAACTAAAAACATGAAAATTTTAATAACTATTATTGGCCTTTTAACGGTCTCCGCGCTGACAGGTCAAAAAGGATGGATTACATTATTCGATGGTTCTTCATTGACCGGATGGCATACCTTTAAAAAACCAGACGTGATGGGATGGGTCATCGAAGACGGAGTCTTGACCACAGATGGCAAAGGTGGTGACCTGGTCACCAATAAAGAATATGGTGATTTTATCCTTGAATTCGATTTTAAGGTCAGCCCTAAAGGCAATAGTGGCGTGGTATACAAGGTTCAGGAACCGGTTGCCGATGCCGCATATTTTGCAACTTATAGCTCAGGTCCTGAATTTCAATTAATCGATGATGTCAACTACCCTGCACCATTAAATGCGACCCAAAAAACCGGTGCCAATTATGATATGCATCCACCGAACACCATGGCTTCCAAACCAGCTGGTGAGTGGAATAAAGGGATCATACAGGTAAAGAAAAATAAAATCACCCATAAAGTCAACGGGAAAGTGGCGGTTGAATATACTTATGGCGATCAGGCCTGGATTGAAGCTGTAGCTAAAAGTAAATTTGCCAAATGGCCTTATGCCAAACCACATGCTACCGGAAAAATCGCCTTGCAAGGTCATAATGACCGTGTTTATTTTAAAAATATTAAGCTCAAAGAACTCTAGGGTTTTTTTCAACTCTTAACTAATCCTAACTGAGGTATGCAGAAAATTGCAATGCTGGGGTCCGGCTTTATCGGACGTTTTTATGCCGAAGCTATTCATGGACAACGGGGACGTGACCGGGTGGTTGCTGTCTACGCCCGGAGCGAAGCCAACGCGAAGAAGTTCGCAGCTGATTACGGTTGTCCGATCTGGTCTACGGAGATGGAAGATATTGTCTCCAACCCTGAAGTAACCATGGTATGTATAGCCCTTCCCAATAATAAACACGAAGAAGCCGTGCGCCTTTGTGCCAAACATCATAAAAATGTAGTTTGCACTAAACCGCTGGGACGAAATGCTGAAGAAGCTTATACCATGATGAAGTTGGTGGAGGATGCCGGTATATTCGCCGGTTATCTGGAAGATTTATGTTATACCCCAAAGTTTATTAAAGCGCTGGCTATGGTTAAAAACGGTTCGTTGGGAAGAATCCTGTGGGCCAAGTCCAGGGAAACACATCCGGGACCGCACAGTGATTGGTTTTGGGATAAAGAACAAGCCGGGGGAGGCTGCATGCTGGACCTGGGCTGTCATTGTGTTGAAATAGCACGGAACTATATAGGAAAGGACATCAAACCGGTCAGAGCTTTTTGCTGGGCTGCGACTCAGGCAAAGCCGATAGAAGCTGAGGACCACGCCATTGCTCTGATAGAATATGAAAACGGAGCAATTGGCCAATTTGAAACGTCCTGGTCATTCCGTGGAGGCATGGACCTCAGGGATGAAGTGATGGGGACGGAAGGGACCATATGGATAAACAGTTTTTTGCGCACCGGCTTTGAAGCGTATACCTCCGGAAAGGGAGGGGATTATATCTCTGAAAAAGCAGAATCCAACAGCGGCTGGCTTTTCCCGGTAGGTGATGAAGTTAATGAATTAGGTTACAATCATATGTTTACCGATATGTTTTCAGCAGCAGAAGAAGGACGCGCTCCGGAAGAAACGTTTTATGACGGTTATGTGGTCAATGCCATCCTGGATGCCTGTTATAAATCTGCTGAATCTGGCAAATGGGAACCGGTAGATCTTAAAATCTGGAAAGGCCAGACCGGATTGCAAAAAATATCCGGTTACCAGGACTATGACACAGATCATTATTTTATCAAAGAAGAAGTAACCCACGATGGGCGGCATAAAATTATACTGAAACAAAAAGCGGGTGGTAAAATCATAGAACGAGACATCCAAAAAACCTGATTTTATTGGACTGAAATGTTTACAACCTGGTAAAGTTAAAAAATCAATAACATGCTTTAAATTAGTTACTGATTTTTTTCATGACTAAAACCTTAAATGTTTATGGATGCAATTCTTCCCTATTTAGTCAATGCCATCTTCGGTGCAGGCGGAGGATGGATAGCTACATTGCTTAAGAAAAACGGATTGGGGATGGTCGGCAACTTATTGTCGGGCGCCATCGGGGGTAATATTTTGCCCTTGATTACCTCAGCGTTGGGTTTGTTTGCCATTACAGAAGGGGGCAACAACCTTGACGTGGCTTCGATCGTTACCGCTGTTTTGGGTGGTGGTGCCGGTTCTTTATTGGGCGGGTTATTTAAGAAAGCCTGAGCGTATTAAAATTATTTTTTGATTAAAAAACATCAGGACCTTGTCCGGGTGACTTTTTTTATTTTTGAACACTCTTATAGAAATTCATTCACTTCCTATCCCGGCTTTTAATCAAAACCATCACAAATTCGATACCTGGTTGATTATTTAATCTTTTTATAATGCGACCTTAACGCAGCTTAACTAAGATAATGCGTGTATATATCAAACATGACTAACATGAAAACCATTATCAACTTTTTATTTTCGATTTGCTGTGTTACCTCCTTATTTGCTCAAAATAGCCTGGTGATCACCGCAGGGCCTTCTTTACAAAATGTAACTACTGCGGGTTTACAATCCTCGATGAGGCCCGACTACAAATTCCACCATGGCTTACAAGCCCAGGTGATGTGGTCACAGGATTTTTCACCCCGTTTTTCACTGATTACCGGATTGGGATATACTGAAAAAGGGTTCAAGTTAAATGAGGGATTTGATCTCGACATCCTCAATTTGCCCATTAAAATCGGCGTAGAAGCAAATACCACGCTGCGCTATGCAGAATTGCCCGTACAAATGAAGTATACTTTTAATGATGGTCCGGTAGCTTTTTATGCTTTGGCTGGGCCCGCTATCGGATATGCTATGAGTGGAGAAGTAAGGACCAAAGCAAACCTGATCTTCGACATCAACCTGCTCAGGACCAAACTGGACCTGAACGACAATATCTACCGGAGGGTTGAACTCAGTGGCATCCTGGGCCTGGGAGCAGAAATTAAATTTGAACAGGGAGCTCTGCTTGCCCAGGTCAATTATCAGCAGGGGTTTAGCAGGGTAATAGACAATACCCTGATTGACCTCCGTCTTAAAAATTATGGATTTGGAATGAATATTGGATATCGTATATACTTGTAAAGAGTTTTTTAATCACTATAATTCAAGCGTGTGGCAACCTACCGGTTGCTGCACTTTTTTAGTTATTCAACATGGTAAAGATTTAAGGAATACCTGATATTGTTATCCGGTGATAAACCTCATTTTACGCCTATGGTTTGCCGTATACCTGACAAAACGGCCTTCCAAAACATATTCAAAAAAGAACGCGAGGGGTCACGTTTATAATTCACTTGTTCAATCCTCACTTGCCCATTTTTTTTGGAATTCGAATTTCGGATTAAGATATTTGCAGCCAGCTGTGTTAAACCATCCTTTTTTAATTCCTGCGTGTCTTCATCGAGTTTCAATACATTAACTTTGAGGTTATCGTAAGCCAATTTGACTTGTCCTTCCATCCCATAAATATTGCCGCTGAAATCAAACTCCAATCCATTGACCCTGCCTTTGCTAAATTCGAGTGCTGCTAACGGTCTGGACATGGGATTCAATTTGGAAGCATCCAAAGCACCGAGTGTTCCCTTTACGTCAAAGATCCCATTTGGACGTCCCAGGTAAAACCTCCAGTTTAACCTGACCGTGCTTTGATTTAAAAAGAGCGCGTTCATATCGACGGTCAGCACCTTGTATTTTTCAATCATCAGGCTATCGTTGGTAAAATTTCCAATTGTACAATTCAGATTATAAAATTGAAGTTTACCCGGTTGTTGCGTTTTTTCCCCGATTAATTTATATTCCAGATAACCATTTTGAATAATAATTTTTCCAAGGTGAATGGGAATGGGCAATTCATTTAATAAACTTTGCAGGTTTTTATCCAACCTGTTTTTGCGGTCGCGTTTCATGGTAAGGTCGCGGTACAAACGGAATTGAGGTGTCGAAATAATCATGCTATCGGCGAATAGTTTATTCTCAAAAAATTTATTGACATTCAGATTGGTCAGATGGATGTTGTTTGTAACCAGATAAAACCGGTCTTTTTGGGTCGTAAACTGTTTTACATAGGCATCTTCACTTAGAATGGGCCAGATATGGAATTCTTTAATCTCTACACGTCGTGCTGCGGAGTTTAAAGAAAAACCGTCCAGGTTGAAGTCGTAAAGTTTATTTGCAGAAGTCCAGGCCAAACGGGCACATTCCACATTAACTTTCCTGGAAAAAAGAAAACGGCTGGTGTCGGCATTGCTGGCACTATCGACTTTAACATCGATCAGGGCTACTGAAATATTGTTCAATTGTATGCTGGGCTTCTTTTCATTTAAACTGGAAACGGTAATATGTGCACCGGTAGTTAATATGGTGTCGATCGATATCAAATCCAGGTTGCCCAAAATCTGCTTATAAACCTCCAGCGAAGTCGAGCTTATAGAATCTTTTCCCAGTCCTGTCCGAATAATTTCGATCATAGGATTCTTTAATTCCAGGATCCTTCCCTCCAGTTCGTTTGCTATCAGAACTTTGGGTGTTACCACACCTCTTACATGGATTTCGGGAATCCGGATATTAATTAAAAATGATGGGGTCTGGACCATTTGAGCCAACCCATAAATCCGGGTGCTGTCATACCGGAGGCTGAAGTTATATATGGAAAGGGATCCTGCCATTTCATCGAGAATAAGGTCATCATAGGTTACCTGGTATAGTCCTTGACTTTTTTCGTGGACGGTTTGTACCACCTTACTTTTAATAAAATCTTTTTTATACCAGTTCCACCACAGCAATCCTGCGCCGAGGAGGGTCAAAATTAATACCAGGATACCCCCGCCTTTTAGACTGCTGCTGAGACCAGAGACACTCTTATTCAAAGTCGGTTTTATTGATTTCATGTTCATTAACCTGTCTTCCAGGTTGAAGTGTTTCGCTCATCATTAGACATTTAACCTGTCCTCCTGCTTCGGAAAACTCATTATTTAAAATTGTACGGTTCATTATCAGTAGATTACAAATGGTTGAACGCTTAAGCTCTCCTGATCCAGATTTGGCATGAAAATTGGATTACCGTCTTGGTGTAAGGACTTTTTAATCCCAAAAACAAAGTGTGGATACTCTTCCGAAGGTTTCCGCACTTTTTTTGTTTCCTGTAGTCCAAAGTAAAACTCCCTCGGATCGATAAATTGTATCCTTCAATTAGATTTTGTTGTTATTTTTGTTGCCGTTAACAAAATGTCATGGAACAAACAAAAAAAGAATCAACCCGGACCTTGTGGATTTACACGGCGATTTCCTTTATTGTAATAGTCGCTTTTCTGGCAATTAAACCGGAGTGGTTTTGGGTGGCTTTACCGTTTTTCGGCACCTATTTGGTGAAGGCTTTTGGGGTAATTTGATCCTCAGGATTTTTCAAATAACCACCACAGGGGTTTTTTTCCGTGTTTAATCTGATAGTTTAGATTTATATCCTTTTGGATATATTCCATCGCTTCATCCAGCGAATCTGTAATCTTGACCAAATGGATATCCTCAGGAGAAATAGTTTTGTAAGAGACCATATCATCCAAAAAATGGAATAATTTAGTCCAGAATTCTTTCCCGATCAATACGACAGGAAAATCATGAACCACATTGGTCTGCATCAAGGTGATGGTCTCAAACAATTCATCCAGGGTACCAAAACCTCCTGGTAACACGATAAAAGCATAAGAATATTTGAGCAACAAGGTTTTTCTTACAAAAAACAGGTTGATTGTTACAGATTGATGCACGTAAGGATTGGGCGATTGTTCAAACGGCAACAGGATATTGATACCTATCGATTTGCCCCCATTCTCGAAAGCCCCTTTATTGACTGCCTCCATCAGACCGGGTCCTCCGCCGGTAACGGTTACAAAACCCGATTGAGCAATTCGTTTACCCACTTCTTCCCCGAGTTTATAAAATTCATGGCCTGATTTAAACCGGGCGCCACCAAAGACGGTGATCGCTGGTCCCATAAAATGTAAAGTCCGGAATCCTTTTATAAATTGCCACCATACTTTTAATGCAAAGAGGAATTCAAAGGTCCTTGGTTTGGGACCTTCGAGAAATAAAAATTCAGCCTTGGGAATTATGCCAGTTTTACCAGCCATCAGGATTTGGGTTTGACCGTAGGATATTTAATACCCAATTGTTCCAAGTAGGTATTGTATTTGGTCTCGTCGTAATAATATGGTTTAAGTTTTGGTCGATAAACATCCATAATGTCCTTGTTGAGGTAAATGGCCGGTTTGTCTTCTTTGGAAACCATCGGCACATATTTGATCTCCATACCTTGTTCATTTTTAAAATATGCCCAGGACTGGATCACCAGTTCAGGTTTGGTAAAAAAATCAATCAGAGTCATCGCTTCTGCTTTAGCCCCGGCAATCACTCCTTGGTATGCAATCGGAGTAGCCATCGAAACTGCATTGGACCAATGGTGTCCCTGCAAACCGGGTATATTCGAAGGATAGCCCAGCGTAATGGTAGGCAGTTTCCAGGAAATATCACCGATATCATCAGATCCTCCGCTGACCGGGCTTGACCTGGGGGCTTCGAGGGTATCCAATCGGCTGGACAATCCTTCCTTTTGTGCAGAGCCCACCTCAGCTTGCAAAGCCTTGGCCAGGGTCTGATCCGCCTCACTCCACGCCGGCAAACCGATTTGCCGTATATTTTGATAGGCAGCTTCGGCCATGGGTCTATTAAAATGCCTGGGCCAAGCGGAGCCCAATACTTTTCTCTTCACCGTAGTGCCAGTCATCAACGCGGCACCATCAGCAATCCGATTTGCTTTATCATAGAGATTCATGATTTGCGGATACGTAATGTGCCGCAAATAATACCAGATCGAAGCTTTGGATGGAACCACATTGGGTTGATCCCCCCCGTTTCGAATTACCGAGTGGGAGCGCTGCAGGGGATCCAGGTGTTCACGTTGATATTGCCAACCTATACTCATGAGTTCAACCGCATCGGCAGCACTTCGCCCTCTCCAGGGGGCAAAACCGGCGTGGGCGGCTTCTCCGGTAAATTCATATTCGACTGAAATCAGCCCCGTACCCTGGGCCTGACCATACGTCACGTTTAAATTACTATTGACATGAGTAAAGAGGCAAAGGTCTACGGAATCAAAATACCCATCCCTGGTATAAAATGCTTTGGTGGCCACCAACTCTTCAGCGACCCCTGGCCATAAGATCAGGGTCCCGGATATTTTTTCTCTTTGCATGACTTCCTTTACGGACAAAACACTGAGGATATTTAAAGGTATTCCACTGTTGTGGCCTTCTCCATGTCCTGGCGCTCCTTCCACTATTGGATCATGATAGGCTACCCCGGGTTTTTGAGACGCTTTGGGGATACAATCCAAATCAGATCCTATAGCAATGATGGGTTTACCACTACCCCATTGAGCCCACCATGCGGTAGGAACACCGGATATACCTTTCGTCACTTTAAATCCGTTTTTTTCTAATATGCCACAGATATAATTGGACGTTTCGATCTCCTGAAAACCCAATTCGGCAAAACTGAATATTTTATCCACCATGACCTGGGCCGTTTTAGACTGTTGACTGATTTTGGTCATGACCTCTTCTTTCAAAGCCTCGATTTGTTGCCTGGAATACACTTTCTGACCGTATCCGGGGTACATGACTGACAGGAATAAATATAGAATCAGTGTCTTTTTCATTGAATAGTTTAAATGAAGAGCAAACTTAATTAAAAAAACAAAACCATCATAGACAACAAAGTATTGCTTACATTAGCCCCCGCAGTACCATATGCAAATTATAGACGCTCACCAACATTTCTGGAGGTATGATCCTGTTCAATACGATTGGATACAGGATAGTATGCAAACCCTCCGGCAAGACTATCTGCCGGAACATCTTCAAACTATTTATGAAACCAATCATATCAGCGGTTGTGTGGCCGTCCAGGCTTCATCTACGGAAGAAGAAACAACAACGCTGTTAAAATACGCCGATGAAAACGATTTTATTAAAGGCGTAGTCGGTTGGGTAGATTTATGCAAACCGGTCGTCGAAGAAAGGTTGCAACATTTTTCCAGTCATTCAAAATTCAAAGGCGTGCGCCATGTGCTTCAAAGCGAACCGGTAGACTTTATGGAACGTCCGGATTTTCTCGATGGCCTGGCGGCACTGGCCCCTAACAATCTTTGTTACGATATCGTCATCCATCCGCGTCATTTATTTTCGGCCTGGCAGTTGGTAAAAAAATTCCCGCATCAAAAATTTATTATTGATCATCTGGCAAAACCTGCCATCAAGTCAAAACAATTTGACAACTGGAAAGATCTGATGATGAATTTTGCCGATTGCCCCAATGTATATTGTAAGCTGTCCGGCATGGTCACGGAAGCGGATTGGAAACAATGGCGATATCCGGATTTTGTACCTGTACTCCAGGCAGCGGCGGAAATATTTGGGCCGGATCGTCTGATGTTTGGTTCGGACTGGCCGGTCTGTCTATTGGCTGCCTCTTACAAAAATGTCCTGGATATTGTTAAGACCTTTACCCAGGATTGGGACCAGGAAGAAAAAAATAAATTGTTTTATAAAAACGCGGTTCAATTTTATAATTTAGATGCCTCATGGATCTCGGAATAAAGGATAAAGTTTTTTTAATCACTGGCGGAGCCAAAGGAATCGGCAGATCTATTGCAATGACTATGGTTGCAGAAGGTGCCATCCCGGTAATCCTGGACAAGGATGACGATGCGGGTGCGGCTATTCTTCAGGAAATCAAAGCAACCGGTGGTCATTCAAAATTCCTTAAAGTAGATCTGACGGAATTTGATCAATGTATGGACGCGGTTGAATTTGCCGTTGCCGAATTTGGACGCCTGGACGGCCTCCTGAATAATGCAGGTATCAATGACAATGTAGGCCTCGAAACCGGCAACCCGGAAGCCTTTGAACACAGCCTTCAGAAAAACCTGATGCATTATTACAATATGGCTTACCTCTGTCTGCCCTATTTAAAAAAAACCAAAGGCACTATTCTCAATACCAGCTCCAAAACGGCTATCACCGGCCAAGGCGGCACTTCCGGTTACGTATGTGCTAAAGCAGGTATCCTTGGCCTAACCCGCGATTGGGCGGCTGAACTATTACCTTATAGCATCCGGGTGAATGCTTTGATCCCGGCCGAAGTCTGGACCCCATTGTACGAATGGTGGGTGGGGACTTTTCCGGATCCCCAGGCCAAAAAAGATCATATTGCCTCTAAAATTCCCTTTGAAAGAAGATTTACCCAACCTCAGGAAATAGCTGATATGGCTGTATTCCTGATTTCAAACAAGGCATCACACATCACAGGTCAATATGTCTATGTCGACGGGGGTTATACCCATCTGGACCGGGCACTGACCTGATCGACTTTTTATAAAATCTTTTTATGGCCCGATATTGTTTTGCCCTCGATTTAAAAGATGATCCACAGCTCATCTCGGAATATGAAAAATACCATGAGTCAGTATGGCCCGATATCCTGCAAAGTCTGAGGGATTCCGGCATCGTGAATATGGAAATTTACCGGGTAATCAACAGGTTGTTTATGATCATAGAAGGGGATGAATCCTTTAGCTTTGAACGCAAAATGGTTATGGATAAAGCCAACCCCAGGGTTGAGGAATGGGAAAAATTGATGTGGGGTTATCAACAAGGCTTGCCTGGCCTTGCGCCCGGTGCCAAATGGATGCCGGCCAAACTGGTATTTAAACTCTGATCGATATGATGTTTGACCTGTCCAATAAAACAATTGTCATTACCGGAGCCGGCAGCGGAATCGGCAAGGCTATAGCAACCACTCTGGCAGCTCAAAATGCCTTTGTCCATATCCTGGACCTGGATGAAGCTGCTGGCATTGCCGCTATGGAAGCTATTCACTCCATCGGAGGCCAATGCCGGTCCTCGATAGCCGATGTCAGTGATCTTGATAAAATAAAACAAGTCCTGGAAGAAATAGAAAGTGAATCTCCCATCGATATTCTCATCAATAATGCCGGGATCGGACACGTCGGCACAGCAGAAAACACTACCCCTGAATTTTTTGACCGGATCTACAATATCAATGTCAGGGGATATTACCATACTATCCATGCTCTCCTGCCCTACCTGATAAAAAGGTCTAAAGGCAATATTATCAATTTGGCGTCTGTCGCCGGTACGGTTGGCATATCCGAACGCTTTGCGTATTCTGTGAGCAAAGGCGCTGTATTGTCCATGACCCGTTCGGTGGCCAAGGATTTTATTAAACAAGGGATACGGTGCAACAGCATCAGTCCCGGCAGGGTACATACCCCTTTTGTGGACGGGTACATCGCTAAAAATTATCCCGGGAAAGAAGAAGAAATATTTGCTCAATTAGCTAAAACCCAACCGATTGGTCGCATGGGTGAGCCCAAAGAAATCGCTTCCCTGGCACTTTATCTCTGCAGTGATGAATCGGCTTTTGTAACCGGGACGGATTTTCCGATCGACGGGGGGTTTATTAAATTAAATTCCTAAGTGATCACGGCAGCCCTGGATCATTTCGTCCGGAAATAAATTAAAACCAATTGATTAATTATTTAATTATTTATTTAACCCTTTTTACCTTATAATTTAACTCCGCATGAAACTGATACGATTTGGTCCACCTGAATTAGAAAAACCGGGATTAATATTGAAAGATGGCAGCTATATAGATGTCAGCGATATCATTCAGGATTACGATGAATCATTTTTTGCTTCCGGACAACTGGCAGAATTAAAGGATTATCTGGAATCGAATGATCAATATCAACTCGTAGACCCGGGAGTCCGTCTCGGATCGCCGGTAGCCCGGCCTTCCAAATTAATATGCGTTGGACTCAATTATGCCCAGCATGCCAAAGAAACTGGGGCAGAAATACCTAAAGAACCGGTATTGTTTTTTAAATCCACGACTGCAATTTGTGGCCCGAACGATGACTTATTGATACCCCCCGGATCTTTAAAGACCGATTATGAAGTGGAGTTGGCAGTGGTGATTGGTAAAAAAGCTGCTTATGTTTCTTTAGATCAGGCATCAGATCATATTTTTGGATATTGCCTGCATAACGATTACAGCGAGAGAGCATATCAATTGGAGCGGGGCGGCCAATGGGTAAAGGGTAAAAGTTGTGACAGTTTTGCCCCTCTCGGCCCTTACCTGTTGACTTCGGACGAAATGCCTGATCCGCAAGCGCTGAGGTTGTGGACCAAATTAAATGATGAAATAGTGCAGGATTCATCCACGGCGGACATGGTATTTGATGTCAAGTTTCTGGTACATTATATCAGCCAGTTTATGACCCTCTTACCCGGCGATGTTATTTCCACTGGAACGCCATTTGGGGTTGGCCTGGGCAGAAACCCGCAACGTTTTGTCAATCAAGGAGATACGGTAGAAATAGGCATTGATTTCTTGGGTAGTTCAAAGCAAAGAGCCAAGAATGTCGTATCATTGCGGTAAAATTTAAGAGTATTTGGCTTTCCGGCCAGCTTGGGTCTTAGCATGGAAATATTGATTATCCTATTTCTTATCTTGTTGAATGGTATATTTTCCATGTCAGAGATCGCCATGGTTTCTGCAAGAAAGAGCCGTCTTGAATCTGCTTCAAAACGGGGCGATCAGAATGCTAAAATTGCCTTAGCAACTGCCCTGTCACCCCACCGGTTTTTATCTACGGTACAAATAGGAATTACCTTAATTGGTATCCTGATGGGTATTTATAGCGGCGAAAATATTACCAATGACCTGCAGGCTCAAATTGATACGTATCCCACCTTTGCAGAATATTCCCATTCCATAGCCATTGCCATAGTAGTTATAGTGATGACATTTTTTTCTTTGGTATTGGGTGAGTTGGTGCCGAAAAGAATCGGATTGTCCTATCCCGAGCAGATATCGAAAATAATGGCCAGGCCTATGAAGACCCTGACTGCAGTGGCTTCACCTTTTGTCTGGTTGCTGACCAATACCGGTGATCTGCTGATTAAATTTTTCAGAATCAAAAATTCACCGGACAGTAAAGTCACTGAAGAAGAAATTAAACAAATTATTCAGGAAGGCACTGAAGGCGGCGAAGTCCAGGAGATTGAACAGGATATTGTGGAACGGGTTTTCCACCTTGGGGACCGGAAAATTTCTTCCCTCATGACCCATCGAAACGAAATTGTATTCCTTGATGTCAATGCTACGGCAGAAAATATCAAACGAACGGTCAGCAATGAGCTGCATTCCGTGTACCCGGTCATGGAGGATGACAAAGACAATATCAAAGGGGTGGTATTTCTCAAAGATCTGTTTACCCATATCGATGACGATCACTTCAAACTGGTGGATTATATCAAACCACCCAAGTTTATGATCGAAAACACCAGCGCGTATAAAGCTTTGCAGCAGTTTAAGGATACCAAGGTACATTTTGGCATTATCACCGATGAATATGGCCAGGTGCAGGGCATGGTGACTATGAATGATCTATTGGAAGCCCTTGTAGGGGGCGCTGACGATTTTTACGAAAATGAATTTTCATTTCAAGAAAGGGAAGATGGCAGTTGGCTCATCGACGGACATTATCCTTTTGCAGATTTTTTACATTATTTCGGGCTCGATGACCTGGCCCCTGATTTTGAATTTAATACCCTTGGAGGCCTCTTGCTCCATCAGTTGAAACACCTACCCCGTGCCGGTGAAAAGATACAATGGAAGGATTTTGAAATAGAAGTCATCGATATGGACGGCGCCAAAATCGATAAGGTAATGGTAAAGAAAAAGTAGCCGGTGCAATCTATTCACCTCAACCCTCTTCAGTCTTTCCGATTTTCTTGGTCAAAAAAACACTACCAGCTTTAACCCCGACACAATATGGAAAACCAATTATCGTCGGCCCATGATGATGCATATCAGGGTACGCCCTCCCAGGCTGACATGCCTTCCTCGTCGGCACGATGTGCAATTTTTGCCGACTGCAAAATTGGGTTTAACCATCCTTCCAGTTTTCCCAAAGATCTGGTCTTCTTGCCCGTGTTCTCTCAATAGCCTGTTCATGTTGCCATTCACGGATCAGTTTATCATTTCCACTCAATAATACATCCGGCACTTTCATGCCGTTAAAATCAGCTGGACGGGTATATACCGGGGGTGACAATAAACTATCCTGGTGGGAATCGGATAATGCGGATGACTCATCACCCATGATACCCGGGATCAGCCTGAGAATGGCATCGGTAAGCACTGCGGCAGCCAACTCCCCACCGGACAACACATAATCCCCAATAGAAATTTCCCTGGTTACATAGTGATCGCGGATCCGGTGATCAATACCCTTATAATGGCCGCAAATCAACAACAAATTTTGCTGGAGGGACAACCGGTTTGCTTCTGTTTGATTAAACACAGAACCATCGGGGGTCAGGTAAATAATTTCATCATACGATACCTGAGCCTTTAGAGACTCAATACATTGCGACAAGGGTTGTGCCATCAAAACCATTCCGGCAGATCCACCATAAGCATAATCATCGATCTGACGATAAGTCCCAATACCATAATCGCGCAAATCATGCACGTTGACTTGGATTAGCCCGGCCTGGACAGATCGCCGGTAAATAGCGTTATCGAATACACTATCAAAAAAACGGGGCAATGCGGCTATGATATCCAGCCTCATCGGGTCATGAACCTACTTTGATCAATTCCACATCAAAAATCAAGGTCGAAAACGGCGGGATGGTTGGACCTGCCCCGTTTTCTCCATAGGCCAGAAAATAAGGGATATACAGCCTGAATTTGGAGCCTTCATTCATCAATTGTAAAGCTTCAGTCCATCCTACAATCACCTGGTTGGTCATGAGTTGAATGGGTTCACCCCTTTTAATAGAACTATCAAATTCGGTTCCATCAATCAATTTACCCTCATAATGGACTTTGACACTATCCGAAGCTCCGGGTTTCCTGCCGCTTCCCTGGGTAATGATCTCATATTGTAAACCAGATTTGGTAACATGGATATTCGGTTTTTTCAGATTATCCGCTAAAAATTTTTCACCCGCTGCTTTGACGGGCCCAAATTCAAGCGCCTTTTTTTCTGCCAGGTAAGATTCGACAATTGTATTGCACTTCGCCAGATCAATTTTGGAGATATCGACGATAGCATGGAGGATGCCCTTGGATAAATCTTCGATATGCAATTCATTAAATCCTTGTGATTTTAAATTGGCCCCGATCAGGGAGCCCAGAGAATACGATAAACTGTCCTCTATTACGATGCTGTCTTTTGAAATCATAGTCTGCGCACTTGAAAAGGAAAAAATTGAAAAGGTTAATAAAATGGATAAGATATTTTTCATGTATATCAGGATTTTTTTAGTTCAGCATAATGACGGTAAAAATGTGGAATTGTTTCAATTCCTTTATAAAAATTGAACAATCCATATTTTTCATTGGGGGAATGGATGTTGTCTGAATCGAGGCCAAAGCCCATCATAACGGTTTTTACCCCCAGGACTTTTTCAAAAAGTGAGACAATAGGGATACTGCCACCCCCCCTTTGAGGCAAGGGTTTTACACCGAATGAATCCGTCATCGCCCGCTCAGCCGCCAGATATTCCAGAGAATCCGTTGGGGTCACCGCCGGATGACCTCCATGATGAGGGGTTACTTTAACTTCCGTGCCGGCTGAAGCAATTGAAATGAAGTGATCTGAAAATAATTTTGTGATTTCATCCGGGTCCTGGTCTGGCACGAGGCGCATACTAATTTTGGCAAAGGCTTTTGAAGGCAAGACTGTTTTGGCTCCCGCACCGATATATCCGCCCCAGATACCGTTCACATCCAGGGTAGGCCGGATGGATGTTCTTTCAAGGGTGGTAAATCCTTGTTCTCCCGTCACAGCATTGATTCCCAAATCTTTTTCGTATTCCTCCAGGTCAAAAGGAGCAGCGTTCATTTCCGCTCTTTCTGCTTCACTTACCACTTTGATTTTATCATAAAATCCGGGTATAGTGATCCGTTGTTCCGAATCGTGCAGTGAAGCTATCATTTTGCTCAGGGCATTTATAGGATTGGTCACACCTCCCCCGTATACTCCAGAGTGTAAATCCCGATTTGGTCCGGTCACTTCTACTTCTACATAACTCAAACCCCTCAGCCCCACGGTCAAGGAAGGTAATTCATTGGAAATGAGGGCCGTATCACTAATCATCACGACATCACAAGCCAGCATATCCCGGTGGGTGGTACAAAATTGTTCGAGATTGTTGGATCCGATCTCTTCCTCCCCTTCAAAAATGAACTTGATATTACAATTTAAAGCCTGGGTTTTATTCATAGCTTCAAATGCTTTTATATGCATAAAAAACTGTCCCTTATCATCGCAGGCACCCCGGGCATAAATATTGCCGTCGCGGATTACCGGGTCAAAGGGGGAGGTAGTCCACAATTCGAGCGGATCTGCCGGTTGAACATCATAATGGCCGTATACCAGCACCGTAGGAACTGAAGTAGAAATCAAATGTTCACCGTAAACAATCGGATGCCCCGCGGTCGGATAGATTTTTACGTTTTGGACCCCCGCCGTTTCAAGATGTTCAGCCACTTTATTGGCCATGAGCACCACCTGATCTTTATATTCAGGGTCTGCGCTGACCGATGGAATTTTCAACAACTCTAATAATTCAGACAAAAATCGCGGTTTATTATTCTCTATATAATCTCCTACCTCAAGGGTCATGTTTCAAAAATTAAGTTGCAAATATACTGATCTTTAGTCACTGGCTCTCGTCGCGTCCAGGTTCAAACTTACTACATCCTGTAGCCGGATATAAAATGGAAAAAGATTATATTTGGCAGGCTCATGTTCAAAAAGTTAAATTCTCAAATTTGTTGGCAGAAAAAAATGTAAGAAACCCGAATTAACGGTTAACCATGTATTTTTATCGTTGTATTAGCAGACATGCATTCAATCCATAAAAAATTAAAATACCACCTCTTCTTTGCCCTTATCCCGGCTATTCTTTTAGAGATCAGGGCCCAGACCCCCTGGGATACAGACCCAAGGGCCTATGTTCAATCCAAAGCTGTACAGGCGTCCTTTGATCAAAACCAGATACAGGACAGTTTAAAACAAGAGAAAAACAAACAGATTGTTATAGAAAATAAATTGTCCCGTACCGTACAATCATCCTCCAGTGTAAATTCTTTAAAAGCTGAATTGCGGCAATCCAAACTAACCACGAAAGGCTTGCAGACTAAATTGACCGAGAAAATCATGGAAGGAAAGGCCTATAAAGAAATGATGGGCTTATCCGATCAGGAAATCAGGCAGAAATTAAAGGATTTCCCTTTCCCGGGTAATCAGACCGATACTTCAGCCATTGCGGTACATGTCCCCTCACCGCAACAACCTCCTGCGCATAAGCCTAAATCTGAAATGCTTCCCTCGGGTGAAAAACTTCCTTCTCAAACGTTTGATCCCTGGGCTGGTTTATCCGCTACCACCCTATCTACAGCACTGCCTTGTCAATTTCAGGAAACTTCCGCAGGGGGCAATCGGAAAGCTATGGCAGCCCTTCAGTCCGAAGTGTTGTTCAATCATACTCCGGAGGAAATTAAAAAATACCTCAACGGACAACATTATGTAACCGGTGAAGCTTTTATAGCGACAGAACCGGGGTATACCTATCTGCAGCTCAAACTCAGTGTGGCTTCAGATCAGGCTTTAAAACACTATGGTAACCTGGAGAAAAGTATTATGGCAATCCATTTTGTCAACGGTAAAGAGCTCAAACTCGTCAATACCCGGTACGATGCGGGATCGGTCGACCAGGTGCACAAAACAACTTCAATGACCGGAATGTATTTCCTGGAAAAACCTATGATAAAAATGATGATGTCTTCCGAGGTTGACCACATCCGGCTCAATTTTACAACCGGATATGAAGATTATGTGGTTTACAATATTGATTTTTTTACCCGGCAGCTGGCGTGTATCAATGCATCTAAATAATGCTTGGATTAAAATTGGCAACCGATCCCCGTTGGGTGAACCTGGCAGAGAAAAGCCTGGAGGAAATCCTCACGGACCATGCGTATTGTGAACAAAAAGCAGCCTCCTCCTGCATCTCTCTAATTCAACAATTCCCGGATAAAACTGAAATGGTCGAATCCCTGGCACCAGTGGTCACGGAGGAATGGGGCCATTTTCGTTTAGTGCTTCAAAAACTAGCAGAAAAAAATTTGAAACTCGGTTTTCAGCGAAACGATGAGTATGTCAACCAATTGATTCAATTCCAGATAAAAGGCGGCACCCGTGAACAGCGATTTATCGACCGCCTCCTGATCTGCGCTATGATTGAAGCCAGAAGTTGCGAACGATTTAGGCTATTATCTTTGCATTTAAAGGAACAAGAATTACGGGAATTTTATCATACTTTCATGGTGTCTGAAGCAGGGCATTACCGGCTATTTTTGGAACTTGCCAAAAATTACGGTGAACCGGAAACAGTACAAACCCGATGGCAACAATTATTGGAATTCGAAGCAAAAATATTGGATGCTTTTGCACTCCGTGGAGACCGGATGCATTGATCTGCAAAATATAAATAAATGAACAAGTTATTTTTATTACTGAGTTTATTAATCACCGTGATCACTGCTTTGCCCGGGCAAGCTTTGGATCATGTGCAGGGTCAAATCCTGATTCAGGTGAAAGAAGAAAAAGACCTGCAATCCATCGTTTCCAGATTTACAGCTTTGAGAAGGGCCAACTCCATTAAACAACTTCATTCATTATCCCCGCAAAACCAGTTTTTTGAACTTGAATTCGATTTTGTAAAATATCACGAGGTCGAATTATTGGAAAAAATCAGAAAACACCCCAAGACCATTGCAGCTCAGTTTAACCACTTCATTTCAACCCGCCAGAATTCTCCCGATGACCCCAAATTCAGCTCACAATGGCAATGGCTCAATAATGGAATAAACGGCAAAACCAAAAACCTGGATACTAAAGCTTTCCTGGCATGGAATTCGACAACGGGAGGACATACCAAAAAAGGAAGAGAAATCGTGGTCGCCATCATCGATGACGGTACCGAACCCACCCATCCCGACCTGATGAACAACACCTGGTTTAATGCCAAAGAAATACCGGGCAACAAACTGGATGATGATCAAAATGGATATATCGATGATTATAATGGGTGGAACATCCTTTCTTCCAACGATAGCGTTGATCATGGCGAACACGGGGTATCCGTAAACGGATTGATCGGCGCATCTGGAAATAATCAACTCGGCGTCACCGGAATCAACTGGAATGTGAAGATGATGAACCTCAAATATGACGTTCGACAGGGGATCAAAGAATCCGATGTACTGATCGGATATTTATACGTATTGAATCAAAGAAAAATATTCAATGCCTCCCAGGGGCAGGCTGGAGCCTTTGTAGTGGCTACCAACGCCTCTTGGGGTATTGATAATGGCAAGCCAGCCGATGCTCCATTGTGGTGCGGCATTTACGATTCCTTAGGCAAAGCCGGAATTTTAAATGTAGGTGCTGCTGACAACCGCATCGGTATCAATGTGGATAGCGTCGGAGACCTGCCTTCGCTTTGCCCCAGTGATTATTTTATCGCGGTCACCTCTACTGCTTCAGATGGCAAACGAACCGGGGCTTATGGTCCCATAAACATCGATCTGGCTGCTCCCGGCGACCTCATCTATACCACAAGACCTAATGGGGGATATGGATTTGATTCAGGTACTTCATTTGCAGCTCCTATTGTCGCCGGTGCAATTGGTTTGTTATATGCCAATAGTTGTGAACAAATCGATGGACTGATATTTTCAAATCCCGAACTTGCCGCGCTGATAGTGCGCTCCGCTATATTGTCCACTACCGATAGTTTGTCGACGCTTAAAGGTATTATCCGTACCGGTGGGACTTTAAATATCCTGCGAGCCCTGGATGCGGTACAAAAGTCTTGTTTGGCTTGTACCAGCCGTGGATCTGAGAGCAGGATTTATATCGATTCCCTCATTTTAGACGGTTTAAAATTCAGAAGCAGGGACAATTTTGGTTACGGAGGATTCACCGGTATTGATAGCCTCAAACCATCGGTTAGCCTGGGAGGCCAGATGTTATTAAGGGTTTTTCCCTTTCTAAAAGACAGCCTCACACAATATTATTTAAGAGTGTGGATAGATCGCAACCACGACCAGGATTTTGATGATACCGCTGAGTTGGTGTGGGACAGTGGTATCAATCGATTGACCGGCAACCTGGTCTCCAATATTTACTTGAGCCCGACCAGCATCGATAGTGTAGGTGAAACTACGCTGCGGATCAGCCTCAAAGCCGCCACCAATATCGGGGATACGGAAAGGCCCGGTCCTTGTTCCATATTTAATGCCGGTGAAGTGGAAGATTATACGATCAAACTCCTCCCCAGATCTTTTGACTGTCCCGATATTCTCGAACTGGATTCCGCAGCCGTTTTTGAATCATCAGCGGTAATTTTTTATCAAAAAATCATACCTAAATTGTTTTATATGATCCGGTACCGGGAAGGAAGTTCTCCTAAATGGGATACCCTGCCGACCCGTGACACTATGGTCAAATTAGAAATGCTCAAACAATGCACAGAGTATATTGTCCAATCTAAAACATTTTGTGATTCGGATACCAGCAGGTTCAAAACGATGCTGCGGTTTGTCACTAAAGGATGCACATCGGTCAGATTGAAAGAACTTAACCCATTTGACCAGGTGATCGTTTTCCCCAATCCGTTTGTTCAACGGTTTACTGTCCAGTTCAGTACCCAGAAAGCTTTAGAGAAAGTTCAGGCGAGACTGGTCACTATTTCAGGGTCTGTCATTCAAAACCGTGCCCTCGGTAGATTGGGTACAGGTTTGCATCAGATTGACTTTGAATCCGGTGGTAAAGCTATTCCTCCGGGAATCTACTTTGTCCAGTTATCCAGTCTGCAAGGATCGATCAGCAGAAAAGTAATCAGGGTAGAATAGTACTCCTTACGTTCAGTTGTAATGTTATGCAGGTCAAATTTTCGTATTTTATACGATTACTCTATTTTAGAAGCGATTAAATAGCTGTTAACCTTTGTAGCAAAATGCCAAACAAATATCTTATTCTGGGCTGCCTTTTCCTTAGCCTGTGTATTTACTGCAGCCAACCGAAAGAACAGCCCTGGGATAAAAAAATTATAATTGGTTATGTTCCCGGATTTCGTGGGCTCCTTGAACCGCTTCAAATTGCTGCGGATAAACTCACCCACATTAACTATGCTTTCGTTAATGTCCGGGATTCCCTGGCCTGGCTTACCAATGAAAGCACGGACACGATCAATTTCAGGTATTTGGTAGCCTTAAAAAATGTCAATCCCGATTTAAAAATCCTGATTTCATTGGGTGGCTGGTCCTGGAGTGAAAATTTTTCAGATGCCGTCCATACTGCATCTTCCAGAAAAAAATTTGCTAAATCTTGTGTCGATATTATTCGCCATCATCACCTTGATGGAGTAGATATCGACTGGGAATATCCAGGCTTTAAAGGGGAAGACAATATTTTCCGCCCGGAAGATAAAAAAAACTTCACCCTGATGTTTCAGGCAATCCGTGAAGAACTGGAGGAACTGACCAAGTCGACTGGTCAACATCATCTGCTCACCACAGCAATCCCCTGCTTCCAGGCATTTATTGATAAAACCGAAATGGGAAAATTACAGACCTATCTGGATTATATCAATCTGATGTCTTATGACTTTTATGTCGCCGGAGATACAGCAGGGCATCACACCAATCTCTTTCCATCGTCCAATTTTGATCAGGAAGAGTCCGGCCATAAAGCCGTTTTAGCCTATATCAAGGCTGGTGTGCCGGCTTCCAAACTGGTGCTGGGTATGGCATTTTATGGCCGCAGTTGGTTTATGAAATCTGCTGACAACCATGGGATCGGTCGCCCGGTGGATACCGTTACCCGGGGAGGTGGCTATTCAATGATCAAAGACAGTATTTCAAAAAAGCCCGGGTTTGTGCGATATTGGGATAATCAGGCTAAAGCTCCGGTATTATTTAATGATTCCACTTTTCAGATGTATTCTTTTGATGATGAAGAATCGATCATGCATAAATGCAATTATGTCCTGGAGCATAATATGGGCGGGGTCATGTTTTGGCAATATGCGAGTGATCCCAAATTATATTTATTGGATGTCGTCAATAAATACCTGCCTCATTGATTTTACCGGTCAACAACTTCGAAAATCAGCGGTTCTACTCCCTAGATGTCTTTCGGGGACTGACTATATTTTTAATGGTATTCTTCAATGAAGTAGCGGGGGTCAGGGACCTTCCCCAGGCTTTTTATCACCTGCCAGGCAATGTGGATGGCATGACCATGGTGGATTGGGTATTCGCAGGATTTTTATTTATCGTCGGTATGCCGATACCCTTTGCCATAAACCAAAGGATTAAGTCAGGGGATGGCCAAATGAAACTCCTGCTACACATTCTTATGCGCACCCTCGGTCTCCTGATTCTCGGCGTGCTTATGGTCAATGCCGAAAGTGGTCATCTTGAGGAATCTATGCTAATCCCGAAAGCACTCTGGGCGTTGATGATCTACCCTGCAGCTATACTGATCTGGAACAAAATACCATCCTGGAATCAAACCCAGCCCCTGGCTTTACCGCGGGTTGGGCATCATGATCCTTGTGGTATTGGCGATCTTATACCGGGGTGGTCCACAAGGTGAGTTAGGCATGACACCAAAATGGTGGGGTATAATGGGTCTGATCGGTTGGGCATATATGTTTGCTTCTTTGCTTTATTTGTTGAGTAAGGGTAAAATTCAAATTGTTTTGACCGCTATCTTGTTTTGTCTGGCCATCTACATACTTGGGCACATCGCGTCATCCAATGTCCCTTCCTGATTTTCTTTGTTCAGGCCTTATGGGGGTCATGCCACCCATATCGGCATAGCCCTATGTGGTGTGGTACTCACTTTAATCATGTTTGAAAAACAGTATAAGTCGGGGCTTGCTACTTTATTCAGAAGATCTTTAGCATGGGCAGGTTTTTTATTCCTCGTGGGGTTTGCCCTGCGGCCTTTTTTCCATATCAGTAAAAATGGGGCTACTCCGTCCTGGGGTATGTGCAGTTCCATGTTTTCAATCCTGGCATTTTTAATTATCTATTGGATTATAGATATTAAAAATCAAGTCCGTTGGGCCAAAATCTTTCAACCAGCGGGGGCAAATCCCTTGTTGACCTATATCATCCCGTTTATCTTATGGGCTTTATACGATTTATTTAATTTTTACCCACTACCCCGTGAATATAAAACCGGGATACTGGGGCTGGGTTATTGTATTCTGTATGCATTCTTTGTATTGTGGCTTGTCCGGATTTTAAACAAAATGAAGGTCAGGCTGCAATTATAAATTTAATGTTCAGGCCGGACCGATGATCCTGCATTGTTTTTTTTTAAGTACAAACTGTCTGAAGTACCAGCGCCGGGTTCATTTAACGACGATAAATCAGGTTGTCCGGCATCAATCCATGCCGAATACCAGGTACTTCCCACCGCCAGGATGGCTGCCCTCATACGTTCTTCCACCATGCCTTTCATCGCCGATTGATATGCTCTGGCATAGGCTTCACATTGCAATTTTACGATGAGCAGGTTGCGTTCTGTAAAACAATATTGATGTGACGCTGGTATTTGCCGGCTTAATCTTTTTTCAATAGATAATACAGAATCAACGAACCGGTGGCTATCGTAAACTATTTTACAGCTAAAGTCTTCTATGTCTTTGATGTAATTTGCTCTACCCACCAGGTAATCATAGGACTGATCTGCAAATAATTCCGGGATTCGGCTTTCCCAAAAGGCATGTAATCCGGTTTGTCCGGTCTGCTGCCCATTATAATTGCTGGTCGTATGTAATGGGACATGGGCGTCTCCAACGTAATGGCCCAGATCCGCAGAGAGCCGTAGGATACTCGCCAGATCTTTAATTTTAAAAGCATGTACCAATCTAGTATACGACTGGGGAATGATATAAGGAAGTATCCCATGCTTGCTGAAGGTGTCTATCCATTGCAACCTTTGTCCCGCGGGTAATAACTGCCGGTTAAAAAATGTATTCAACGTATCTGAATTCAAAAAAATGTCTTCGTCGGGATCCTTTGCCTTTTGAAGATAGCCGGAAACAAATCGTTGATAATCATAAAAATCAACTTCAGCGGTGTCGGGCTGTTTGATCAGGATATACTTTTTATTTGCGATGATCTTCCATCTGGGGTGCATAAAGATGGATTCATTCCGGCCATCCGCATCTTTAAGGACCCAATCTCCCAAAAGGGCTCTGGCGGTGGAATAACTTTTTGGCAAAGGGTCCACACCCATCTGATGCCAAACATCCAGGTCAATATAGTGACGGATTGCTTCACCGTGAATTGCATATCTCCGTTTGTCCGGATCCACGGCGTGTTCGGTGATGTATTCAATGTGTTTTTTAAATACCGGCATCATTTCAGGTACCAACGTGAATACCGCCAATCGGTTGATCCTCCGGTGCCCGAAAAATCCCCAGTACTCTTCGAACGACACCAAAGAAACCCCCATGATGGTCATCCAGGCACCCAATGAAAGCAGTAGGGTGTGTCTGTGTTTCATTCGGATTTAAAATGAATCTATCGATCTGAATAACTTTTGTAAGATACGCATTTGAGCTAAAAAAAAGTCCTTGCCATCATACACATAAAATCGTTCGACCCTGTCCTGGCCATCCAGCCGGATCGGGTAAAATTTTATAATACGAGCAGTGCGACCCGGTTTTTGAATTTCAATGACTGCATGAGGGGTCATTTCCAGCACCTGGGGAATAGATTTAAAGTCATTTTCAATGCCTTCGGCGCCTATCCCGGAAAAGCCATCAAGGTATGTATGAATCAACGATTCATCGGCAGTTACCGGTTTACGGGAAAGACTAAACAACCTCCATTTGCCTTCCACTTTTTCCAATTCAAATCCTGCTCCGGGTTGTTCCGGATAATTGACTTTTATCTTGATTAAATCTTCCTTGATTTCTTTAAAAATCATCCGGTCTCTCCAGTCATTTTCTTCCATTATAAACCGGTTGGCCAGACTGCCATCAAACCCCGGAACATGAATAACATAAGGTTTGGTCGACCCTTCCATCATAGCATAAGTACCTCTTTCATCGTTGGTGGTACCTCCCAGGCTGAAGGATTTAATCTTTTGACCCGATGGTCCTTTAAAAACGAGGGTAACCCCTTGCTCTTTAATTGCCCTGACCATGTTTTCCCAGGCTGCCGAAGGAGGAAAATACATCACCCGTAAATCAGGCAGGATACGCAATATGTTGTCGATAGCGTCAGGCCTGACCGCATATTTTTGGTTCACGATCCAGCCTTGTTTCGTTTTTGACAAAGTCTGTTCCAGTATACCCTGGTGATAAATTTCAATGGCAGCAATCCGTTCCGGGTTGGATAATTTAAAATCTGTTTCCATCTGGTCCCCTTGGCCCGGTTTACAACCCCAGGTTAAACAGATCAGGATACCATACCAATAAAAATTACTGATCTCAGGCATATTTCCATTTTCTCCAATAATAAAAACCGATGTTCAACATTAAAATAATCAATATCGGAACGAGGGTATTGTACCATCTCCAGTATCCAGCCTGGTCCCTCACCACGGCGGCATCCAGCAAACGGAGCCGGATTTCCTTATTCCGGGCTGCCATGATTTGATGGTCATCCAATAAATATTCAATACTGTTTAGCATCAGGTCTTTATTGGCGGGATAGGTCTTTTGTTCATACCTATTAAATCCCAGAGGTGCAGGTTCCCCTCTGCTGCTCACCGCATTATTGATCAGATCCCCATCACTGAAAACCAGCATACGGTTAGGTACGCTGTATGCCTTATAGGAAATTCCGGTTTGATCCAGCATATTGGAAAAGGATTCACTCAGCCTGTTTTCAAATGCCGATGAAAATATACCTTCCAGCAATAAGCCGACCGGTTGCGATTGGCGGTTAAATTGATTAGGTTCTGCCAATTGGCGTACCATTTCAAAATTTATCCCCGAAGGACTCAACAACGTTCGACTATGCATGCTGGAAGCCAGCAGTATCGTTTTGACCAGCGGAGTTTTTGTTTTTACTGTATCGATAGTGGCGGGATAAAATAAACTGATCCGGTCCAGATTTTTAACCACAGGATGGTTAATTTGGGGTGCAACCAGAGGATGGAAATACCAGGGTCGTGGTTCAAATTGTGGTGTACCGTTTGTATACCCTGTCAATAAGGGTATGGTGCTGCATTCATAATCCAATACGACATTGGGTAAAATCCGAAACCCATATTTAAAGAACAATTCTTCCAAATTCAAAGGATAGGGCAAGGGTATAAAATCCATTTTTTTTCTCGCCGCGGCATTGATGGTATCCGTATTGACGGAAAGCGGATCGATTAACCAGATGACTTTACCCCCATTCATGATATACTGGTCAATTAAAAAATTGTCCCGGTTACTGAAGCCTGTTTGAGGCTTAGCTATAATCAATATATCGATTTCATTTGAAATAAAAACAATACTATCTAATGTTATTCTTCCGGTAGAATACACCGGGCGCAATGTCCTTTCCAAATCAGCCGTATGCAGCAGCGGCAGTTCTTCATGACCCCGGGAAAATACGACCACCGGGCTTTTTTTCATTCGAAGTTTCTGGATGGCATTCGCAAATTTATATTCCAATAAACTCGCGGAACGATTCAGTACTTCATCTTCTGAAGTATTTGGGTCCATACTCTCCAGCAGATTCACCGGTATTTTCCGCTCTCCAAAATAAAATACTGCATAAGGGTAGACTATTTTCTGTTCCTGTTCTTTACCATTAAACACGGTCAACCGGGTAGGAATAATGCCGTCCTGGCGCAATGATTCCTGATTCGATCTGACGAGCTCTGGATTTCCTTCCAGTGGATCTTCCACTTCAAATTGAATGTTTTTATTTAAACGGTTAAATTCAGTGAGCGTTTCCAGGGCGGTATTTTTTAACCGGGTAAAAGCAGCAGGAAATGAACCTGTAAACAACAATTTGACATAAATGATATCATCAACTTCAGAAATCAGTGTTTTGGTTTCCGGGCGAATAGTATGCCTTTGATCTTCTGTCAGGTCGATGGAAAATAAATCGAAAAAGCTCAAAACAATAAATACCGAGGAAACGGCCCACCCCACCGGAGACTCCAATAAGATTAATTTTCGTTGATTTCGCGGGTAGGTAGCTGCAAGTGCAGCTGCCTGTAAAAACAGCCCGGTGAATCCGAGGAAATAAAACAAGTCCGATGACGTGATGACTCCCCTACTCATCGATTCATAATGGGACTGGATGCCAAGACCCTGGATGAGGAAATCCCATTGACCCACCAATACGGGCAGAGTGCTGATAAAGGAGGGTCCGATGTAGAGCAAAAAACAACCAGCTGCTGCAGATAAAAATGCGATCATTTGATTCGGGCTGACAGCAGACGTAAATAGACCGATGGCACTGAATGCCGATGCTAAAAGCATCCAGGCCAGAAAGGAACCGGCTGTACCTCCGGCATCCAGGTTGCCTTTGGGATATCCCAGCTGATAAATCGAAAAAGTGTAGACCTGAGAAACCAGGAGAATCAGTACAATCAAGACTACCAATGCAATAAATTTTCCCACTACCAACTGGTACATGGTCAGGGGTTTGCTTTTTAATAAGTCAAGGGTACCGGATTGCCTCTCTTCAGCAATTGACCTCATGGTCATGGCAGGAAGAATAAATAAAAATATCCACGGGGCCAGGGCAAACAAAGTTTGCAAACTGGCAAATTTATTATCCGGGATACTGGTATCGGGAAACCACCACAACCACAATCCAACCAGCAGAAAATAAACCGCAATCGCCAGCATAAAACTGAATGAGCTCAAATAGGATAATAATTCCCTTTTGATGACCGGTCTTAAAGTGTTGATCTGGTTCAAACGATGATTATTTAACCGGATTACCAGTCAATGAATAAAAAACATCTTCCATTTTATTTTCTACCCATTTAAGCTCATTTAATACCAATTTATGTTCTACCACCCAACGGTAAACAGTCTGAGTCAAACGGACATCTTCATCCTGGATCAGGTATGAAAACGCATAAGGCCCCCTGGTCACCCTGGACCATTTTTTGAGAAATAGTTCCATAGAAATGTCCCGGTCAAAACTCACCATTACTTCCCGGTGTGGGTGTAATTTATTTTTTAAAACAGACATCGGATCATCGGCAATTAATTTCCCTTTGTGGATCACGATACAACGATTACAAATAGATTCAACTTCCTGCAACACATGGGTGGATATTAAGACCGCATGGCTCTTGCCCAGGTTTTTAATCAAATCCCTGATCTCCAGTATTTGATTTGGATCCAGTCCCGTGGTCGCTTCATCCAGTACAAATAAGTCCGGTTTATGCAGAATAGACTGAGCCAGCCCTACCCTTTGTTTGAAGCCTTTACTTAAACTTCCTATTTTTTTATGTTGTTCCGCGGTCAATCCGCAGATGGTGATGATTTCGTCCAGCGTTGATTGAACTGCTTTGACCTGATGGATTTCTGCCATAAATTCAAGGTACTCCCTGATATACAGATCTGTATAAAGTGGATTGTTTTCCGGGAGATACGCCAGAGACTTCCTGATTTCGGGGTATTTCAATGACACCAATTTCCCCTTAATCCTGATTTCGCCCTGGTCAGGAGATAAGATACCGGCAATCATTTTCATCGTCGTGGACTTACCTGCCCCATTCGGTCCCAGGAAGCCCACAATTTCACCCGCGGCAATCTTAAATGATATCCGGTCCACCGCTATTTGATTACCATAGGATTTGACTACGTTTTGGACTTCCAGGACTTCCATAATCAATTAGATTCTTGGGGTAAAGTTATTTCGGTGGGTATTGTCGACGCTAATTTGGATGCAAAGGTCTGGACATCCATAGCATCGGCAATAGACCAGGGTCCGATACGGGTGCGCCTCAACCTGGTTAAATAAGCTCCTGACTGCAATGCCTGTCCAAAATCATGCACCAGGGTGCGTATATAAGTACCAGAACTGCAGGTTACGGTAAAGTTTACAACAGGTAACTCAATACGATCAATGGTAAATTGAAATATGTCCACTGATCTCTCCCGGGTGATAATGGATTTTCCTTTATGAGCAGCTATGTATGCTTTTTTCCCATCGATTTTAACGGCCGAAAACACCGGGGGAAATTGCACAATTTGCCCTACAAACTGGCTGGCGGTATCGAAAAGCAATTCCGGATGAATATGGTCAATCGGAAAATGGGCATCGATTGCCCGTTCGCCATCATAACTTGGAGTAGTAGCTCCCAGAAACAGGCTGCCTTCATAGGTTTTGGTCAGGGTATGGATCTCCGGGGTGAGTTTAGTATATTTTCCCACCAACACAAGCATCAACCCGGTAGCCAGCGGATCCAGGGTACCCGCATGGCCGATTTTGATCTTTTTGACCTTTAACCCAAAACGAAAGGCGAGTTTGCATTTATTGACCAGATCAAAGGACGTCCATTCGAGGGGTTTGTCCAGCAATATCATTTTACCTTCCTGCCAGGAAGCCAAATCCGAATAGTCATCATTAAGTGTTACCGGTCTGAGCAGCTGAAAGTCCATGGATTAATTTGATAACCAGGCAAAATTACAGGCTTTAATCCCGGACTGACGATTAATGCTGAATTTACCAGGAAGAATGAGGTCGAAGTACCTCAGGAAGTTGGGGTAGAACTGGTTTGAACCGGTTTATTTCGAAATATGGAATAAACGGCTAAAATGAGGCCCCCTAGGATCACCACAGGTGCAAGTACAGTCCTGCGGAAACTATAAATTATACTTTCATCCCAAACATCCTTGTTCGGCATTTTCCCACCCGTCATCAGCACATAGCCGAGGATTACCAGTCCAAGACTGATCAACAACCATTTAATATTATCAGAATTAAAAGTAAACTCGGAAGGGGTATTCGTCATGCTGGTATTGACTTTTCTCCTCGCGGCCAGGGATGAAGCAGGTCCGGAAAACGATTCCGTTTTCTTAGTCTCGGTTTTAATTAGTTTTTTTGCAGGAATGGGTTGTTTTGCCATGCGTTGAATTTGGCCCAAAATTAGTTAATTTGGAGATATATAAATGGATTTTGTGATATGATCAATAAAATGCTGATAACCTTGGTGGCTATGTTGGGTACGTGGTGTTTGCGCAGTCAGCAGGTTGTGATGTTCAACCCTTCTTTTGAAGGCGAACCGCAGGATGCCATTATGCCAATTGGCTGGATCGGGTGCGAGGATGGTACGACGCCTGATTTGCTTCCCGGCCCCTGGGGGGTTTATCAGGATGCCTATGACGGGCAGTCTTTTATGGGGCTGATCGTCCGGAAAAACGGCACCTGGGAGTGTATTGGGCAACGACTGCCGGAGTCACTTAAAGCCGATAATTGTTATTTTTTTAAGCTAATGATGGCCAGTGCCAAAACCTATAATGGATATAATAAGCCTGCCGTTTTAAGGGTTTGGGGGGGCAATGAACGATGCGAAAAAAAACAAAAACTGTTTGAAAGCCCGCCGATCAACCATGCCGATTGGAGGCCTTATACGATCCGCTTTAAACCTAAAAAAGATATTCAATTCATCATTATCGAAGCATTTTACAATACTAAACTGCAGTATACCTACAATGGCAATATCCTCCTGGATGCTTTGGGCCCCATTACCAACTGCGACCGCGCTGAATTGATTTCCTTTAAATAAAAAAACAAGCCGGTTCATGAATTGATCCGGTTAGAAATCGGCGCAATTTATGGTAAAGAAATGCTATCTATTTAATACCTTTGCGCCCAAATTAAAACACATTTAAATTTTTATAATGGAAACCGTTCATACCAAACTCCCATACAAAGTAAAAGATATGTCTTTAGCAGACTGGGGCCGCAAAGAAATCATCCTGGCTGAGTCCGAAATGCCCGGACTGATGGCCCTCAGAGAACAATACGGCCAGAGTAAACCATTAAAAGGTGCCCGAATTGCGGGTTGCCTGCACATGACCATACAAACTGCCGTACTGATTGAGACCCTGTCGGAATTGGGTGCAGAAGTCAGCTGGTCCTCCTGCAATATTTTTTCTACCCAGGATCATGCTGCTGCGGCTATTGCTGCAAAAGGTATCCCGGTGTTTGCCTGGAAGGGACTTAGCCTGGAAGAATACGATTGGTGCATCGAACAGACGCTGTTTGCGTTCAAAGACGGAAAAGCACTGAACATGATCCTAGACGATGGAGGTGATCTCACCAATATTGTGTTGGACCAATATCCTGAACTCGTGCAAAACCTCATAGGGATCAGTGAAGAGACTACTACAGGTGTCCATCGTTTATATGAGCGGGTAGGCAAGGGTACCCTGCCGGTCCCTGCAATCAATGTAAACGATTCCGTCACCAAATCAAAATTTGACAATAAATACGGTTGTCGTGAAAGTTGTGTGGATGCTATCCGCCGTGCGACCG
This sequence comes from Saprospiraceae bacterium, assembly GCA_034439915.1. Lineage (GTDB taxonomy): Bacteria > Bacteroidota > Bacteroidia > Chitinophagales > Saprospiraceae > JADJLQ01. The sequence goes on along the minus strand of JAWXBI010000242.1, from coordinate 42,184 downwards.
ATCTGATGCTTGCGGGTAAAGTGGCCGTAGTTGCAGGATATGGCGATGTCGGTAAGGGTTCGGCTGCCTCCTTAAAAGGGGCTGGTTGCCGGGTAATCATAACAGAGATAGATCCGATCTGCGCCTTGCAGGCTGCAATGGATGGTTTTGAAGTTAAAAAAATGAAAAACGCAATAGCTGAAGCCAATATTCTGGTGACCGCTACCGGATGTTTAAATGTAGTTACCGGAGAACACTTCAAATTGATGAAGGATAAAGCCGTGGTATGCAATATCGGTCACTTTGATAATGAGATCGATATAGCCTGGTTGAATACCAATTACGGCCATACACGCGATCAAATCAAACCTCAGGTGGATATGTATACCATTGATGGCAAAGACATCATATTATTGGCGGAAGGCAGACTGGTTAACCTGGGTTGTGCCATGGGCCATCCTTCCTTTGTCATGTCCAATTCATTTTCCAATCAGGTGCTGGCTCAAATGGAATTATGGGCAAACAAAGGCAACTATGAAAACAAGGTCTATATGTTGCCCAAACACCTTGATGAAATGGTTGCAAAACTTCACCTGGCTAAAATCGGCGTAGAACTCGATGTACTGGAACCTGAACAGGCTGAATACCTGGGCATCAGTGCGGACGGACCCTATAAGCCGGATTATTACCGATATTAAATCCTGTCATCGATAAAAACACCTGGATGCTGCCTGTGTGGGATCCAGGTGTTATTACTTGTTTGGGTTCGTTTATCTTTGAATGCAGGTTATGAATTCAGAATTTTCAGTTTATTTCCAGTTAGGTATTCAACACATTGCCGACCTGGCGGCCTACGATCATATCTTATTTATCGTTGCTTTGTGCGCCATATACAGCCCTGCGGACTGGAAACGATTATTGATTCTGGTGACTGCATTCACGATCGGGCATTCACTCACTCTGGCCTTAGCGGCTCTGGACGTCATCCAGTTTAATCAATCGCTGATAGAGTTTTTGATACCGGTCACCATACTCATTACGGCACTGCTCAATTTTGTTCCCACTGAAAATGTCAACCTCAGCTTACCCTGGTGGAAATATATCCTGCCCCTGCTGTTTGGGTTTATTCACGGCATGGGATTTTCAAATTATTTTAAGAGTTTATTGGGCAAAGAAGAAAGTGTACTCAAACCCCTGTTTGCTTTTAATCTTGGGATTGAAACCGGCCAGGTGGTGATCGTAATTGTTTTGATGCTCCTGGCGCATTTTTTTGTTAATTTTTTAAGGATACAACAAACCTGGTGGACCCGAATGGTATCCGGATTGGCTGTAGGGATGTCGCTTTACCTGATGTGGGAAACTAAGTTTTGGTAATCGGGGTTTAGAAATATATCCAGTTTGATGATACAAACCCTATTTCTGATTCATTTGTTAAGTACCCGTGTTTCTGGTCCAGGGGTATTCGGTATGTATTGGCATGATATCCATGTCAGTAAATGTGAAATTCAATGGAACGAGTCCGCATCAACGCTTGAGGTGGCTACCCAGATTTACCTCGATGATCTCCAGACCGTACTGACCAAACACGGTGCTTCAGAACTTTATTTATGCACCGATAAAGAATTAAAAGAAGCAGATAGTTACCTAAAAAATTATTTGTCAAAAAAATTGCAAATTTCTGCGGATGGCCACGTGTTGTCTGCCACCTACATTGGCAAAGAGCCCTCTGAAGATCTGCTTGCAGTCTGGTGTTATATCGAGCTGAAAATACCCCTCAATTTTTCTCAACTAAAAGTCAGGTACGATGTATTAATGGACCTTTACGACGATCAGAAAAACATTGTCAGCCTGAAAATAAAAGGGAAAAACGGATATATGTTGTTCAATTCCCGACACGCGGAAGAAACCATTCAATACAAATAAGTCCAGGGTTAGATTGTACATGAAACTACATCAAATCTGGTCCCGTTTTATCAAAGCCTTGTTTATTTTCCCTATACGGGTTTATCAGATCTTATTGTCTCCTATATTGGGAGCTAATAAATGCCGGTATCAACCAACCTGTTCTTACTATATGATCGAAGCAATCAACGAGTGGGGAATAATCAAAGGATCTTGGTTGGGCATCAAACGGATTTTTCGTTGTCATCCCTGGGGAGGGCATGGGTACGACCCCGTACCAACTAAAAAAAACGATCTATAGGGTGGGATTATTTGGTCGCCGATTCAGTGAATGAGGCATAATACCCTGGGTTTTGTTAGATAAGGCCAATTTATTTTTCCTGGTTCCCAAAATAAAGAGCACGGCTAAAAATTTCACGAACAATGTTATAGTTATTTTTTAATTAATGCGGTATACGTAGGGTAACATATTCTGCCAACCCTACACTATAACATGAGTCTGAATTTGATATTAACACCAAACTATGGAAAATCTCCCCAATTTTAAAGCGATCCTTTCTGCTGAATGGATACATCTGCCAGGCCCGGAATCACTCTCGAAGGCTGCAGCCCATCCCCTCACTTTGGCAGAAAATATCCAGGAAGTAATTAAATCCTTCAGGGGCGACCTGATCAATTCCGGGGTTCCGACTTATCTCTGTATTTTCCCTTCTGTCTTTGAAGGTATCCTGGCATCCATTGAATTATTGAAACGATGCCGGGTAAAATCGGGTCCATCCGTCCGATTGGCAATGCACTACGGTGCACTGGACAATTCGTCCGGCCAGTTAAATGATGAAACTACAGGAGTAGCGGTGCATATCCAATCTCTGGGAAAAACCAATGCTGTGGTTGTCTCCAAATCAGTATATGACCAGATGATCTCCCATCCCCAATTTAAAGCCAGGTCATTGGGTAAATTTGAAATCCACGGTCTACCCGGATTAAATGAGATATTTGTTTTAATGGGCTTTGGGCTCACCCCTCCTTCTGGCATGGGTTGGATAAACCGGATAAAGGAATCTATTCAAAATGCCGGAAGTGTTATCCAGGCTATTTTTTAAAAATTTAATTTTCTTGGCATTATTGGAAATGGGCCGAATCCTTTAAAGCCTGAATCGGTTTAATGATTTTGTTGGTAAAAATTCAGCACCAATGGAGTGACTTTATGCCAGATTATGAAAGACTTTTTGAACATCCTCGTCTTCTTCAATTTTGGCTACCAGTTTAAGTACTTCTTCGGCTTTTTCTTCCTCCAGGGAAACCGTATTTAAGGGAATCCATTCCATTTCAGCTGACAAAGGGGTTATTTTCCGGTCTTCCAATGCTTTCTGCATCGTGCCGAATTCGGAAAAAGGAACACGAAGGATTAAAACCGGTTCATCGTTTTCACCAGTACCTTCACCCATTTCTTCCAGTCCAAAATCAATGAGTTCCAATTCAATATCATCAGGATTAATTCCTGCTAAATGCAATTTAAATACCCCCATCTTTTTAAACATAAAACTCACCGAGCCGCTATTGCCCAGGCTGCCATTGTTTTTATTAAAATGGGTACGGATATTGGCTACGGTGCGGGTATTATTATTTGTCGCTGCTTCAACCAAAACAGCTACGCCTCCGGGCCCATGCCCTTCATATAATATCTCATCATAACTTTCCGTGTCTTTGCCTTGCGCTCGTTTGATGGCATTGTCAATCCGATCTTTGGGCATATTGACTGCCTTGGCATTTGCTATACATCGTCTTAATTGGGAATTGGATGCAGGATCCGCAGTACCCGCTTTGACCGCGATAATAATTTCTTTGCCTATGCGCGTAAATTGTTTGGCCATCCGGTCATACCGGGCAAACATCTTGGATTTTCGAACTTCGAATATACGTCCCATCCTCTTACACTTTGAGCGGCAAATGTAGATATTTTACGTAAAATTCTGCAGTTGCAGCCCAAATGTAAGTCTTCAGTATACTATAAACCAGAATAAATCTTTCAATAAGCTACTTCCACTTTTTCCTCCATCAACCTCCTAAGGTTAATCAGGGCATACCGCATCCTGCCCAGGGCCGTATTGATACTTACCCGGGTCAGTTGGGAAATTTCTTTAAAACTCATATCGGCATAATGCCTTAGGATGACTACTTCCCGTTGCTCCGGAGGGAGTTGATCGACCAATGACTGGATGCGGTTGGTACCTTGTTCCTTGATAAGGTATTGTTCCATATTATCATCATTGGAGGGGATGACACTAAACACATCGAAGGTTTCATTGGATGATACGTTGGTATGCCTTTTGGATCGTCGAAACTGATCCACACACATATTGTAGGCTATGCGCAAGGCCCATTGCAGGAATTTTCCCTCATGGTTGTATTTACCCTTTCTCAGGGTATCAATAATTTTAATAAAAACTTCCTGGAAAATGTCTTCTGCTACTTCGGAATCCCGTGTAAACAGATAAATTGAAGTATAGATTTTTGTTTTATGCCTGTTTAATAAGACTTCGAAGGCACGTTCATTACCGGTGAGATAATGTTGAATTAAATCCTGATCGGAGAGCGTCATAACTTGCATAACTATAATGTTTTTTGGTTCGAAAATGAAATTATAGTGTAGAAGTTATGAATCTATAGGCGAGTGCTTTATTGATTAATAAGGCCAAATATACATTAATTTAATAATGAGTCTACCCCACTCTCCTTTTTTTTATCCAAAATCCTCTTTTTTAACATTCTCTTTACAATTTGCCGTTTTCGATATCCAATGAATTAATTTATAAAATCAGGGATACCAGGGGCTTCGCCTTATCTTTGTTCGTTTTTTACCCCATCCGCATGCTGCCCGCAAAAAATAAATCTATAAAGAAAACCAATACATCTTCCTTTCAGGAGGATCCAAAATATTCCATATTTATCAAAGGTGCTAAATCAAATAATCTGCGCAATATTGATGTATGGATACCTAAACGAAAGATAGTATTGGTCACCGGGGTATCCGGTTCCGGAAAATCTTCACTGATCATGGACACGCTTTATGCGGAAGGCCAGCGGCGGTATGTTGAGAGCCTTTCATCCTATGCCAGGCAGTTTTTGCTTAGAATGAAAAAACCGGAAGTGGACTACATCAAAGGCATATGCCCCGCTATCGCTATTGAACAGAAAGTGAGCACCTCGAATGCCCGGTCGACGGTCGGATCAATGACTGAAGTATATGATTACTTGCGGTTATTGTATTCCCGCGTAGGTAAGACCATCAGCCCGGTTTCCGGGGAACTGGTCAAACGCCATGAAGTGAGCGATGTCATTGATTATATTAAAAAATTACCTGCCGGGTCAAGACTTTTTCTCCTTATTCCCCTTCCGGTTAAATACGATGACCGCACGCTGGCCCAGGAATTTTCTTTGCTTCTTCAAAAAGGATATACCAGAGTATTGCGCAACCATGAATTGTTTCAGATTGAAGAAATTCAAAAGGCGAAAGGATGGCCATTAAAAGATAAACTTTCCAAACTGGGGTCTTCAGATATATCCATCCTGATCGATCGTTTCGTCACCAATCCCGAAGAGGAGGAAGTGATGAACCAGATCACCGACTCCATTTCAACGGCGTTTGCCGAAGGCGAAGGCAATGCTATCCTTTTTAATCCCGATACCAAAGAAGTAAAAACTTTTAACAACCGATTTGAAGCTGATGGTTTAATCTTTCTGGAGCCTACCCCCCACCTGTTTAATTACAACAATTCGTATGGCGCCTGCCCAAGGTGTGAAGGTTATGGGCGGGTAATGGGCATAGATGCGGACAAAGTCATTCCGGATAAAACGAAATCCGTTTATGAGGGTGCTATCGCTTGCTGGTCCGGGGAAAAAGGCAGCCTATGGACTCAGGAACTCATCAATAAAGCAAGTCATTTTGATTTTCCTATTCACAAAGCCATCAATAAATTAACCAAAGAACAATATAAAATCCTGTGGAAGGGTAATGAATATTTTTACGGCATCGATGCCTATTTCAAAGAATTAGAAGAAAAAACTTATAAAATTCAAAACCGGGTCATGCTGGCCCGTTTCAGAGGACGGACCACCTGCCCTGAATGTGAAGGAGGGCGTTTGCGCAAAGAAGCCAATTATGTCAAAATTAATGATACCGCCTTGTCTGAACTTATCCATTTGCCAATTGACGAACTTTTAATCCATATCCAATCACTTCGTTTCTCTAAACAAGACGAAATCATTTCATCCAGAATCCTGCGGGAAGTAAATCAGCGTCTGGACATCATGTGTCGGCTTGGTTTAAAACATCTTAGTCTCGAGCGCCTTGCTTCAACCCTGAGCGGGGGGGAGACCCAGCGAATCAACCTAACCCGTACGCTTGGAAGTAACCTCACCAGTTCCTTGTACATCCTGGATGAGCCCAGTGTGGGCTTACACCCGGTGGACTCTAATAGGCTAATTGAAGTATTAAAACAACTCCGGGACCTTGGCAATACCGTGGTCATAGTGGAACATGAAGAAGAACTTATCCGCCATGCGGACCATATCATTGACATAGGTCCGGCTGCTGGCATTCATGGAGGTGAAGTAGTTTTTGCCGGTTCCTATAAAGAATTTATTCAACCCAATCAGCCCGGTCTCACGGCTGCATATATCCAGCATACGATGAGTATTGAAGTGCCACCCTGGCGCCGGAAATGGAATGATAAATTGGTGCTTAAAGGCGCTTCCCTGAATAACCTGCAGGGTATTGATGTCAAATTCCCGCTCAATACTATTACCGTCATCACCGGGGTATCCGGATCCGGTAAAACGACCCTGGTAAAACACTTGCTTCATCCTGCCATGGAAAGGTTTCTGGCCGACGGAAATATTGGCACGATTACCGGGCTGCAAGCCCTGGAAGGGGATCTCCGGCGTATAAAATTTGTGGAGATGATCAATCAAAATCCTATCGGGAAGTCCAGTCGCTCCAATCCGGTCACATATGTCAAAGCCTACGATTCAATACGTAAATTGTATTCCAATCAACATCTCGCTAAAATGCGTGGTTATGGGCCGGGACATTTTTCCTTTAATGTAGAAGGCGGCCGGTGTGAGACCTGTCAGGGTGAGGGAGAAATCGTAGTAGAAATGCAGTTCCTTGCCGATGTTAAATTATTGTGTGAAGATTGTAAAGGGCAACGATTTAAAACTGAAGTACTGGAAGTCCGGTATAAAGATAAATCCATGTTTGACGTACTCGAACTCAGTGTCGAAGCAGCCCTCGCATTTTTCAAAGATCAGCAGGACATCTATTCAAAACTCAAACCACTGAATGATGTGGGGCTGGGATATGTCAAATTGGGACAGGCATCCAGTACCTTGTCAGGAGGGGAAGCTCAACGGGTAAAACTGGCCAGCTATCTGAGTAAAGAAGCGGGGCAGGAACAGATCCTTTTTATTTTTGATGAACCAACGACCGGATTACATTTTCACGATATCAGAAAACTGCTGGATGCATTCAATGCCCTGGTTGAAAATGGGCATTCCGTCATTCTAATTGAACACAATATGGATGTGATCAAATGTGCAGATTGGGTGATTGATCTGGGACCGGGGGGAGGCAAAGAAGGGGGTCGTTTATTGTTTGCAGGCTTACCGGAAGATATGATCAAAGTCAAAGAATCCAAAACAGGATATTACCTCAAGGAAAAACTAAAATTGAATTAAGCTTTCCTGAATTTATGTATTCCTTAAATAAGTGGATTTGGCTATTTATAGGTTTTCATTGCCAGGGACAGAGTTTCCAGCTTTCCCAGGAACAATTAAACCAGTCCTTTAGCAAATTTCACGAATTCCTTTCTATCCCTAACGATGCGCACTCGCCGGCAGACCTCGAACAAAATCTACAATGGCTGGAAAAAGAAATGACTGCAAGGAATTTTGAGGTGCAACGTTTGGCCACCAAAGGAATTGACTTGTTGTTTGCAAAAAGGATATATAACCCGGACTGGCCTACTTTGTTATTTTATATGCAGGTGGATGGACAGGCTGTGGATCCATCCAGGTGGCATCAACATTCTCCGTGGAAACCAACGCTCAAAGAAAAAACTCAAGGTAAGTGGACCGAACTTCCCTGGGAAATGTTGAAGGAAAAACAGGATGCCGATTGGCGCATTTTCGCCCGCTCTAGCTCCGATGCCAAAGGTCCAATTCTGGCTTTTATTACGGCGTATGATGTATTGACCGGACAGGGCAAACAACCTAATTATAATATCAAACTTATCCTGGATGGCGAAGAAGAATTAGGGTCACCCAACATCACTCCAGCCATTGAACACTATAAAGAAGTATTACATGCAGATGCAATGATCATACTGGATGGGCCATTGCACCCCTCCAATAAACCCACCTTGGCTTTTGGGGCTCGGGGAATTATTTCGTTTTCTTTGACTGCCTATGGACCAAACGTCAACCTTCACAGTGGACATTATGGAAACTATGTTCCTAATCCGGTCTTTTCCCTGACTGAACTCCTGGCTTCTATGAAGGATGCTAAAGGACGTGTGACGATCAAAGGATTTTATAAAGGTATCCGTATCGATAAAAAAACAAAATCTATCCTGGCAGGGACCCCGGATGACTTACCGGAATTACACCGGTCAATCGGAATCCATACGCCAGAGGCAGTAGGCCCCAACCTTCAGGAAGCCATACAATTTCCATCACTCAATATCGACGGTATCCGCGCCGGCTATGTAGGTGCCCAGGCTCGGACTATAATCCCCGACCTGGCCACGGTAGCCATGGACATCCGGCTGGTCAAAGAGACCAGGGGTGAATACATGATTCAGTTGGTAAAAAATCATATCATCAGCCAGGGATATACGTTACTCGACCATGAACCGACTAATGAAGAAAGAATAAACAAGGATAAACTGATTAGTCTTCAATACCAAATCGCTTACGAAGCTTTCCGCACTGAAATGAATACTCCTACAGGCCTATTTTTGAATCGGGCTCTTACGCATTGTTTTGGACAGCATCCCATTTCCATCCGCACCCATGGAGGATCCATTCCTATCTCACCTTTTGTGGTGAAACTGGGCATTCCGGCTGTAGCGGTTCCTATCGTGAATTACGATAATAATCAACACAGCGAAAATGAAAATATTAGGATCGGCAATTATCTGGACGGGATAAAAACATATTTTTATATTTTAGACACCCAATATGAACCCGGACCCAAAAATTGAGACTTTTACCGGACTTCATACCAACCTCCTGATTTATTCTGTATGGGTCATGATTATGTCAGGCGTGGCCCTGCTGCAAAAAGATATTTTCTGGCTGGCTATCTGTTCTTTTATTGCTTTTATGCTGTGGGTAGCCCGGTATTTTATAACGCATAAAGAACTTAGTTTTCCATACGGACCAGCCAATGCCATTACCTTGCTGCGGTTCTTTGGATTGATTGCGGTATCCATAATGCACCCTTCCCTTACTTTATTTACTACAGGATTTGTGTTGACGGTGGTATGCCTGAGTGACATTTTAGATGGGTATATTGCCCGTGCCCTGAATATGTCCAGTATCATTGGAGAATATATGGACAAAGAGACGGATGCCCTTTTTGTGTTATTGACTTGTTTTATTCTGTTTCAAAGGGGTTTTACCGGTCCCTGGATCCTTTCATTGGGATTGATCCGCTATATTTATTTTATTGCCGTATTCTTTTTTTTAAAACCAGGTCAAAAAGAACATAAAGATCCCCAGGCCCGTTGGATAGCAACCATTTTATTTATTGGAATATTATCCTGTTTTTTTATTCCTTACCGATTTTCATTTCCCATTTTAGCAGGCGCTGCTATTCTGTTGGCTTATTCGTTTATTAAAAGCGCGCTTATCGCCACTGGATGGATACGGATACCTCAAGCGTAACAATGAATACCGTTTCAGAGCATTCGTTTTCTGCAATAAGGCGGAGACCAGAATCAAAATTTTTATTCCTGTTATTCCTTCTGGCACTCTTGCAGGCCGCCCTTTTTTTCCCTTTATACTTTACTAAAATTGGCCAGGGAAATTTTGTGCCGTTGACGGACTGGTATAAACCAAGGGATAATCCCGATATCTTCCGGTGGAGCCTCGATTATGCGTTGATTTGGATAGCCGTAGTGATTGGTTACCGGTATAAAAAACTTCGCCTGTTTATCTACCTGATTTCTGCCTGTTATCTGGGTTTATTTCTATTTCAAACGTATTATTTTATATCCTGGAAAATATATGGGGAAAAACCAGTATGGTCTTATGACTGGGCACTGATACGACGGGTGCTTCCCGTATTCATGAGGACTATGAAAATTTCACCCGTTGTCTTTAATTTATTGGGGTTCCTGGTGCTGATCCTGATTTATATCGGAGTTTTCCGCTTGCACCGGTATATATTGAAATCAATTTCCGGGTTCAACCTATTCTTTTTGGGGATCACTGGAATGCTGGGGTGTTTGTTGCCCTTTATCCTTTACCTGGCTTACCCTCAGGAGCCTGGGGACGTCAATAAGTATCCCGCGGCCCCTTGGATTGTAGATGATATCCATTGGACATTCACCGAAACCCGTATCAAGCCCCTGCCGGACATCGGGGCCAGGCAACTATATTCGGAATATTATGACCTGCCTATAAAATCCAAACCCAATATTTATCTGATTTTTATCGAAGCATATGGCAGTATTGCCGGTGCAGTAGACCCTTTTCAACAATCGTATTGGGAACGTCTCAAACTCATGGAATCCAGGTTGGCGGAACATCAATGGAAGGCCGCGTCTGCCTTAAGTAATTCCACCATCCTGGGTGGCAGGTCCTGGCTTGGATTTACCACCTTAATGGCCGGCCTCCGGATTGACAATCACCCGGCGTATGAAAAATTGATTCAGCAACACCCCCAATATCCTCAACTGATCAGAGTATTAAACCATTTTGGTTATCAGACCTACCGGCTGAATACCATGGCCAATTTCGGTTTATCTTTTGCAAAACTGGATAGCCTTGCTGTTCAGTTTTATGCCAATAAGATCTGGACAAAATATTCTGACTTACCTTATCATGGTTACCGCTACGATTATTTTGGAGGGATACCGGACCAGTTTGCTTTGAATTATTGGGACGAAGAAGTTTTAAATAAACTACAACAACCCTATTTCTTGTTTTTTATAACCTTAAATACCCATGCGCCATTTTACCTGCCTCCTCCACTGTTGGAAAACTGGAAAGATCTCAACTCAATAAAGACGAGTCCTCACCGCACCACACGATCTGAGGAGGGTGCTCCGGTCTACCGCTATGTCCAGGATGTATTGTATAATTTATCGTTCCTGGAAAAGTATATACTCGAGAAAGCGGATTCGAATTCGCTTTTTATTTTAGTCGGAGACCATCAGCCCGCCGGTATGGAATACCTGCTGAGCGGCAAAACGGATACGTATGCCACTCCGATGCACATCATTACCAAGGATAGCCGATGGATTGAATCATTGAAACAAAAAGGATTTAATCCGGGGATGTTGCCTCTCTTTAAACCGGGATCCCTATTGAAACACGAAGGTTTTTATTCACTTTTTATGCAAACCTGGAGTGAAATTGATTCCTTGCCCTCGGGCAAGTTACCGCGCTACCTGCCAAACGGCCTTCAATAATCACTGGAAGGGGATCTAAAGACCTCGACCAACTGTTGCCTGAAAACCGGACCCTCGGTAATGATATCGATGACTGGATTTGGTGAAATCTGCAATTTATTCTCATGGATCAAAACCAGTTTTCCTATCAGTTCATGAATATCGTTACATCCTCTGCATCTTCCGTGTCCAATCCAGTGCCGCACCTGGCCATTGCCCAAAGTCAACACCGCTGCACCACAAACGATGGCTTCCGCCACGGCCATACCATACGATTCAAAACCGGAAACATCCACCAGACACCTGGTTTCCAAAAATATCTTTTGAAGGGATTTCCAGGGTACCTGGCCTTCCAGGGAAACATGATTTTTCAAACCCGGTGCTAAATCGAGGATCGATAAACACTTGCGGGTGTATGCTGGATCTACCTGAGTATCTCCAAAGAATCGGATGATTAATCCATCCGGTAACCGGTGCAGCGTCAGTTGTCGTAAGAGTAAGTCGATTTGTTTAGCAGGATACCAGTTGGCCACTACAATCAGTTTATCTCTATTAAGCAAAGTGGATGGCAAAGTCTTTCCTATCCAGGGTTGTATGACTCTAATCCGATCTGGTGAAAAATGCCGTTGCAACAAATAATCCCTGGTAAACCCACTATTCGCGAGGATAAAATCAAATGGTGCCAGCCATTCTCTTTCAATTTTTGGTTCGATAGTTTTATCCGTCATTGAGGGAAGGAGATGGATCAAAACCATTTTAATGCCCCGCGTTTTATAAAGAGCGAGTGACGGAATTTCTTTCAAATAAATCGAATCAAATAAAATGATATCATGAGGTGAGGTGTTCAGGTTTTTAAAATCCTGAGCGGGAATGGCACATACCGGTCTACCCAGCACCTCAAGTCCTTCAATGATCTGAAGGTTAAACAGATTACCCCCGGAAATAAAACGCTGAGGATCCGGGCAAACAAAATAAATCATACCGGCAAGACCTTCCCCTGATAGGAAGCCCATGCAACGTGGGATTCGCCCAATTCAATTTTAAGGTCCCCGGAAAAAGAACGGACTATTTCACGCGACACCTCCTGATGAATATAATGACACAGGAATTCTGTCGTGGTCAGCTTGCCATTAAATTTTTCCATACCATCCAGGTTGCGGTAATTCAATTCTTTTAAAACCTTTTTTAAAAGATCGGCAGCCTGGGAAATATCGAGTACGACATTCATATCATTGAGTGTTGGGCTATAAAACGTGGCATCCACGATATAGGTAGCTCCATGTAGTTGACTGGCTATTCCAAAACCGGGATGATTGAAGGAATGGGCGATCATGATATGGTCCCTGATCTTTATACTATACATCATTAATATTTTAGAAGGTAAGTCAGACTCCCCGGGTGGTTCTTTCGGAGCTGGTCAAAAATAATGGGTGCTTCTTCAAAAGGTACAACCGGAATCTTAAGTTGATCCCACCAAGGGTTGGATAATAATCGAAGCACTTCAGATTTTCTTGTACTTATGTTCCAGAGGGTCTGCATCTTTTTAGGGATCCTGGATACCTGAGAAGATTGAATGGTCAGCCGTTTATAGTGAAAATTTTCACCCAGATTAATGTTGACCATCCTGTTTCCATACCAGCTTACTTCAACTATCCTGCCTTCCCAATTCATATTATCCACACAGGTTTGAAGGCCCTCAGCGGTGGCACTGGAATGGAAGGCGAGATCGAACTCCTGTTGTGGAGTCTCCTCATTAAAAATCCGGAATCCGTATTGCCGGGCCTGAGCCGCCCGAGTGGATGACGCCTCCGCCACCCAGATATCTTGGCATCCTTTGAGTTTTAAGACTCCGGCGATAAGGCTTCCAATCCATCCAAATCCCACCAGGAGAATCTTTTCCTGCGGCTGTGGGTCACCATCCCAATATGCGGTCAGTGCAGTTTCCAGATTACTGATTAAACAGGCCTTCCATAAGGGTAAATCAGCAGGAATTTCAGTGATGCAATCGGGATCCACCGATATCAAATTTTGGTGGGGGTGCATGAGGTGATAATTATTTCCTTCAACAGAACGTGCTACTACAGAATAGCCATATTTTATCGGAAAATCGAATTGTCCTTCCATATAAGGCACCCTCATGATTTCATTCAAGGCGGGAGGCACCTGTCCTAATGCAACTGTCCTTTCTGTCCCCGGGCTGATCAAAGAATAAACAGATTGAAGTTGAATGTGCCCTATGCCCTGACTTAACGGACTTTCCTGAATAACCGACTGATTTGAGTTGATATGCCACAAGCTTTTAGCAAAGGTCATATCCAGAAATTTATTTTAAGTCAAGCAGATGACCCATAATATTTTTTTTCGTTTCGAGATACCGTCGATTGGATCTTCCAGGAGCGATCTCTAAGGGTATCCTATTTATTAAGTGAATATTACCCTGATCAAAGACTTTCACTTTTTCCGGATTGTTCGTCAATAAATTAATCTGGTGAATACCCAGGTCTTGAAGCATCAGCACAGCATCTTCATACGATCGCTCATCCACCCGAAACCCAAGATGGATATTGGCAGAAGCCGTGTCTTTGCCCTGGTCCTGGAGTTGATAGGCTTTTAGTTTATTGATCAATCCAATCCCCCGGCCTTCCTGGCGCATATAAAGCAATAATCCACCGGATTTTCCAATCATTTCCATGGCTTTGTCCAATTGTGGTCCGCAATCGCACCGCTGTGAACCAAAAAGGTCTCCGGTCACACATTCTGAATGTATCCTGGTAAGGACAATATGATCTCTGAGCAAAGGCTCTTTGATGAGTGCTAGATGAGGTGTAGGATCGTTCTCGTCTTTGCCATATGCAATCACCTGAAACTCACCCCAAACAGTAGGAATAGAACTTTGGACTAACCTCCGGAACATGGCGCAAAATTACTTAAAATAGACCAACCCCGTTTGATCATTTATTGCAAGTCCGATAAACCACTGAATTATTGAAGTCGTTTTACCCGCTATACGCCTCCATTGGCGGGCAGGTACAGATCAGATTCCGGTCACCAAAAGCATTATTGACCCTGCCTACGGTAGGCCATATCTTCTGGTGCCTGAGGTATTCCAGAGGATAAGCCGCTTTAGATCTGGGATAAAGATGGGTCCAATCATCCGATAAGACGTGCAGGCAGGTATGTGGTGCGTTTTTAAGGACGTTATCCGTCGAATCGGCTTCGCCCTGGGCAATTTCGTCGATCTCTTTCTTAATCTGCAGCATAGCCTCACAAAATCGATCCAGCTCCGATTTGTTTTCAGATTCAGTGGGTTCAATCATCATAGTACCTGGAACCGGGAAGGATAAGGTAGGTGCATGAAAACCATAATCCATCAGCCTTTTGGCAACATCTTCAGCCGATATGCCCACCCCTTTAAAAGGTCTCAGATCGATAATCATTTCATGGGCAGCCCTACCTTTCTCGCCACTGTACAAGATCTGGTAACTGGATTCCAGTCTTGCTTTGATATAGTTGGCATTTAATATAGCGTGCCGGGTAGCATCCAAAACCCCTTGGTTGCCCAACATTGCAATGTAACCATATGAAATCAATAATATGCTGGCACTGCCCCATGGAGCGCTGCTGACGGCATGTATAGCCTGGCTTCCACCTGTTTTTACAAAGCTGTGACCCGGTAGATACGGGGCAAGTTTTTCATTTACACAAATCGGTCCAACCCCAGGCCCACCTCCACCATGAGGAATGGCAAAAGTTTTGTGTAGGTTGAGATGGCATACATCCGCATGGATCAATCCGGGGCTGGTCAGTCCTACCTGTGCATTCATATTAGCTCCGTCCATGTAGACCAACCCGCCCCGGTCGTGGATTATTTTACAGATTTCTTTTATATGAGTTTCAAATACCCCGTGTGTAGAAGGATAAGTAACCATGAGACAAGACAATTGATCTGCATGGAGATCGGCCAACCTTACCAAATCGTTCAGATCGATATTTCCCTGGGCATCCGTTTTGGTCACCACGACTTTCATACCTGCCATAATCGCACTGGCAGGATTGGTGCCGTGGGCGGATTCAGGGATCAATGCAATATTCCTACCCATCTGCTGGTGATGCTCATGATATGCGGCAATCGTCAACAAACCCGCATATTCTCCCTGAGCACCACTATTGGGCTGGAGGGAACAGGCCTTCATACCGGTAATCGCGCAGAGCCAGGCTTCCAGTCTTTGAAAAACAGTGTGATATCCTTGCGCTTGATCGGCCGGTACAAACGGATGTATGGAAGAAAAGGCATCCAAAGAGACCGGCAACAATTCAGAAACAGCATTTAATTTCATGGTGCAAGACCCGAGGGAAATCATGGAATGGACCAGGGAGATGTCTTTATTTTCCAATTGTTTGATATACCTCATCAGACTGGTCTCTGAATGGTATAAATTAAATATCGGATGGGTTAAAAATTTTGAGTTTCGCCGGAGGTTTTGAGGTATAACTTCTCCCCGGTGACTGCCAGGAACGATATCAAAAATTTCCAGTATCTCCATCATATCCTCCCGGGTGACTGTCTCATCCAGGCTGATCTGTATACATTCGGAGGTGTAATAAAAATTAATCCCTTTTGACTCTGCCCTGGCTCGAATCCCCTGGCTTAGTGCACCATCTGAAACGATAGCAAGGGTATCAAAATAAAATGGATGTTTTAATTTATACCCGGCATTTTGAAGACTTTCGGCCAGAGAAAGCGCTTTTTGGTGGACGTCTTTGCCTAAAGCAGCAATGCCTTCCGGCCCATAATACACTGCATACATGCCGCTCATAATCGCCAATAAAGCCTGGGCAGTACAAATATTACTGGTTGCTTTTTCTCTTTTTATGTGTTGTTCTCTGGTCTGAAGGGCCATCCGGTAAGCCGTCAATCCGTGGTGATCTATACTTAAGCCAATGATTCGACCAGGGATCTGTCTTTTAAATTCATCTTTACAGGCAAAAAAAGCGGCATGAGGGCCACCAAATCCAACAGGCACCCCAAATCGCTGAGAATTGCCAATGGCTACATCGGCTCCCCATTCTCCGGGAGGGGTCAGAATGGACAGAGCCAATAAATCGGTTGCTGCAGCTACGTAGATAGCGTTTAAATGAGCATCCGCACAGAGTTGGCTGTAGTCGGTCACCTGACCTTCTTTTCCAGGATATTGAAGTAAAAGCCCGAATATTTCTTTGTCATTCAAATCTGTCGTATCCACTGCTTTGATGATTAATACGATATCTAATGCCTTGGCACGGGTGCGGATAACATCGAGGGTATGCACATAAACATCCTCGCTCACCAAAAACTTATTTTTAATGTTGTGTTCAGTTTTATTTGCCAGGTGATAAAACATAATCATAGCCTCCGCGGCGGCTGTGCCTTCATCCAAAAGAGAGGCGTTGGCAATAGGAAGAGCGGTGAGGTCCGCTACTACCGTTTGAAAGTTCAACAAGGCTTCCAGCCTTCCCTGAGCAATCTCTGCCTGATAAGGTGTGTATTGAGTATACCATCCCGGATTTTGAAAAATATTCCTCAGAATAGGCGATGGTGTAAATGTTCCGAAATATCCCTGACCGATATAAGATCTGAAGACCTTGTTTTTTTCTGCCAGTGACTTGATATGCCTCGAATACTCCAATTCACTAAGGGCGTCGGGAATGTCGAGCGTTTCATTCATGCGGATAGTTTGCGGAATGGTTTCATCTATGAGTTGCTCGAGGGTATTGACTCCTATGATTTTTAACATAGCGGCGACTTCCGCCGCATCATTGCCTAAATGTCGGGGAGCAAAGGAATGTGGATGGGACATGTATTGATTTAGCTTTGTGGGTGCAAAAATACGAATATGCTTTCCTATAATCAGCCTTGATCACATTATTTTATATATGTTTTTTATCTATGTGTATTGCCTGCATTACCAGGATCCATTAAGGATTGAAAAAACACTAAATAGTGTACTTTTATTTCAACTTAGCTCCAGCTTAAAACAAAAAAGAGGCCATCCGCTTTACGGGGCCTCTTTCCATTTTGCCTTTTGAAATTACTGTAGTTTTCTTATTTTAAACCAAAGGCTTTTTTAATATCCTTGACTTTGTCGAGTTTTTCCCAGGTAAATAATTCCACCTTTACTTTTTTGAACTTACCATCCGGTGATTTAAATTCTTTTACCACGGTTTCCGATTTGCGGCCCATATGTCCGTACGATGCCGTTTCACTGTAGATCGGGTTGCGCAATTTTAATCTCTTTTCTATGGCATAGGGTCGCATATCAAATAACGCCAGCAGTTTATCTGCTATCTCTCCATCGTTGAGGTTGACTTTATTGGTGCCATAGGTATTGACGTATAATCCCATGGGTTGAGCTACACCGATGGCATAAGATACCTGCACCAATACCTCTTCACAGACCCCTGCTGCGACCAGGTTTTTTGCAATATGACGGGTAGCATAAGCCGCTGAGCGGTCCACTTTCGAAGGGTCTTTGCCGGAAAAAGCTCCTCCGCCGTGAGCGCCTTTGCCACCATAGGTATCCACTATGATTTTTCTTCCGGTAAGTCCGGTATCACCGTGTGGGCCTCCAATGACAAATTTGCCGGTTGGGTTGATATGGTATTTTATCTTATTGTTGAACAGTTTCTGATTCTGCGCATCCAGTTTTTTCTTCAACCGAGGTACTAATATCTCCACCATGTCTTTGTGGATTTTTTTAGCCATTTCTTCATCAGTACCGAATTCATCATGCTGGGTAGAAATTACAATCGTATCTATCCTACTGGGTTTATTGTTATCATCATATTCTATAGTCACCTGGCTTTTAGCATCCGGTCTCAGGTATTTGATTTGTTTGTTTTCTCTCCTCAAATCTGCCAGTTCCATTAAAAGCTGATGGGCGAGGTAAAGTGGTAGTGGCATATAATCTTCGGTTTCCTGGCAGGCATATCCAAACATCATCCCCTGATCCCCTGCCCCCTGATCTTCCCGGTTGGTCCGGTCCACACCCCGGTTGATATCGGCGGATTGTTCGTGGATGGCAGAAAATATACCACAGGAATTGGCTTCAAACATATACTCACTCTTGGTATAACCTATTTTGCGGATGACACCGCGGGTGATTTCCTGGACATCCAGGTAGGTTTTGGATTTTACTTCCCCCGCCAGCACCACCTGACCTGTAGTGACTAAGGTTTCACAAGCTACTTTGGATTCGGAATCAAAAGCCAGAAAATGATCGATAAGTGCGTCGGAGATCTGATCCGCTATTTTGTCCGGGTGTCCTTCGGATACAGATTCAGACGTAAATAAATATGGCATAACGAATAATTAGATGGGTTATAATTGATAAATAAAAAATTAATTCGGGTGCATACAAATGTATATATAAAATTTGAATATGTGCCTTTTCTGCCTTCAGACTCATTTTACATTCACATACAAAAGAGATGTGCCCTCCAGATATCCTTCCAGCGTATCCCCTGGAGTTACTGGGCCTACTCCCGCCGGTGTCCCGGTATAGATCAAATCCCCTTTCAACAATTTAAAAAACTGCGAGGCATAACAAATAATCTGATTAAAGTTGAATATCATATCCTGTGAATTACCCAATTGGACCCTTTCTCCATTTTTTTTAAGTTCAAATTCTATCGCGTCACGTTTTTTTAACCCGGAAAGCGAGATCAGGTCTCCCAATACCGCGGAGTAATCAAATGCTTTGGCAATTTCCCAGGGCAGGCTTTTTTCTTTGCATTTATCCTGGATATCCCGAGCGGTGAAATCTATGCCCAGTCCGATTTTATCATAATACTTATGCGCAAATTCAGGTTGAATCGCTTTGCCATTATGATTGATCTGAATGACCAATTCGAGTTCATGGTGAATATTTTTACTAAACCCCGGATAAAAAAAAGGGCGTTTGTTAATTAACAGTGCCGTCGAGGGCTTCATAAACAACACGGGTTCCGTGGGCACCGGGTTACTTAATTCTTTGGCATGGTTGATATAATTCCTGCCTACACAAATGATCTTCATTTTCTTATCTTTTTATCTGAATGGAAAAGGTAAGATTTAATTTTTATTTGCTGCACCACCTATTGAAGGATTACCAGGAAGTCAGCATCAGTCCGCAGGCTTCTTTAATTTCATCCAGATTGAGTTTAGCCCTTTTGCGGATATGTTCAGAACTCTGCTTAATCCGCTGTTTGTATTCTTTTTTATGAGTTAGTATCTCCTCCATCTTTTGTCTCATGGGGTCACTCAGGGTGACCAGGGTATCTGCCACAGCATCTTTGAGGGCTGAATACTTTAATTCATTGCGTTCATATTCCAGATTCAATTGACGGTTCAGTTCAACCTGACCTCCGGCCTTTAAGAGTGAAAATAAATTTTCCACCCCCGGACTCATGATTTCAGGTTTAGTCGCGCCCGGATCCGTAACCGCAGACCTGATCTGCTTCCGGATAGTCTCTGCGGGTGCAAATACATTGATATTGTGTTTTTCTCCCAGGCTGGCGCTCATCTTTTTAGACGGATCAGCTGTGGACATTACTTTAGGTACTTCGGTATACAGTGCCTCCGGAACAGGTAATATTTCTTTACCTACCTGATTATTGAGCCGGTTGGCAATATTGCGGGTGAGTTCCAGGTGTTGTTCCTGGTCTTTTCCTACCGGTACATATTTGGGTTTATAGATCAGGATATCTGCGGCTTGTAATACGGGATAGGTATATAGGCCCACAGAAATAAATGAATCCTTGTCTTTTTCTGCGAGTTGAACTGTTTTGTCTTTAAACTGGGTCATACGTTGCACTTCACCATAGCTGGCAAAACAGCCTAAAATCCAGGCCAGTTCGGCATGCTCTGGTACCCAGGACTGAATGAAGATATTTTCCGGTTCAATACCACATGCGATCAATCCAAAAATCCCGTTCCAGGTAGATTCCCTCAGCGCCGGGGCTTTATAGGGCATAGTCATCGCATGATAGTCTACAATCCCATAATAACATTCATAGGTCTCCTGCAACTTTACCCAATTCTGAACAGCGCCAAAATACCTGCCAAAATGTAAATGGCCAGTGGGTTGCATACAGGATAACACCCTTTGTCTTACCGGCGAAGCTGGCTCCATGGATTTAAATTAATAAACGGCTATCACTGAAATTTCTATCTGAACAAATTTCGGCAGGTTAGCTACTTCTACCGTCTCCCGGGCAGGTGCCGTATCAGCGGGAAAGTACTCCCCGTAAACTGCATTCACCCTTGCAAACTGATGCATATCCTTAATAAACACGGTGGATTTGACTACATCCTCATACCCTAATCCGGCTGCTTTGAGGATGGCACCGAGGTTTTTTAGTACCTGGTGGGCTTCTTCTTCCAGCGTATTATTGACCAATGAACCATCTGCCGGGTTAATTGCAATCTGACCGGAAACATACAGACAACCATTGGCTTTAATGGCCTGGTTATAGGGTCCAATAGGAAGTGGGGCGTCGGCCGTTTTGATGATGGACTTCATCCGGTATTATTCCGCAACTCCTTTCACCAACACTCTTCCCTTATAATATAAGTCCCCTTCATGCCAATAAGCACGATGGCGGAGAAATGCTTCCCCGGTGGTCTTACAAATAGAGACATTAGGCAATTCTGCCTTGTGGTGATTACGTCTTTTGTTTTTCCGGGATCTGGAAATCCTGGTTTTTGGATTTGGCATGACTTACGTTTTATAATGAATGTCGATTAATTCAATTTTATATTTTTAAGATTCTCCCAAAGAGAATCAGTTTCGATATTGGTTTTTTCAAAATACTCGAGCTTTTTCAGAACTTCCTGGTTACAAACTGACCCATCACAATCATACACATTGGTCAGCGGCATCGCCATACATAGCATTTCAAAAATGATCCCGGCTGCGTTCCAGGATGATGTTTGAGGGTCCAGATAGACCACCGTATCATCATCTATACCATCTTCAAATTTCAAAATCAATTGATCCTGATACTGAATAGGTAATTCAATCGGAGCCAGACACCTGTCACAGGAACATTTATATTTCCCCCGAATATCAAAACGAACGGTAAACAGATCAGTTGCTCTGTCTACTTCCAGGTCAACCGAAAAAAATCCTTCTTCAATGCGTGACTTGTCAAAATGTTTAAAAAAACGGCTATCAACCTCAAAATGATATTGATGCAATCCCGGTTTGAGTCCTTTGAGCGGTACAGCAAATTCCTTTAAAGGTTCCATAGTAAAGAGCTTTCCCTTAATTTTGGGTCGCAAATATACTATATTTTCATAAAAGTAACTGAACCTGGCAAAGAAGAGTGAATGACAATCCAGGGTCCGAATCGCCCCTTTCCGGATTGGGTGTCAATGGCAGCCGATAATTAAAGCTGGCAATTGTCTTGTTTTAAGCCCAGGTTTACGCCAGGAGTATTTACCCTACCTGAGATCTGTCTTTAGCTTATGATCCGCTCACCCGCCTCATTATCAATAAAAGGCTGGTTTCTGAAGCGAATGCCCGTGGCCCTGTACAAGGCATTTCCGACTGCTCCGCTGGTTGGCGGTAAAGCTGGCTCCCCCAGACCAGTAGGATCCAAGGTATTTTTTACAAAATGGACTTCGACTTCGGGGATTTCTCCCATTCGTATAATCCGGTATGAATTAAAGTTGGTTTGTTCTGGTGCACCATCTTTAAATGTCAATTTAGCAAACATGGCATGTCCCATACCATCCACTACACTACCTATAACCTGATTTAAGGCGCCACTTTGATTGACCAGGATACCACAATCTACTGCACAATATACTTTTTTTACTACCGGTTTGCCTTTTACTTTTACCACTTCAGCGACCTGGGCCACGTAGGTCGAATGTGAGAAATAAACACTGAATCCCTTAAAGACACCTTTTTTCTTTTTAAACCACTGTGACTTTTCGGCCACAAGGTCGATCACTGACTTAAATCGGTCTGGTTCGTACAATACTTTTCCAACCGGATTGGCTTTCGCTTTGGCAATCCACTCCAGCCTCATCGTGACCGGGTCTTTGCCGGCTGCTTCGGCTACTTCGTCAAAAAATATTTGTTCGGCACCAGCCAAAAAGTTGGTGATAGGCGCCCGCCAGGGTCCTGTAGTAATAGCTGATTTAAAATCAGAGGATTCAACCAGGAGATTATCAATTGCTCCCACTGGAAAATTGTTTTCACGTGCCGGATTGCCACTGTTCATCCCTGCTGCTCTGAGGTGAAAAGCAATCATCTTACCTTCTTTATCTAATCCGGCCTTGAATTTGTATTTGCATGCCGGCCGGTAAATCCCGGCGGTCATGTCATCTTCTCTGGACCAGGTGACCTTGACGGGGGACTTAATAAGTTTTGACAATTCAGCTGCTTCAAGTGCAAAATCACTGTTTAACCTCCTGCCAAATCCTCCTCCCATACGGGTAATGACCACACTTACTTTTTCAGGGGCAAGGTTTAATAATTTCGCGACCCCATTGCGGGCACTTTCAGGGTTTTGAGTGGAGCCGACGAGTTCGGCACTATCTTCCTTTACATCGGCATAAAAATTCATGGGTTCCATTGGACTATGCGAAATAAAGGGACATTGAAACTCAGATTCTACAATTTTAACGGCCTGTTTAAACGCTTGATCCACATCTCCTTCTGTCCTCCTGGCTTCCATTTTACCGGTTTGGATCATCTCGGTTAATATTTGATCATGACCTGAACTGCTTTCCAGGTCTCTTTCTTTTTCCCATTCAATTTTAAGTTCTTTCCGCGCTTTCATGATCTCCCAGGTAGATTTTCCGATCACAGCCACCCTGTTGTTGAAACTGACTACATCTATAATGCCGGGCATAGATTTTACGGCTGCGCTGTCAGCACTTTTCAATTTTAGACCAAATGCAGGGGCCCTTACCACCATGGCGTGTAGCATTCCGGGTTTATAGAAATCTATTCCATAGATGGGCTTTCCGGTGAACACATCGAGATTGTCAACCCCTTTTACCCAAGTACCTATGGTATGAAACTTAGATGGGTCTTTTAATGCTATTTCTTTGGGCAAACTTAATTTTGAGGCGGCTGCTGCAAATGCACCGTAATGCTGGCTTTTGCCCGAAGCCTGATGCCAGACTTTGCCTTTGGATGTAGTCAACTGTTCTACCGGCACCTTCCATTCGCTTGCGGCGACCTGCAATAATAGATTTCGGGCGGATGCACCAGCCTCCCTCAACCTTTTCCAGGAATGCGGGGTACTCCTGCTTCCTCCAGCCACCTGCCGCTCAAAGCGTTTGGTATCCAGGGGTGCCTGAACCACTTTGATTTTCGCCCAATCCATATCCAACTCTTCGGCAATAATCATAGGGAACGAAGTCTTGATCCCCTGTCCCACTTCCGGGTTTGGGGAATATATAGTAACGGTTCCATCGGGATGAATGGACAAATAAGAATTAAAATTGATCAGGTCTGCTTCTCCCGACTGTACTTTAATGTCTTCCCTTCCATTTTGGCTAAAGAGATTAAAACTCAGAAACAAACCACCACCCGCTAAGGCTGAAGATTTAAGAAATTGTCTCCGGTTTTGATTTATTTTTAAAGTTGACATGGTTTCAAAGTTGATGGAAAATAAAATAAATTATTTCATGTTTTTGGCTGCAATCTGGACAGCCTCTTTAATCCGATGATAAGTACCACAACGGCAGAGGTGGCTATTCATCGTCTCGATAATTTGTTTTTCGGAAGGGTTTGGATTTTTCTTTAAAAAAGCCGCAGCAGTCATGATCTGACCTGCCTGACAGAACCCGCACTGGGGGACGTCAACCTGGTCCCACGCTTGCTGGACAGGGTGATCTCCAAGGGCTGAAAGACCTTCGATAGTCGTGACTTCAGCATTACCCACCGAAGATACCGGCAACATACAGGATCGTATAGCTTCTCCATTCAGGTGTATAGTACATGCCCCGCAGGAAGCGATACCGCACCCATACTTGGTCCCTACCAATCCCAGGTGATCACGCAGCACCCAGAGTAAAGGGGTGTCGTCGGAGACATCTGCGGAAAGTTTTTTTCCATTGATATTTAGATTATACATTGGCATAAGGCAACCATTTTAATTTGAATCTAAAGTTAACACCTTAAACGCATCTTGTAAACATCCAATTAAACTTATTTATACTATTTAATCGTGCATTTAACATTTGACTTAGAGTAAAATCTTGTAAAACATCAAAAGTCAATCCCATTGCATATAAATTGAATGGAATGCGGATATTCAAACAAATTTGGCCCATCCTAATCCGATTCCATTTTTTAAATCTTTTCACTTAACAGATGGCGTGTTTAGGGTTTCCATTAGGTGTCTAAATCACCCGCACTTGGGAATGAGCCTTTGGAAATCTATATTTGCAGCCATGCTAATTTCAATGACCGGATATGGCCGGGCTGGAAGCGAAGTAAGAAACCACCAGATCCGCATCGAGATAAAATCAGTTAACAGTAAATTTTCTGAATATAGGTTCCGTTTACCGGTCTTGTTCAGGGACAAAGAATTTGAAATCAGAAAACTTCTGAGTACATCCATCGACCGTGGAAAAATTGATTTTTTAATAGACCAGACTGATGTCGACCACAATGAAGTCCAGATCAATACCGAATTGTTTAATAAATATGCACAGGTCCTTAAAAGACTGAGTGCCACTGCCAACCTGGATCATGAACCCCTGATCCCCAGCATCCTCTCTCTGCCCAATGTCGTGGAGACTGCTGAGTCTTCGCTCAGTGATGAAGAGTGGATCAAAATGGAAGGAGTGATCAAACAAGCTATTGAGGAATTTAATGCGTTCCGGAAACACGAAGGGCTGATCCTTGCGGAAGTCATTAAAACCAATGTCATGGCGATAAAACAGCACCTCAGCCTGGTGGAAAACGTTGAAAAAAACAGGATGGAGCAGCTCAAAGTGCGATTATCCAAAATGTTGAGCGAGTATGCCAACCGACCTGAGTACGATGCCAACCGCTTCGAGCAGGAACTACTGTATTATATTGAAAAAATGGATTTTACCGAAGAGAAAATACGCCTGAGTAAACATTGCGATTATTTTATTGAGAAGTTAATCCAGCCTTCAAGTAATGGCAGAGAACTCAATTTTATCAGTCAGGAGATGGGAAGGGAAATCAACACCCTGGGATCAAAAGCGCAGGATCATCATATTCAGCATCTGGTCGTGGCCATGAAAGATGAGTTGGAGAAAATCAAAGAACAACTGGCCAACGTAGTCTGATCCATGGGCAAACTTATCATCATTACGGCTCCATCCGGATCCGGTAAAAGTACTATAGTAAGCCACCTGTTGGATCAATTTCCCAAACTAGCATTTTCTATTTCGGCTACGACTCGCCCACGCCGGCCCCATGAAAAAGAAGGAAAAGAATATTATTTTATGAATACCCCTACATTTGTTCGCTACATTCACCAACGCCGTTTTGTCGAATGGGAAGAAGTATATCCCAATCAATTTTACGGAACACTAAAAAGCGAATTAAAAAGATTGTGGCAATTGAATAAACATATTGTATTTGATATTGATGTAAAAGGGGGCAGTGACCTGAAACGGATGTATCCTAAAAATTCTTTGGCTATTTATATCAAGCCGCCTTCACTGGAATCTTTGCGTTTAAGATTGGAAGCTCGTAATACCGAGACCCCTGAGAAAATAACTTTACGGCTGGAAAGGGCTCAAATGGAAATGCAATTTGAAAATAGTTTTGATGCGGTTGTCTTAAATGAAGATCTGATCCTGGCTAAACATCAGGCTCAAATTCTGGTAGATAAGTTTATACACGGACAATGAGTGATTCATCCAATCTCATCCAACGCACCACCCTGGGGGTAAATGTCCAGGTTGAAGTATTTTTTCAATTAAAATATTCTATTCCCTATTCCGATCAAAATGTCTTTACTTATCATATCCGCATTTTTAATGAAAACAAATTTAATGTGCAGCTTCTGAGAAGGCATTGGTGGATTTGGGAAAGTAACGGGACCAGGCGGCAGGTACGAGGCGAAGGCGTCATCGGGGAACAACCCGTCATCCTTCCAGGGACTGCTCATAGCTACGAATCCTTTTGCCCCATCGCCAGTGATATCGGTAAAATGCACGGTAAATACCAGATGGTCCGCCTCGACAACAATCAATTGTTTGAAATAGAAATTCCGGAATTCCAATTGATAGTACCTATAGCCCAAAATTAAATATATAACACACTGGATCTCTTGATCTATTTTTCAGAGCCTTTTTATTATTAAAATATTTGTGTTAAAGTCTTGACTCCTTGAGAGTTTGGCACACGTTTAGAAGATAAGCTTAATAATATTTAAGAATTATTATTACTTGGTTTAGGATTAATTAACATATGATCAGGTAACTAACCTTTAAATTTGACATGACAATAATTATAAATCTCCTCCCATGATCGTATTCAGTATCTCGATGATCGTGGCTCTGCTGATAATCAGCAACCAGGTCAAAAAACCCAAGCCTTACAAAGGCCAATACCTTTAAGGATGCATAAAGGGTTCGATAGTTTAAAATTTCGAACCCTTTATTGTTTTATTTCCATTGGCTTGTCTACCTATTCCAAATGATCCTCGAAATTTGTGCCCAATCCTATCAGGCAGCGATTAATGCAGCCGCTGGTGGTGCTGACCGCCTGGAACTCTGTGCACATTTGGGTGGAGGGGGTATTACTCCTTCGCTGGGAGTCTTGAGCATTTTAAAAAAAGAAATATCCATACCCATCTATGTTCTGATCCGTCCGAGGCCAGGTCATTTTTATTATACCCCCGGGGAATGTAGCATCATGATCAGGGATATCGAATATTTTGCCGCCGAAGGCGCTGATGGCATAGTCAGTGGGTGCCTGACCCGGGATGATTTACCCGATTTGTATTGCTTGCAACGAATGTTACAAGCGGCCAAAGGTCTCCCATTTACTTTTCACCGCGCTTTTGAATCGATCAAAGACCCATTTTCAGCCCTGGATCAACTCAGCAATCTGGGCATCAACCGGATACTCACCGGGGGCAAAAGCGGTAATGCCTTTGAAAGCCGCAATGAACTTAAGACCTTACAGGAATATGCGGGATCCAGGCTTATTATACTTGCCGGTAGCGGAGTTAATCTGGATAATCTATTTGAACTCCTGCATTCAAGCCGGGTGAAAGAAGTCCACAGCTCTGCAAAATATAATATTCAGAGTTTAATAACCACAGAGATCGATCTTTTCGATTCAGATCCTGTTATAGTCAAGGCGTTATCGGCTATATGCCGCTCTTATTCAGTAGAACACTAGTTGCTAGTGTCGTTCTTTTATTAATTCCACATCCCACTGCCCGGGTAAACGAAGGGTTAGGATCCTGGTTTTTTTCAATAGCGTCAATTGCATTTTCCACATACCGGGTTTTGACACCGGTGACATCATCCGCATGGTCATCCATTGCGCCTATGTATTTTACTTTTTTATTGGCATCCAGCACATAAAAATGCGGTGTTTCGGTTGCCCAAAATGCATTTACGATGGACTGTAATTCATCGTACAAGTATGGGAAACTGTATTTTTTAGATTTTGACGTGGATTGCATTTTGTCAAATGAATCTCCGGGAGATATTCCTTTATCATTCGAGTTTATAGCGATCAGCGGCCAATCTTTATCATTTAATTTCTCTGCCAGTTGGATAATGCGATCCTCATATTTTTGAGCAACCGGACAGGTATTGCAGGTAAAAACAATAACAAACCCTTTTGCACCCTCAAAATCTTTGGTGGAAACCGTTTTACCGTTTACCTCTTTGGCGCTGAAGTCTGTTACCACATCCCCTACCTGGTAACCCGCTGAAGGTGGAATGGTGGCGAACAGGTTTACAAATGCAATAGTAATAATGAGATAAAATAGGTTTTTCATATCGATTCGCTTTAGTTATTTATAATTGTTGAATTGCGGCTTTAAGGGCACTGTAGTTTTCAAACTTTTGTTCAATAAATTTTTTCTTTCCACTGGCCAGGATAAGGGTGGCTGATATTGCCCCTGACCAATCCCAATCTGCCAACGGCATCCAGTCATCGGCTTTTAGCCCGGTCAATCGGAGGTTTTCCAGACTTGAGTACTGACCCTTGATTAAAACCGGGCTCACGTTACGTTCTACGTCATTTTCAAAATCCAAATTGACCAGAACCACTTTTATGGAAGGCATTTCTTTTTTTAATTTTTTAAAATAAGGTAACTCTTCTATACCTGGGCCGCACCACGATGCCCAGAAATTGACGATGACCACTTTATCGCTTTCCGGTGAACACAAAAGGTTCAATTCATTCAAATCAATCGACTTCAACATCACTGGTTGGGCCAGGGCCTGCGATGGCAATAAAAATATACCCGTCCATATGATTATTAGTTTTAACACCTTTGATCACAAATTCAAAATTGATTTCCAGCATAATCCGTTAATGTTCTATTAAACTTATGTCCGAAAAAAAATTAAAATCCGTTGGTATTAATTTAATTTATACTCAAAACCCAGGTCATTAAATTCCTGAAGGATTTGCCGGCTGACCTCGATTTTATATTCATCCGATATCATCTGGAGACTGGTTTGATTTTGCTGATCTATCAATATAATCTTGATCTGGGCTTTGCCTTTTTGCTGATCACAAAGCAATTTTAAACGATTTATTTTATTTTCATCCAGGTCCTGAATGGGGACCTTGAGCAAGATCCATTCGGTGATGCTCGATCCTGTACTGGCCAATTGTTGAATGCTCTGGATCCTGAAACGGAATCCGCCGGTCTCCTGAAATATTTGATACGTACCTTTAATAAATACCATCTGTCCCAGTTCGAGCCGGTTTTTATAATCGAGGTAGTTTTCGCTAAACAAAGGAAATTCAAAGCTGCCGGTATAATCCTGCAATTCAAAAGAACCATAGCCGGTTCCCTTTTTACTAATGCGGTGTTCTGATTTAGTCACGATACCGGCTATTTTGACCGCAGTATCCTTATACAATGGGATATTGGCGAGGGTGCAGGTGGTATAATGTTCCAGGATGTGACGGTATTCATCCAGCGGGTGGGCAGAAATAAATATACCGGTGACCTCTTTCTCCCGGTTTAATCGTTCGACGAGGCTCCAGGGCTCGACTATGGGATAAGTCGGTTCAGGCATTACCAGATTTTCAGCCATGCTGAATAAAGACATCTCATTTCTCGATTTTAATTCCTGCCATTGGGCCCCCAGCCGCAAGGCATGTTCAATGAATGTTTCGTATTTATCGCTGGGTGCAAAATATTGCGAACGGTCCAACGAGGTGTCCAGGGAGTCCAATGCACCTCCCAATACTAGTGCTTCGATACTCTTTTTATTTACTGTTCTCAGGTTAAGTCGTGAAGTGATATTAAATAGATTGGTAAATGTCCCACGCGCTTTTCGCTCCGCGAGGATATCTTCAACCGGACCCTCTCCTACCCCTTTTAGTGCGGATAATCCAAACCGGATACTTCCTTCCCGGGTCACCGTAAAATTGAGTTCGCTTTCATTGATATCCGGTCCTAATACGTTTATTCCAATCCGTTTCGCTTCCTGAAGATAAAATTCCAGTTTTGTAATATCCTGTTTATTGTGGGTCAATACGGCAGCGATAAATTGCCGCGGATAGTGGGATTTGAGCCAACCCGTTTGAAACGCCAGGATGGAATAAGCGGCTGCATGGGAACGGTTAAACCCATAATCTGCAAACCGGGCCATCAATTCAAAAATCTCTTCCGCTTTGGATTCATCGACATTTTGAGCCATGGCCCCTTCTACAAACACCTTTCGGTGCTTTTGCATGACTTCATGTTTTTTCTTACCCATGGCCCTTCGCAGCATATCAGCCGCTGCGAGGGTATACCCCGCCATGATCTGAGCCGTCTGCATGATCTGTTCCTGATAGACTAAGATCCCATAAGTAGGTCTTAACAGCGCCTCGAGTTTTTCATGAGGGTATTCTACTTTTTCCTGGCCGAGTTTACGTTTGATAAAACTCTGGATATTATCCATTGGACCTGGCCGGTAGAGGGCACTCATGGCGATGATATCTTCAATACTTTCCGGTTTGAGATCACGGAGGTATTTTTGCATTCCATCGGATTCAAACTGGAATATGCCGATCATGTCACCTTTTTGAAACAACTCCATAGTCAGCGGATCTTCCAGCGAAATATGATCCAGGTCAACACGATCCCCGGTACCCTCCTCAATTAATTTTATCGCATCACTGATGATGGACAAAGTCCTTAAGCCCAGAAAATCCATTTTCAACATTCCGGCCTCTTCGACCAGGTTGCCTTCGTATTGAGTGACGAGCAGGTCGGTTTCCTTGGTGGCAAAAACCGGCATGATCTGGTCTATGGGGCCCGGGGCAATGATAATGCCCGCAGCATGGATCCCGGTATTCCGGACCGAACCTTCCAATCGCTCCGCCAGCGATAAAATGTTAGCTGCCTGATCATTTCCCTCTTTGATTTCCCTCAGTTTGATGATCTGAGCCATCTCATCCGATGAAAACTCCGCCTTCAATTCCTCCAAAGGATCATTGAGGATATTGACTAACACTGTTTTAGGCTTAGTAGGAATCAGTTTTGCGATCTTATCTACTTCAGACAAAGGATAATCCAAAACCCTGCCTACATCCCGGATAGAAGACCTGGCTGCCATAGTACTAAATGTCACGATTTGTGCCACCTGATCCTTACCGTATTTATGTACCACATAGTCAATCACCTTTTGACGGCCTTCATCATCAAAATCAATATCCATATCGGGCATGGAAATACGTTCCGGGTTGAGAAACCGTTCAAACAGCAAATTGTACTTTATAGGGTCAAGCCCGGTAATCCCCAGACAATAAGCAACCACAGAGCCGGCCGCACTTCCCCTGCCCGGCCCCACACGCACATCCATTTCACGGGCGGCCTTGATAAAGTCCTGGACAATTAAAAAATACCCGGAAAACTTCATATCGAAAATGATATTCAGTTCATGATCGATCCGGTCAATCAAAATTTGGTTCAATTCCGTATAACACCGTCTGGCCCCTTCCATCACCAGGCCTTTGAGGTATTCGTTTTGATTGGTAAAACCGGGAGGAATGGGGAAATTGGGAAGTAGAATATCCCGGTTGAGGTTTAGGGTATCGGCTTTCGAAAAGATTTCCATGGTATGATCCAGCGCGTGAGGGAGGTCAGCAAACAAGGACGTCATTTCGTCCCGGGTCTTGTGATAGAATTGTTCGTTCGGAAATTTAAACCGGTCGGTTTCTATTAATTTAGAATTCGTATTGACGCAAAGCAATACATCATGAGGTTCCCAATCTTCTTTATTGAGGTAATGAACATCGTTTGTCGCAATGACTTTGATGTCAAACTTTTTGGCAAACTGGACCAGGATTTTATTGACATCATCCTGACTTAGGCCGCTGTTATCGATATTCAATAACCCGTGTCGCTGAAGTTCAATATAAAAGTCATCCCCAAAAACATCCTTCCACCACTTGACCAGGCTTTCCGCGAGAGGCAGATTACCTGCGATGATAGCCTGTGGAATTTCAGCACCCAAACAACAGGACGTAGCAATCAGGCCCTCGTGATATTGAAGCACTAATTCTTTATCAATTCTGGGAAACTTGCCATATAAACCCTGAATGTATCCTAACGAACACAGCTTTGAAATATTAAGGTACCCCTGTTGGTTTTTAGCAAGCAACAATTGATGGTAACGTTCATCTTTTTCCCCTTTAATCTTTGAAAAGCTCTGTTTGTGCCTATCCTCCACCAGATAGAATTCACAGCCTACAATCGCTTTGATTCCACGGGTTGTGGCTTCGTTAACAAAATTAAAAACTCCAAACATATTGCCGTGGTCCGTGATAGCTATTCCCTGCTGGCCATCTGCTTTTACTTTATCCATCAGACTGGCAATATCGCAAGCTCCATCCAGCAAAGAATACTGAGTATGACAATGTAAATGGATCATTTCAGGCATAAGGCAAATGTACCATTATCTGATACGCTGTTAATACCCTATACCTGATTTATGAACTCTTTGCTTCAAATTTGGTTTAATTGCCTGATCCATTAAACCGATGCCTCATCGGAGGTTGGGTTAAACATTATTAACTAAATATTATGGCCTTTGAATTTGTAATCAGGAAAACAAATAAACCGTATATTTGCGCCCTGAATTTAGGTTCAATGAATAAAAATAATATTTTTTATCTACTGTAATTCAATGACTTATGGCAACAAAATCCAAACTACCTGCCGCTACAAAAAAAGGGTTAAAAATCGCTAAAACCGCTGTGCCAAAAAAAAGTACCGCTGTAAAAAATACTGCGCCTGCGAAAGCTAAGGCTAAGAGTGTCAAACCTGCAGTTGAATTAAAATCCACAGTAACCAAACCCGTAAAAGCAGCGCCAACCAAAGTACCAGCAAAAGCAGCGGTTATAAAAAACACTTCTTCACAAACCCCAATTCAAAAGCTTGAAGTCGAAAAGCCAGCCACTCCCATAATTGTAAATCATCAAAATAAGAAATTAGTGACTAAAGAATCTCAAGTAACCAACCAACCGCCAAAGAATAATGGCAAAGGGCGCTATTCTGATAAGGAACTGGCCGAGTTTAAAGTAATTGTCGATGAAAAATTACAAACTTCCCGACATGAACTTAATTACCTGCAGGAACAAATCGTTGAAATGAACGAAAACAATGCAGATATTCAGGGAAGTGATTGGTTTGATGACAGCAGTATACATTCAGAAGTGGAATTGCTGAATAATATGGCTATCCGCCAGCGTCAATTCATTCAAAACCTGGAAAATGCCCTGGTACGCATTGAAAACAAAACTTATGGCATTTGTACGGTAACGGGTAATCTGATTGATAAAAAAAGGCTGCTTCTGGTACCCCATGCTACCAAAAGCATTGAAGCCAAACACATAGAACAAGCTTCAATGGTTCCGGACATCAACCAAGTCAGTCCGGATGAACGGGTGATCAGACGGTCTGTGGAAGGCAAACAACTTAAAAAAGCCGGAGTGAAAAAATCTAAATCCAAAACCTCCAAGGATTTTGAAGATGAAGATGGAGAAGAGACTGCTGAAGCACCGCTTGAAGACATGGATATTAATTTTGGCGGAGGAGAAGACTAACCAGGCCTGGCTTTATTTCGACTTGCTTTATTTAATTAAAGTAATGGTACCCCTGTAGGTTTGTATAATTTTATTGGCGAATTCCAAATCTATTTCGTACCCATAAACTCCTGATTCCAGGTAGTGGCTGCCTTGGGTACCGTCCCACCAAAATCCTAACGATTGGATCGGGAAATCTTTTGCCTGATAGATGATTTGACCCCACCTTCCGAACACTTTATAACTTTTTACCTGTATGTCCTGACCATTGGCAGAAAAAACTTGAAAAGTTTCATTTTTATTGTCCTGGTTGGGGGTGAATACATTCGGGATAAATACCGGGCAAGGGGCGATGCCCACTGCAATTGAAGTATCTTTAAAACAACCATTTTCCGATTGTATGGATACCTGGTGCCATCCCTGTTCCAACCCGGAAAATTCACCATTGACCTGATCGGACTGACCATCCAATGTGTAACGGACAGATTGTTTTGACCGGACAACGATCTTTATACGGCCATTCTTTAAATCACAGGTAGAAGGTAGGCTGATCACCTCTTCAATTTTAAAGGTTTCTGGCTTTTGAAGGATTACTTCCATCGTATCCGTGCACCCATTGTTATCCTTCACCGTGGCAATATGTTTACCCACAGGCACTTCTTCAAAAACCCTGTCTTTTTGAAATAGCCCGTGATCCAAAGCATATTGCAAAGTACCAGATACCGAAGATGCCGATACAGAAATTTTCCCATTGACCGCACATCCTGCCGGCTCAACTTGCACATCGTGGATTGACGGTCCCTCTTTCTGCACCACCTGGATCAAGATAGAATCCGGACAGTTGTTTTTATCCTTTATAAAAAATGAATATCTCCCCGGGGTTAACCGATTAAACAGACTATCCTCCTGAAAATGAATTCCATCGGCTGAATAACTGATATTTCCGGTCCCCCCTGTAACATGAATAACTATTTTACCGGTTGATTGATCGCAATCTGAAGGTTCGGTTTCATAGGTCCCGATCTTCAGGGATGGATCGGCAAGAAAATCATAGGTACTGGCAGATCCTCCGAAAAAAACCTTTAGATTACAAAAGACTTTGGTGGAATACTGATTTAAATCCAGTGCAAGGATATTTCCATCTTGTGTCGCAGCAAATACGGCAATATTTCCACAATTACTCCGGGAGGAAGGGGCATTGAACAAGGAGAGTATTTCCTGGGTCACATTTAATTTATGCACCTTATTGAGTTTAAAATCAGCTGGATCAATTTCAATAATTTGTTTATTCAACACCGATATAAATAACCGATCATCTTGAAATACTATCCCACCCGAAGGGGTAAATCCCAGGTCTCCCAGATAGTTTTCGGTTTGATTTAGCAGGTCGTAATTATATACAAAGCCCTCTGATCCGGTTACATAAAATATATTGGATTTGCTGCAGCAAATGCCGGTAAAATTCTGAAGATTTAAAAAAGAATGAATAAGTTTTGCCGATTTGGTCTGTTGATCAATAACAAACAATTTTCCACCCAGGGTCAACAAATACAGATTACCGGCCACATCGAAGGTGAGATCCCGGAATTTCTCAGGTATATCCGGAGTATACAGCGATCGCGTCTCACAATTCAGCGGGTTATACTCGTAAATGCCGTTTGACTGATCCGTAAATAAAACAGATTGTCCTGTCGAAGTAAAGGGCAGTAAACCGAATAGGGCAAATATTAAAGGCTTTAAAACCGGTATAGAAATTTTTACATGACCGATCATATTTGGTGTTAAGTCATCCTTCATCACTTTTAGGCACAACCAAAATTCAAAGTGGTATGCATTATTCTTATTCTCTCATTAAGCCGGCTTGTTCAATTTCCTATATTTCCATAGAGCCAACAAACTGGTCAGGACCAGGCCGGATACGGTATAATACACAAAAGATGGAATGGGCACTGGATCACCAGCGGCATAGGAATGCAACCCAGACAAATAATAATTTACTCCGAAATATGTCATCATGACGGAGGCAAAACCAAAAAGGGATGCCACATTAAATGCATATGCACCGCGCAATCCAGGGATAAATCGCATGTGGAGAATGAATGCATATACCAGAATAGTGACCAAAGCCCAGGTTTCCTTGGCATCCCAACCCCAGTATCGTCCCCAGGATTCGTTGGCCCATACACCCCCAAGATAGGTACCAATGCTGATGATGAATAAACCCGCAATCAGTGTCATTTCACTGGTAAGGGTCAGTTCATTTATTGTTCGGTTGATCCGTTCCTTATTTGCCGGTGATGAAAAAATCATTAAAACCAGGTTGAGTACTCCAATCAATGCGCCCAGCGTAAGGAATCCATAACTTCCGGCTTCCATTGAAACGTGGATTGTCAACCAATAGGATTTCAGTACCGGCACCAATGGGGTAATTTCAGGGTCCATCCAGCTGAGACCCGCGACCATCAATATCGTAGAGGCCAGTATTGATGTGGCAGCCAATCCTCCTAATGACTTCCTTGAAAAAAGGAGTCCGGACAAGACGGTTGTAAATGCGATATAGATCATGGATTCATATCCATTGCTCCAGGGAGCCCTTCCTGAAACATACCATCTCAGACCTAATCCAAGAGTATGGAAGAAAAAACATAAACCTAAAGAACCCACGGCAAACCAGAGTGGCCATTTCACAAAAAATGAAGGGTTAAATACGGTAACAAAGAATAGGATTAAAATCACCAATCCCAAGAGGGCATAATATTTACTCAACTGACTAAAGACATTCATTTTATTCAACAGGATTTCCATATTGATTTTATTTGTGGAAATCAATACTGAACGACCGTAAGTTTGTTGATAGGATGCAATAGCAGCCAGCTTTAACTGCGGCTCCCTCCAGGTATGTGATTCCATAGCAGATCTCACTGCAATTAAATATGGTAAATAATATTTGTCTTTGAACTGTCCTGCTTCATTGACCCCATGTACATTGGAAGGATCAGCAGGAGAACTCCAGGTATGATTCGGATCATCTTGCACCGGAAACCACTGCATCAATCTACCGGAGAAAACAAGGTTGCATATATTAACTTTTTCATCTAATCGAATCAATTCTTTATCCGCAACCGTTCTATCCCGTGGTTCACGATTATAGGCTGTCATCACTGCATCCCGAAGCACATATTCCGGCTTAAAAAAATCATTATAAGCGGCCAGATTGCCTGTGATACCCAGCAATTTTCGGATTTGTTCATGATTGCCTATTTTAATAACGGGTATTTTTGCCCACTCTTCTGGATAGGCCATCATACCTAAAATAATCTGATCGGGATTCTGTCCATAGAGTTCCTCCTTCCTCGAAAGTTTTCTTAAAATCTCACTGGACAAACTGTTCATTGGCTTCATTCTTCCCTGTTGATCCTGAACCGTCAGATGTCCAAATTGTTTTGCATGTTTTTTGTCCACAGGGTCGGTAATAGACACATTGACATTGGCGTAGGTCGAATGTGAATAGCCAAATGTCAGCAGCAGGATAGCCATTCCTGTGCGCAATGGCTTAATTTCTGTTCGCATTGATTTTAATTTTTCAGATATAGTTCTAAATCTGCTGTTGCGGCTAAATAAAGTCAACACCATTCCCAACGTCAATAAAAAATAACCCAAATAGGAAATTCGGGTTCCCCAGGCATCGTGATTGACACTCAAAACTGTGCCGAGTTCATCCTGGTCAAAAGAAGATTGAAAAAAGCGATACCCATCATAGTCCAATACATGGTTCATGAAAATACGGTGGTCTTTTTTAAAATTATTCCTTTCATCATTTAAAGACACTTCACTGGCATAAGACGATGGGCTATTCGTTCCAGGGTAACGGTCTAAAATAAAATCACGCAATTGGAGATAAAATGGAATCTTGACATTTTTAGATCCGTATGAAATACCAATTTCGGTACCCGATACGGTTGCGAACTGGTAGTCGCCCTCTACTCCCGGGTTACCGTAAACCATCAACCGATCATTTATACCGTTAACATCAATTTTAAATTGTAAAGCCGCCACACTTTCATTTTTCATTTTTACCGATGAAGACTGAATAGCCAGTTTCGCCTTTGGTTTAAAATCTGCAATTACGAATTTTAAATCACCAGCGGTGTAGAGTGCTCGCACTAAAAGCGGATGATAGGCTCCGGGAGCCAGTACATCGGTACGTTGACTGGCCATTTGAAACTGGGTCAGGCTGTCCGCCGCTTTAATCAACAATGAACGATCCTGGTATAATATGTTAATTGCATTGGGTAGTTCTTCAGTACCAAAATTAAACACGGTATGGTGCAAATTTTTAATCTCTTTTTCTTTTAAGAAATATTCTTCCCTACCTTCTCCTCCGGAAATCACAATTTTAATTACCGGCGGACCGTTGGGATCGTCCATTAAAACATCTGAGGGGTTAGGTATAAAATGGACAAGGCCCACCTGTATAATTTGGTCGGCGATTTGATATACTTTTTTGAATTTATTTTTTCCAATGCTGGCAAAATAGACCGGCTCTTCAAAACTATAAGATTTTCCATTTTGAGGTTTGACCTTAAACCGGAGATAAGATTCATTGGATAAAATCTCATTCGACCTGCTGCCTTCGCGGATATGCATTCGGCCTTCACTTCCAAAATAGCGGGTCACACCGGCACCAATTAAGATGATAATAATCGCAAAATGGAACAGCAAAATCGCCCATTTCCGTTGTTTAATCATTTTAAACCTGAAAATGTTTACCAAAATGCTGATCCCAAATACTGCTAATAGTGCCTCAAACCACCAGGCCCGAAATATCAATTTTTGAGCAGCACTGGTTCCAAAATCATTCTCTATAAAGGTAGCCACAGCAATAGCGAGTGCAAATAAAAGTATGTATATCCCGCTGGCCCTGGTAGAAAAAAAGGAATCCAAAATCTTTTTGATCATAACAAAATTTGATAACAGTTACCCGGCTTTTTAAAACCGGCTTTGAATAAAAACAGAATTAGACATTATTTGAGTCTGGCTTCTTCCAGAATTATATCATACTTATATCCTGCCCCGAAATCCTTATTGATGGCAATTTTTCCTTCAAACAATACGACGTCACCTAATTGAACATCTTCCACAGTTGTAATCGTGAGGTCATATTTTTGACCGTTTGGATTGACGGTGTTATCCTGGATGTGTAACCAGTTTTTATTCATTATCATTCTATTGAGTTTTACACATTGCCCTTGTACTTTAATAATTTTGCCATCATACTTTGATCTATTCTGAATCAACTCTGAAAGTTTGATCACGCCGGCTGCGGGTATGATTTTTACTTCCTTTATTTCTCCGGTTTCATTCTGGCTTGTTGCTTTATTGTCTGATCCTTCAGGCATCCAATTACTGTTTGATGAAAGGGGGTTTTCGCTGACACTGGCCACTATAAAAACCGTTTCAAACTTTTCCTTAAACTGCAATTTTTCCGGATTAGCCATGATGAGGCCCCCTCTGTAATAATAGGTCGTGCCCTTCTTTATATCAGGATTCAATGGAATAGCGACACAAAATGAACGTGCCCCTTCCCGGACGTGCATATAGGTGTATTTTCCAAGATTTTGCATATCTACGACTTCCACCTGGTGAAGGTCCTGAGGAGAAGAAACGGGTTCAGAGACTGGATCCTGAACGGTATTTTCAGTGTCTGCCTCAATAATGGCAGGCTTCGGCTTACAGGCCAGGATTAAGCCCATCAAGCCCAGAAGAATAATTACTAATTTGTTTATCATAAGAATTGGTTGTTGAATCATTGCTTTTTAACTCTTCATTTCAGATCATGAGCATGTTATTAAAACCTTTTTATCAGGTTGCAGTACAGGGACGAATATTTTCTTTGATCTTCAAAAGTCTTTTCATAATTGACACTAAGTGATAATTTTTTCAATAACCTGCAGGTCATATTGAGGCTGCCAATTTTTTGTTCCAGAGGCACTTCAGCACTGCTGTATACATAATTGACTTTCCGGAAAGAGCCTTCCATGGACCACTTTCCGTCTTTAAAACTCTTGTTCAGTCTCAGTCCGAGGATAGTTCCATCCAAATAGTCTGTTTGAAGTAAGGTTGCCGAAACAGTGGCTGATACATTCAACCAGGGCACCTGATAGAAAGAAATATACAAGTCCGCGTTTTTCGAAGGATCTGCCCGATTAGACTGAAACCTATAACCAGCAGTTGCACCAATGGATACGCCTGTGAATGGGGTATAATCAGCTCCAAAACGCAATCCCTGCCGAACTTCTTGTTCGATGATCTGATCAATGTAATTTTTATACGATTCGTAATAGATCACATTTTTTAACGCATCGTAAGAAGTGGAAAAGGCGAGTTTTTGATTTACTTTATACCGCAACGATAAATATATGCTTGAAGGGCTTAATGTGCTGACCGGCTTCCCTGCCAGTTTTTTATAGAGATCAAGTTCAAAAGATCCGAAGAACATCAGCTTTTTTAGTAAGGTGTTTGAATGCTGCAAATAGGCAAACCTCCGGTCTGTTTTGAAATTATTTTTTTGTTCTAGAAAGGCCAGGGTGCTCGACATATCACCGGTTTTATTTCGAAGGGTATGCCCCGCAAAAATGCCGGCTTGCATCAATTTTAGATTAAAGCTATAGTCCGTATAATCCGGCCTCGAACCCAGGATTGCCCCATAAGTCATGTTTTTCCTCTTTTTCTCGTATTGTATACCGTCAACAGCACCAATATTGGACACATTCAGGTTTATTTTTCTGCCAAACCAAATTTGTTCATTTGGATTAAATTCATACTTCATCGCCAGATTAAATACTTTGAGTGCGTTGAATAAATGGTCTTTTACTTCCTGCCATTCTCCCGCTTTGTGCCTGAAAGAGATATAAGACTCGCCGCTCCAACCGGAGCCCTGGATGTTTTTTGCATTCAGAACCAACGTATACCTTAGCCGATGGGCATCATTTCCAGGTTTATCCGAAAAACTTGAATACGAAGCCATCGAAAGTCGTCCATTTATTTTCTGCATCTTTGAGTTGGTGCGTTCTGTGTTCATTGGTTTTAACTCTGAAGACGATTCCGTGTTTTTTACCAGGGCCTTCGGGGTTACAGCAGATTTAGCAGAGTCCAGCGTTGACTTGATACTTAGTTTGGCATACATTAAATCGGATATACTGATTACCCTATTAGAAATATTTTTACCCACACAGGATGTTGACGATATATGGCTGACCACGAGACTTGGTATCAACGAGTCCTTCGAATGGTATAAAGTATCTCCAACACGGATAGTTTCGGTGGATGGATATTTTACATAAACATTGACAGAACTCTTAAACGTGACCACCCCTTCCAATAACTTCATCGCTGTCTGACTCCTGATGCTGTTCAACACCAAAAATGTAAGTACAAGTCCTTGACCGTATTTCAATGATAATCTATTCATTTCTATGACAGCTATAACACGAGGTCGGCGTGTAAGAATATCCGCTCACTTGCTTATGGTCTTTATCGACATTTGTTTTGTTATTGTGTTCATGGCAATTGGTACAGCTAAAAACAGAAAAGTTACCCGCACTTGTATGACATTCCGAGCATTGCGACCATTCTCCTTTATGTGTACCACTATAAATGCGAAAATACTGACTGTCGTGATTAAAAGTGGCTGGCGACCAGGCTGTTTGGCTATGGCAGCTTTCACACGTGTTCGGGAAATTTGCTGTTTTATGATTTGGGTTTTTGGTTGAATTGTAGTCCGTAGCATGGCAACCAAAACAAGTCTTGGGGGTCGTGCCGTTATATACTCCATTATGACAAGCAGAGCAGTTATTTGCAATCGTTGCATGGGCACCTGATAAAACATAATATTGGTTGTGAACAGGAAAGGAGGCTGGTGCCCATCCGGCTGCCGTGCTATGACAGGAAACACAATCGGTAGACAGATTTAACGTCTTATGCTTTGGATTGACTGCCACATTGTAATCCGTCAAATGACAATCTACACATTTAGTAGACGTACCTGTATACCCTTTACTGTGACAACTGTTACAATCCACTATAGTATGAGCTCCCGTGAGTGGAAACCTTGTTTTATTGTGGTCAAATGAAGCAGGCACCCAGGCAGTTTGACTATGGCAACTTTCACAGTTCGTCGGAAAATTCGAAACTTTATGATTAGGGTCAGTTGTCGCATTGTAATCCGTCGCATGGCAGCCAAAACACGTCTTGGGGGTCGTGCCGTTGTACACCCCTTTGTGGCATGCCGCACAATCATTGGCTATGGCTGTATGTGCCCCGGCAATCACATAATACTTACTGTGATTGGTAAAGGAAGCCGGTGACCATCCGGCTGCC
>JAWXBI010000241.1:0-17144 GCA_034439915.1 Saprospiraceae bacterium | reverse complement strand
CCCCATATCAGATTCCGATCACAAGCGGATAGTCAAAATTATCACCGAGCTTAGTTACCCGACCGGCATTTTCTGTCTGGGACTCCAATAGCTTCTTTACCACATCCCTGGCTATCTCGAGGGTTTCAGTTATTGTTCGGCCTTGAGCCACAAGCCCTTGAATGTCATTTGAGGTTGCCAGATAAACACCTTCAGGCAGTTTTTCTATGTGGATTTGAATAGTTCCTTCCATGATACAGTTTTAGAACTTGCAAATTAGGGCTTTTGTAGAGAAAGAAGGAACTGTATCCGATGAGGTGTGTATATTCTCGTTTC
This sequence comes from Saprospiraceae bacterium, assembly GCA_034439915.1. Classification (GTDB taxonomy): domain Bacteria; phylum Bacteroidota; class Bacteroidia; order Chitinophagales; family Saprospiraceae; genus JADJLQ01. The sequence continues at coordinate 16,829 of JAWXBI010000241.1, read as the reverse complement.
AGTGTTTTAGTTTTAGTCTAGATCAGTTATAAGTATATTATTCAAATCTTCACTAATATAGACTGGTATGTATGATCATTCTCTCGGTGAATTTGAAGAACTCGTCCTCATCATAGTGCCCACTTAGCACGACACGGCCTACGGAGTTTCTATCCCCCTCCCGGTTTGATTTTTCTTTACAACCTCAACCGGCTCAACGTAGCTACCAGCCGGGCGAGATGTATCTGTATATTAGTAGCATCTCCAGCTTTATTCGATTCGGAATGCCATTCCATTGAACAGATGAAGATGGCCAATGCTTGTGCAGGTATAAGGCACTGGCAAAGGTGGTGGAGGTTTAAAGGAAAGATGTAATTCCTTCGATTCAACCTAATTGCTCCAATTGTTGCTATCACCGCAGATACCACTATCGATTCTCATGATGTTGCAATAGTGTTTATGTATGATGATACCTCTCATGCGTTTCCTTTGTAGTTAATGGCATTGGGTAAAATTTGCAAAAACGGAAGTGCTTCTGCGTAATTCAACTCATCATACTCCAATCCCAATCGCCTGATGTTGTTATAATAGGTCTGATGCTGGTCGTAATAGTTTCTTTCACTTTGAATGAACCATGCGTTATCGCCAAGTTTTTGCGCAATGAACCATTTTTCAAGCAACCGTGATGTTCTGCCGTTACCATCTTCAAACGGATGAATTTTTACAAATACCAAATGCAGCAAAGAAGCGAAAAAGAAAACTTCTTCAAAACTTAAATTGGCTTTAAGCAAGGTGTCCATGTCGATATAAAATTTTTTCATTTCAGATTTCAACTTGTCGGGTGCTGCTGCCACATATTCAATCTTGCCGTCTTTGGTTACGACAAACATGTTTATTTTTCTGAATTTGCCTTGCTGGGTTTTCTGTAAAATATGTTTGGTGAGTTGTGCATGCGCATGCTCAAGTGATTTAGCCGAAAGTTTAGTTTTTTGAGCAAACAAATAAGCATCATACAAGTCGTCAATTTTTCGTGTGTAGTCGGGCTGACACGTTGTGCCAAATCGTTTGTGCTTGATGAAAGAATCCAAGTCAATATTTTCTCCTTCAATCTTTGATGAATATACCGCTGCAACCGAAGTGTAAAAACTAAATGTATCCATGCTTATTTCACTGTCGTAAAGTTCTTCAAAACCTTTCTTTGCATTTTTATCAAAGTCGTCTTTGTACCGCTCCAGCAAATCAGTTGGTATTATTTGTAGTGATAGTTTAGTCATGCTCTCTGTTATAATCTGTTTCTAGTGTCAAGTTAACCTAAATTCTATGGCAGGGACCACGTTTGCTTTGATCATTTTTTCAGGAAACTGGTCGGCAAAATAATCCCCCATGGTCTTCACGTGGAAAAATACCCGATCGCTTTCTTTGGATAAATTGTAAAAAGTTCGCATCGAATTATAGATCATTGGATAAACCCAAATGCATGAGTTCTTTCGTGCCCGAAACGGATTTTTCATCATTTTTTTTCCTTCCTCTGAATTCATAAATTCCTGGAAGTCTGCGTCAATAGGTAGGAAATCGATGTCATAGGATTTGACCAGAGGCCCAAAATTTTTTGCAGTCGAAAGGGTAACCTGATGTCCCCGTTTTTTAAGCGCATGCCCTAAAATGGCAAAAGGTTGTACATCCCCTTGTGTGCCCATGGTCAATATGGCAATTTTCATCTTGTTGATTCGGTTGTGTTCTTTGTTGATACGACGCGACAAATTTTAAATTATTACTCGCTGCTGAAACCTTTAGAAAACGGCATAAACAATGGCAGAACCAATTAGAAAAGAAAAAGGTGCAAGCAGTCGAATGTACAAGGGTTCTAAAATTTCTGCACTCTTTAAAGAAAAACGATGATGTAATTTCCGGGGAACAAAATATAAAACCAGAGAAGTTCCAAGCATAAACCAACCAAATAGTTTAAAGACCTCTGGATATTTTGAATACGGTGAGTATAAAATCATTGCAATGGCCGGGACCATTCTTATTGTAATTTCTGCATAGTTGATAAAATTTGTACTGCCGGCCTTCCTTAAGGTTTCCCTTGCTTTTTTAGGAAAGAAAAGCATAAGAAAACCAACGCAGATGAAAAATATTCCGAACAACAGGACCGTCCATTTTGCAAGAGTCACCATATCGCAGTGCAATTTATGGTTCTTTTCGGCGTCTCCGCCTAAACCCCGGTTCTTTTAAGCGTCTCCGCATAAAACCCGGTTCTTTTAAGCGTCTCCGCCTAAAACCTCTTCCTCCACATAATACATATCGATCTCCCCTTTGTTTTTGGATTTGATTTTTCCGCGATAAGAACAGGGTATACTGCCTTTTAATTGTTTAAACGTTTCTCCCGAAATATTGATCCTTCCCGGTTCGCCGCTCAATTCCATGCGTGATGCAATGTTCACAGTATCGCCCCAGATGTCGTAAGCATATTTTTTCATTCCAACCACCCCAGCTACTACGGAACCTGTGTGAATCCCTATGCGGGCTTCAAAATAATGCTCACCCTTTGCTTTTTTTTCTGATTTCCAGTGCTTTAAAAACTGCTGCATTTCAATTGCAGCTTTTACAATTTCTTCTGCCTGGGAGCTGTTTGATTCAGATAATCCTCCGGCACACCTATAAGCATCGCCGATCGTTTTTATCTTTTCTAAATCATGTTTGTGGATGATTCGGTCGAAAGCTTTAAAACAATAGTCCAGTTCCTTGACCAGGATTTCGGGGGAAAGTTTTTCCGCAATCTGGGTAAAATCAATAAAATCACTAAACAGGACACTCACATTATCGTAACGGTGGGCTTTTGATTCACCGTACTGTTTGAGTTCATCTGCCACTTGTGCCGGGAGGATATTGAGCAACAATTCTTCAGAACGTTCTTGTTCCATTTTGATTTCCACGTTTTTGAGGGAGAGGACCCGATTATGCTTTTTTTGGCGGGTAAAACCCACCAACAAAAACAGAGACAATAGAAGGGTGCTGCCTGAGCCTGTCATCATATAAGAACGCCGTGCTTTTTGCTTTTCCATTTCGGCTTCGTGTTGACGGATGGATAACTCCTGTTTTTCAAGGTTGATGGAATCCAGGATATGCAGGTGCATCAGGGAGTCGTATTTGTTTTTATAGGTGGCCTGGAGCAGTTCTTTTTTGACATCGCTCGGTGCCAGTTTCCCGATACGGGTTTCAGTTTTTTCAAAATCAGATTGGATCACCTTAAATTCGCTGGGCCATATTTCTTTGACTTCATTGGTGACCTGCTGTACCATACGTTGTGCATCCGGCCCGGAAGGCGGGGGTCTGGGGGCCATCAGATCTCTTGCCAATCTGTTTTGTTTCATTACTAGCAGTTTTTCATAAAAATCTTCTCCTTTTATCGAATCAGGGTGGCCAACAATGACCATGAACTGCCTGGACGAATCCTTTCTGCCATAGGGTTTATGTTTCATTTCCTCGGAAGTCCATTTTCGCAGGTGTATATTGACAGAATCCATTATTGTTTTTACGGATTCATTTACCTGGGTGAATTCTGCGGCATTGACGAAATTTTTTCCAAATTCTTCGAGAAAGGTCAGGTTATCATTTTTCAGCATGGGATTGATTACTTTATGCTCGTTGAGGATATGCATGCTCGACCTCAATTTCTTTCTGGCTTCTTCCCGGTCATCCTTGGTGGGATTTTCCTTTTTCAATGTGGCTCTGGCTTCCCGGTTTAAGGCCGTAGCCATAAAGGATTTATTGTCAAATTGGTAAGCATATTTATAAGACTCGGCAGCCAGTTGGCCTGCTTTTTCGTATTCACCGTTCTTAAAATAAAGATCAGCTAGCTGAAAGGCTATAGCCATGGTACCCATCTCATCACTTTTACCCTTGCTGCGTTCCAGCGCGGAGACCTGTTCGCAATGAATGACCAGGTTTTGGGCTGTCTGAAAATGTTTTTGCATGGCCAGGATAGGGGCAAGTTCCATGACTTTGTGACCTGTAGCAATGGCATGAGGATAATCTCCCTGATCCTAATAGGCCTGGGCGAGTTGGAGATATTTATCCACCTGGTCAGGGCCCTGGGTCTCACTGATTTCTTTTTGAAGTTTTTCGATGAACTGGTTTTGGCCGGCTATGCCAACCTGGAAGAGGATCAAAAAGAGGCTTATACTATATTTCATATTCGATCATTTGTAAGGTCAATAAAATGAAGGATAAAGTTCATTCCTAAAGTTAAGTATCAAATTATTAATGGTGAAATTCCTTAAAAAATAAAGTGGTAGAAGTTAGGAATATGGAAGAATAAAGAGGTGTTATGCAACACATCCCTGTTTTCCGGTGGATGTACAAATGTGATTTCCCCTGAAGACAGATTAAAAAACCGTTTAAACGGTTTTTTGTCAGTTTCTGGATTTTATGGAATGAAGTTTTAGGTCCTTCTATGTAATCTACACTTCACCGAATGAGTTCATGATAAGGCAGCCTTAATCTAAAAAGGAATTACACCATTTTCCCTTTCATGAGTTCAACCAACATTTCCTTGAAATTTTCCTTTTTATTCAGGTGTGGTATGGGTTCGCTGGGCACAGCCGCTCCAAGAAATTTACACAGAGGTTCCCAGCCCTCACTGATATCAAAAATGAGTAATTGCTCAGCAGGAACAAAAGCCCTGACGTCTTCGATATGTTTATTAAACAAATTTTCGGTAGCGGCTTTGTCTTCAAATTTTCCCTGAAGCAACCCTCCGAAAATGGATGATTTTGCAAATTTTACACATTTAATGACGGAACGGAGTCGGGGATTAAACAATAATTTGCTCATCATCTTTATTTTTTCCAATACCGTCTGGGGTCCTGCTTTCCAAATGGTGCTGAAAATACTGTTATACCAATTTTCAAATGGCCTGACGGTTAAAATTACTTTTGCTTCCGGATATCGTTTCAAATGTTCTTTATACCAGGGACAGCAGGGGAAGTCTACAGATGCCTGGTAACCGTTATACAAATCGTCCCAATTGGTGGTGCCGGTTTCCTTCAGTGTAGCCCAATAATGAAGATTTTCCGGATGTACCAGGAGTTCCTTCATATGATAGGTTTTTGAATAACCCAGCATTTCCAGGGATTGTTTAAGCGTATTGGTTCCGGTCCTTGGCCATCCGGCACCTATAATTTTTATGGACATAATTAAATTAGGTTAATTGAAGTTAGGGGCGTGAATATAATACCATTTAAATCACTTCAGCGATGTTCCGGACATAAAGGGCGCACGACAAATTGCACAGAAATTTGTAAATTAGCCAAACAAACCCCCATATATGGCTAAAAATCAAATCAAAGCAGCCATCCTAAACAGTTTTAAAGATGAATTAGAAATATGACTAGAAACCGAAAGTAGTTTTACGAATGGGTATGACTATGAAACGGCTTATACCAAAATTATTCAATGAGTAGGCCAGGTAGTTCTCCAAAAGAGTATGGGTGATCTGCCTCGAAGCAGGAATTTTAAAAAAAAACTCCATTCGTGTTTTGGAAAGATTGAAGTAAGTAAAACACATGTTTTGGCACCGGTGAATAGTGATTTTGGGATTACAGCGAGGTTGCAACATCTAATGTGTTTGATTGGTCAAAAAGAAGTATTTGAAGAAGGGTCTGAGACCTTCAAAGAACTACTTCAAATAGACGTAAGTGATAATCAAATCAAGAGAGTCAGTGAGCATTATGGAAAAGTATTAGACCCACTTATTAAAGCCAATTGTGAAGAAGTCATACCCAAGCTTATCACCAAAGAAGAGTCCGAATATACCTACTCGATGTTTGATGGGTCGATGCTGTTGACAAGAGACAAAGGGTGGAAAGAAATAAAATTAGGTAGGATATGTACGGAAAGCCATCATATTGATATTCAGCCTACTAAGTCAATTATTTTAAAATCCATTTTTGTAAGCCACTTAGGTAGGAGGAAAGACTTTTTTTTGAAATTAGAACGCTTTTTAACCGCTACAAAACACTTAGTTAGTTATAGGGGATGGGGCAAAATGGATATGGAATTGGGTAGAAGATAATTACCCAGGTGCCATACAAATATTGGACTTTTATCATGCTCTCGAAAAATTATGTGAATTTGCATTTTTACTATTTTCATTGAAAGAAAAAAGAGAAGAATGGATAGAAAAACAAAAAAATAGATTATTGGAAAATCAGGTACATGAAGTGATAGATGAACTCAAAGGAATAAGAAGTAGAAATAAAGAGGCAAATAAGAAGAAGCAAAAAGTAATACAAAATTACGAAACTCAGGAAGATAGAATGGAATATAAAACATACCGGTAAAAGAGATTGCTAATTGGATCTGGTCCACTTGAATCATCTCATCGAAAAGTGATTCAGCATAGAATGAAACTTTCAGGACAAAGATGGTCCAAAGTGGGTGCAAAAGCCATAGCAAATCCTCGCTGTTACAAGAAAGGGGATAACTGGTCCGTTATTACTAACCTTATTAAAAAGGCGGCATAAGTACTAAAATCGATTTGTGCGATTTGTCGTACGCCCGGACATAAACTATATTCGCGCAGCTAATTTTTTTGACTTAGATTTAGCCTCCCTCACGGTTTTTTTCAATAAATTTTCAAAAAATAGAGGAAAACAACTCATCAAATAAATTATGAAAAATAGTAAGATTTTACTTTCATTGCTCCTGGTCTTATTTATCCTGGGCTCCTGCAAAGTAGAAAACAAAAAAGAGCCTGAAAACCAAGCAAACAAAGACAGGAATATGTTTGGCTTGGGTGTTCCCCGGGGCCTGACCAAAAGCACCGAAGGCCTGGCCGATGGATATGTCATGTTTGTAGTTCAAAATTCCCCTTTCACTTATCTCGTGAATCGCAAAGGTGAAATAGTAAAAGCATGGAAAAGCAATTATGGGGTGATGGGAGCTTATTTACAAAATGACGGCTCCCTGGTACAAAATGCACACGATCCGGATTTTCCTGTATTTGCAGGCGGTGGGGAATCGGGAAGGATCCAGAAAATATCCTGGGACCATAAAATAATTTGGGACTTTGAATACGCCAATGAAGACCATCATGCTCATCATGATTTTACGGTAATGCCCAATGGACATATTCTCGCCATTGCCTGGGAAGCCAGGACAGCAGAAGAAGCGCTGGCCGCAGGACGCAAACCGGAATTGATTCCAAAAGCAGGCCTCTGGCCCGATAAAATTGTAGAAATAGAACCACAGGGCAAACGGGGAGGTAAGATCGTGTGGGAGTGGCATATATGGGATCACCTCGTCCAGGACTATGATTCGAAAAAGGTAAATTATGGAAAGCCCTATGATCATCCGGAACTGCTGGATATCAATGCAGGGGAGCCCCTTCCACCAACCATCACCCAGGACAGTATGGACATTTTACAGGCTAGCGGCAGGCCATGGAGAAATCAAACAGCCGACAATCGGGGATCCGATGTGTATCATTTCAATGCGATCAAATACCATCCGGGCCTGGATCAGATTGTCATTAGTTCACCGAATCTTCACGAGATCTTTATAATTGACCATAGTACCACCACAAGGGAGGCAGCCGGTCATGCCGGTGGACGTATGGGCAAGGGAGGGGATTTTCTCTATCGATGGGGTAATCCCCAAAACTGCCAGCGGGGAGATTCTACCGACCAACAATTATTCGGACAACATGATGTACGTTGGATTGAGGAAGGGGCGCCCGGCGCAGGAAACCTGACCATTTTTAATAATGATATTCCGGGAATTACAAACAGTGACAGTACGAATTATTCATCGGTGATTGAATTAAATCCCCCAATTGACCAAACAGGTAAGTACATTCTTGAAAAGGATAAACCTTATGGCCCTGAGCATCCGGTATGGAAGTACATTGCCGAAGATACCCTTTCTTTTTACAGCAGCTTCATTTCCGGAGCGCATCGCATGCCCAATGGCAATACCTTTATAAATGAAGGGGCGCGTGGCCGGTTTTTTGAAGTCACTCCCGAGGGTAAAATAGTGTGGGAATACTTATCGCCTTTCAGGGGAGATATCCGCAAGCCCAACGGCGATCCTATTCCTGTGATGCCATTGACTTTTATTGAATTCCGGGCTACGTTTATACCCGCTGATCATCCCGGTCTGGCCGGTCGTAACCTGGTGCCTTTGAATCCTCAACCCAAGGTATTTGTACTGCCTCCTCCGCCAAAAGAGGAAACAAAGATGTAATTCAAACAGTACTATTGAAAAAAAATACAATTCACCTGATCATTTAATTTTATATATGAATTTTTTAGTCTATGCATGGTTTTTTATTTATTCAACAATTTTCTTTATAGCTTGCAAAAATCCTGGCAATAAAACGCCTCAGGATCAGACCCCGGGTCCAAACACCGGTGGCCTGGGCATGCCAAGGGGCTTAATCAACAAAACAACAGAAGCTACACCTGGCTATATTTTATTTTCACCTTTGCTTTCCGCTACCTCCTATCTTGTAGACCTGGAAGGCAAAGTAGTGCATACATGGGAAAGTGAATATGGCCCGTCCGGCTGGATATTTCTTAAAGAAAACGGGAATCTTTTTCGCGGAGGCAGACAACCAGATGCTCCCGTTTTTGGGGGCGGTGGCCAGGGCGGAAGGCTGCAGGAATTTAACTGGGACGGCGATCTGATATGGGATTTTAGATTTGCGAGCCAGGAGCATCTGTCGCATCATGATGTATCCATCATGCCTAACGGAAATGTTCTCGTAATCGCCTGGGAGGGAAAAACACCCGAAGAGGCATTAAAAGCGGGAAGAAAACCAGAATTAATTCCAAAAGCCGGCTTGTGGCCGGATAAAATAGTGGAATTGAAGCCGGTTGGAAAAAATGATGCCGAAATCGTGTGGGAATGGCATATATGGGATCACCTGGTCCAAAATTATGATCAATCCAAAGATAATTATGGTATTCCTTCCGAACATCCTGGACTCCTGGATATAAATATCGGAGCCCCTTTGCCGAAGCCAATCACACAAGAAGAATTGGAAACACGGAGGGCAAACAATAATGCGGTGACTAACAGTACCATTGATAATGCGGGCTCTGATCTGTACCACGTGAATGCCATTGATTATAATGAATCTTTGGATCAGATCGTTTTTAGCTCTCCTGACCTGGATGAGATTTTTATCATTGACCATAGCACCAGTACATCAGAAGCGGCTGGACATACCGGGGGGCGGTGGGGCAAAGGAGGTGATTTTCTGTACCGTTGGGGCAATGCAAAAAATTATGGAAGAGGGGATTCAACAGATTATAAAATTGGAGGCCAACATGATGTTAGATGGATACCCCAGGGATTTCCCGGCGGTGGACATCTTATGCTCTTTAATAACAATGTGCCAAATTCAACACGTCCTCATTCTGCCGTATTTGAATTGATTTCACCTTTGACAGAAACCGGTTATGATTTAGCAGCAAATGGCAAATTTGGTCCGGAGGAGCCGCACTGGAAATATGTGGATGCCGATACGATGGCTGGTTTTGCACCTTTTATTTCCGGATCCCACAGGATGGCCAATGGCAATACGTTTGTCACGGTTGGCCCCAAGGGAAGGTATCTAGAAGTAAGCCCTCAAGGAAAAATTGTTTGGGAATACTGGACACCCTTTGCCGGATATGTAAAAATGAAGGACGGGACAGCTCCTCAACCTATTGGTCCTTTTGTATATGCCACTTTCCTGGCCACACATATCCCGATCGATCATCCTGCCGTAAAAGGCAGAACATTAAATCCATTGGATCCGCAGCCAGAAGGGTATAAGGAAGAGAAAAAATAAATTCCTGCCACTTCACTGTCGAAACAAACCATTCCCCTTCTTCACCAATTATTTACCGGTCTGACCAAATGACTCCATTATCTTTCACGTAAGCATCCCAATGTATAAGCAACTCATCATATTTTTCCGGTACTTCCCTGGATAGATCATGGGATTCCGTAGGGTCTGCTTCCAGGTCAAACAACTCAAAAATACCCTTTCCAAATGGTGGCTCTATTTTGCAAATCTTCCACTTTCCTTTCCGGAGGGCAGCCCTGCCAAATAATTCCCATCCCATCACATAATTTTCATCATGAATATGGTCTTTTTGTTCAGTCAGCAATGGCAGCAATGATACTCCCTGGTAAGGAGCCAAATCCCGGCCCTTATACCTTGCAGGATAACTACCTCCAGCCAGGTCCAGAAAGGTTGGGGCCAGATCCATCACAGAAGCGAACGCAGGTACAATCCCAGCGCCGGCATCCTGGAAGGGGGTTTTTATGATCATCGGACAATGTATGCCACCTTCAGCAGAATATCCTTTATATAACCTGTTGACCGCACTGGACGCATGTGCCCACTGGGGTCCGTAAGCCACGAAAGAATTGGCTTTGCCCATATAAGGATAGGGATCCTGATGGTCCGGTGTTTCATTCAACTCAAAAATATCCGGACCATTATCGGAAAGGAAAACAAAAAAGGTATTGTCATATTCCCCGATTTCCTTTAAATATTGAATTAACCTGCCGATATTATAATCAAGGTTATCTACCATGCCCGCATAGATTTCCATTTTCCTTGATTCAATTCTTTGTTCCTCTTTGTTCAGGGAAGTCCATCGAAGTAATGGTCGTTCGGAGATCGTATACAATTCCCCTTTCACGGCAGGGAGTTCCGGCAATCTGGTGTCCTTCCCAATGATGCCTTTCTGTTTTAAAGCCTCGAATCGCCTGATCCGGAGACTGTCATATCCAATATCATATTGCCCCTTATACTTATCTATATCTGCGGCAGGCGCCTGCAGCGGCCAATGCGGGGCAGTGTAGGCGGCATAGAGGAAAAAAGGTTTATTGTCCTTCCGGTCCTCCTCAATAAATCCCATTAATTTATCGGTATAAAGATCTGTCGAGAATTTGCCATCAGGATAATCGGAAAAATGATCATCTTCCCAAAAAGGATTGACCCGGACATCGGGTGAGAAGTGATTGGCATAGGCGTCAAGCAGAGCAAAAGACCTTTCGAATCCTTTAGTGGACGGACTCTGTTCAGGGGTCAGGCCGAGATGCCATTTTCCGGCGATATAAGTGTGATATCCCTGGTCCTTCAATAGTTGTGCTACGGATACCACTTTATGATTGAGAAATCCTTCATACCCGGGCTGTCCTCTTTGGGCATCTATAGTATTTGCCCGCTCCGCCATATTCCCCAAGCCTGCAATATGGTTGTCCGTTCCGGTGAGTAGCATAGCCCTGGTCGGGGAACAGGTAGCTGCCGTATAAAATCCGGTAAATAGCCAACCATGCTGAGCGAGTGCATCAATATTTGGTGTAGATATTTCACTTCCATAACAGCCCAGATCGGAATAGCCCAAATCATCTGCCATGATCAATACGATATTAGGTCCTTTATGCTGCGCTTGCCGGCAGGAATGGAAAGAAACCAGGATAATAAATGCCAGACAAATAATTTTCATTGACGGGGTCTATTTGATGATCGTAATACCGGATATTTCATTAATTTCCAAATCAGGCTGGTCAATCGTAACCGGTAACCAAACATAGCTGATTTTTTATTGGCTTGAAAGAAACTATTAAGGATATATGACATCCTTTGCCAAAAACACTACCTTGGAATTTATTAATCTGAAATTTCAAAACGAGGCAGACCTCCCGGTCGGGAAGTTAATCCAATTTGCATGGAAACCAATAACTGGAAATTAAAGCTTACCCTGCTTCTGGTAAGCAGTCTGACGATTATGTCTGTCATTACCATTTCTCCTGCATTGCCTCTGATGGCCGTGGAATTTCAGGAGGTTGAAAATGCAGACTTTCTGGTCAAATTGGTGTTGACTTTACCAGCGCTGATGATCGCGATGTTTTCCCCGATCACCGGACGCCTTATAGACCGGTATGGCCGTTTGAAAATTCTTTGGCTGGCCCTCCTTGTATATGCCCTAGCTGGCGCCAGTGGATATATTCTTGGCAACTTGTATGCTATCCTGTTTTCCAGGGCAGTGCTTGGTATCTCCGTGGGCATGTCCATGACCATCGTGATCACTTTAATCGCCGATTATTTTGAAGGAGAGGTGCGGCAGAAATTTGTAGGTATACAGATTGCATTTATGTCGCTTGGGGGCATTTTATTCATTGGTCTCGGGGGTATCCTGGCTGACTTTGGCTGGCGGTATCCATTTCTTATCTATTTATTTTCCCTGGTGGTGCTTCCACTCAGTATTCTTTATCTTAAAGAACCTGCGGTCATACAAAAAAGGCAGGACGAAGTGGCAAATATCAAGGCGCCATCCCTCATTTGGATTTTATTTTTCAATACCATGATCATGTGGATCATTTTCTTTTTAATACCGGTACAGATACCGTTTTATCTTAAAGCCATCGGTGTTGAAAAGAACGCTTTGATCGGAGCCGCGATAGCCATGAGTACTGCTTTTTCAGCTATATCCTCTTTTTCGTATTTTAAATTAAAAGGCCGGTTTAGTTTTCTGACCATTTTTTCTTTCGGATACTTTTTGATGGCTGCAGGATATGCGTGCATTTCGTTTGCAGACAATTTTATATTGGTTGTGCTGGCTATGATGCTGTCCGGACTGGGTATGGGTATGATGATCCCCAATACCAATATGTGGGTGATGAAAATTGTACCCCCCCAAATCAGGGGAAAGGAAATCGGTAAACTGACCACATTCTGGTTTCTGGGACAATTCCTTTCGCCCATCATTATTTTTCCGGTATTGAACGTATTATCCCTCTCTTCCACCTTTCTGATCGCCGCTGGTTTACTTTTACTCCTGTCTTTAACCTTCCTGGTTTTCAACTTCAGTAAAATCGGAAGATCGGTTGTTCAATAAATGATATTAAAAAATACCATGGTTTTTTTTCAAAATCCGGAGCAGACTCCCAAACCAAAATATTAAGATGATATCATCTATTTGGAAAACCACCTCAAAAGTCTACGGTTAAATGGATTTTGAACAGATATTCACATTGGCTGTAGTGATCTTCCTTGTATACGCATTGTATAAAGAGCTATTTAATCCCGCGCTGACATTTTTTATTTCTGCCGTCGCCTTACTCCTTGGAGGTGTCATCTCCCCAAGCGAACTGCTGAGAGGCTTGTCTAACCAACAAATCATAATCATATTCCTGCTCATCATCGTCACCTCGGGCATCCGCTCTATTTTCGGCCCGGGACTTTTTGCCTGGATATTCAGTGAAAAGATGACCGCCAGGCGATTTATGCTCCGGATGATGATTTTTGTCTCTTCGATATCCGCATTCTTTAATAATACCCCGGTAGTCGCATTTATGATCCCCTATGTTCAGGATTGGGCTAAACGGACCGGAAATCCGGCTTCTAAATTCCTGATCCCGCTTTCGTTTGCCACCATCCTGGGAGGCATGATTACGGTCATCGGGACCTCAACCAGCCTGTTGCTTAACGGATTGATTCAGGATTATGAACTGACGATGCTGACCTTCGAAGATTTTTTCTTTCTGGGCCTGATTGTCACAGTGACCGGCATCGTCTATCTGTATTTTATCGGTTTCAAAATCCTGCCGGCTCATGTTGGCAATCTGGAATCCATCACTGAAAACCTCAAAGAATATATCGTAGAGACCGAAGTATCCGCAGGTTCAAAAATTATTGGTAAATCGGTAAAAGACGCCGGCCTGCGAAACCTGAGTGACCTTTTCCTGGTTGAGATCGTAAGGGGCGACGAAATCATTTCACCGGTTTCCCCGGATGAGGTGCTGGAAAATGGTGACTTACTTTTCTTTTCGGGCAATACGGATTCGATTTATCACCTGATCAAATCCGACAATGGTATAGGATTGCGTAAACATCCGTTGACCGGAGGCCAGTTCAATTTTGTCGAAGCTGTAGTGCCGGCAAACTCAGACCTGATCGGACTTAAAATCAAACGATCTGATTTCCGGAAGAACTATGGAGCATCGATCGTCGCCCTGCACCGCGATGGAAAAAGAGTTGCCGGTAAAATTGGGGAGACCGAATTATCCGGCGGGGACTTCCTTTTGCTGGTCACAGGAGACAACCAATCCGGACTGGTGTCAAGCAGAAGCTTGTTTTTCCTATCCATTCCAAAAATATTAAATGAAGCAAAACCAAAATGGCTAAACTATCTGGGAGGGATTGCTTTTTGCCTGCTGATTTTAGGGATTCTCCATGTCATTCCCTTGTTCTATTCCTGTATCATCATCATTTCCCTTTTTGTATTTCTGAGTGTGATCAAACTCGCTAACGTAAAAAGTGAGCTGGACCTGGGACTATTTATGATCCTGGTCTGCTCCCTTGCGCTGGGTGTTGCTCTGGAAAAATCGGGGGCGGCTAATCTTGTTGCAGGATGGTTGATTTTATCGGGAAAGTCTTTAGGGATTGTTGCCGCTTTGACCGCCTTATTTGTGTTTACTATACTGCTGACTTCACTGATCACCAATGCTGCTGCCGTATCCATTGCCTTCCCGGTGGCCATGTCCATGGCAGAGCAGTTGCATATTTCCACTACTCCGTTTTTTGTGGCTATAGCATTCGCGGCTTCTGGCAGTTTTATGACCCCGATTGGTTACCAGACCAACCTGATGGTGTACGGCCCCGGTAGTTATTCATTTAAGGATTTTGTCAGGGTGGGCACGCCACTTGTGTTAATCTATACTGCGGCTTGTTTATTATTTATTACCTACTTTTATCAACTGGTTTAACTTGAAAAATATCTTTCCTTTTCGCACCAAAGTATCCCGGCTTGACCGCGAAAATCTGCTGCGTCAGAATGCTTTGGTCATCTGGTTCACCGGCTTGTCGGGGTCCGGCAAATCAACCCTGGCTGTGCAATTGGAGGCAAGGCTCCACCAACGCGGATTCATCACCTACCTGCTCGATGGCGATATCGTACGTAGCGGACTGTGCAGTGACCTTGGTTTTGACGACAAGAGCAGGGAAGAGAATATCCGGCGCATTGGAGAAATTGCCAGGCTCTTTCTGGATACGGGAGTGATCACCCTTGTTTCTTTCATTTCTCCTTTCAAAAAAGAACGTGAACTGGCACGGCGGCTTGCAGGTGCGGATTCATTTGTAGAGATATTCGTTGACTGCCCTATTGAAGTCTGCGAACAACGGGATGTGAAAGGACTGTATAAACGGGCAAGGGCCGGGGAAATAGCAAATTTTACAGGTATTAATTCTCCATATGAAATCCCGGAAAATCCGGATCTAAGCCTGCGCTCCGATCAGTTAAGTATCCAGGATTGTCTGGATGCGCTGCTGGACCTCCTGTTGAAAAGGATTGAGCGCAAACCAGTAGAAAATTAAGCACTCAGTTTCTTTTGTAAATTCTACTATAATTTGAGTCAGGTTTAACATAAGAATGATGGAAATAATAGAAATAAATTCACTTATTCAACAAGCCCTTGAGGCAGCTCAAAAAGCATGTGCCGCGATCCTGGAAGTTTACCATTCCGAAGATTTTCAAACCGAAGCCAAAGGAGATCAATCCCCTCTGACCCTGGCGGACAAGAATGCGCACCAGGTCATAGTGGAAACCCTCAAACTATCGGGCTTGCCGGTATTAAGTGAAGAAGGTCGGGCAATACCTTATAGGGTCCGGAAAGATTGGGAGTATTTTTGGTTGGTGGACCCCCTGGACGGCACCAAAGAGTTCCTGAAAAAGAATGGAGAATTTACGGTAAACATTGCACTGATACATCGAAATACGCCTGTTGCCGGGGTAGTCAGTATTCCGGTGGAGGGAGTCACTTATTATGGAGGCAAAGGATTGGGTGTGTTCAGGGAAACTGCCGATGGTGTGATTCAACTTGCCAATAGAGGCCCTGTTGACCTGAATACTTCCGGCTTGCGGGTGGTCGCTTCCCGTTCGCATATGGATGAACGCACGACGACATTCATCGCCAGCCTCAATGATCCGGTACTGGTATCGAAAGGGAGCAGCCTCAAGTTTATGTTATTGGCCGATGGAGAAGCCGATGTCTATCCCCGTTTTGCTCCCACGATGGAATGGGATACCGCCGCTCCTCATGCCTTGCTGATCGAACTCGGTATCCGGGTAATTGATACGGAGACCAATGAACCTCTGACCTATAATAAAGAAAATCTGTTGAATCCATTCTTTATTGCCTGGGCTTAGAATGGATGCAATTAAGCCATAAAACTGCGATAAATATATTACAAGTATGTCACGAGTTTTTTGAGTACTCCAGTACTCCCCGGTAGGCGAAAAAAGGGGAGGGCGAACCGGAACGGCAGACGGCGGAAAAACATGCTGCTTTTCTCAAGAAATTGAACCGATGCAGCTATTTACATCTAAAATCAAATCGAGTACAAAAATAGGCTGCAGTTTCTTCGTTGCTTGAAAAATTAAAGGTTTCTTTATCAGATCCATCACCTGACATACTAAAGAGGATTAACTTAAAAGTATTGGCGCTGGGACTATGTGCAACGTTTATAAAATAAGTATGCCCAAGAACTTTTGATTCTGTCACATAATGACATTCATCCCCAGTGCGTGATGTACAATTCGGACTTGGACTGAAATGGAAATTTAGATCTTGAAGGAATTTTGGCTTTGTCATTTTTTGTCTTTTTAAGAGTAAATACACCCAGTAGCTTGCAATTTTGCTTGCAAAAAAAAACGGGAAATGAAACTCTTCATAACCCGTTCACAATCAGTCGGGAAGACAGGATTCGAACCTGCGGCCTCCTGCTCCCAAAGCAGGCATTCTACCGGGCTGAACTACTTCCCGAGTGCTTATTAGCGTCAATG
>JAWXBI010000240.1:0-5625 GCA_034439915.1 Saprospiraceae bacterium | reverse complement strand
CATTACCATTGGTTGGGGGAGGGCAGGGATCAGGGCGAAACCTCCACGCTCATTGATAAAGCGAATCAATTTTAACATGTGAAGTCTTTCTTCATCAGATTGTTGGTAAAAAAAATCCGTGATTCCGGAAAGGCCGGGCTGGATCTCGGCCCAGGAAGCCATAGCCAGATAAGCTTGTGAAGATTCTGCTTCCATTTGCACTTGATTGTTGAGTGCTTCCTGCATTGATTTAGAGACCATAGTGTTATTTTTAAATTTAATCTAAGTTAATGTAAAAAATAATCAGTTGTTTAGCCAATCCCGGGCAATTATCAGGTCTTGCCCTTTGTTCACCTTAGTCCTGGGGCCCAGGGAGGCTTTTATACGGCAAGTTTAAATTTACCGGATTTGCCTTTTAAAAAAGGCCCAGGCTTCAAGGTGTACATCGATATCATTCGGATAGTCGTGTTTGCCCCCTATGACTTTTAATAGAACGATTTCAGGTTTGTTGTGCTCCCGATAGGTATATCGTTCAATCGTCTTTTGGTCTGAAGGGTCAGTATCCTCCACCAGGCTTTTGATCGGAGGGCCGGCATAACCGGCTAATTCTGCCCAATACCTAAATGTTTGATCGGTTGATCTGACTTTTCCCATTCTGAAGTTTCCGGATTGCATTATTCCACCTTCATACCGATTCAGAGGATCAGCGGTCCCGTTGACAATCATCACAGGCAATGCTATCCTGGATTCCATGCAGTCCAGGTTTTCGGTATCCGGCAGGTTTGCAATAATAGCCGTGATGGCAGTTAATTTTTGGGGCATGGTCAGGGCTAGTTTATAACTCATATGGCCGCCACCAGATGTACCCACTGAAAATACCCTGGAGGGATCGGTTTGATATCGCTTTTTGAAATATTCTATCATTTGACCAAAGAAGGCATTTTCATCAATGTTCTCCAGGTTGGCTAATGAACTTGCTTCTTTGCGGCATTCGTTCCAATATTTTTTATAGCCATCGGGGTAAACAAAAACCACTTTTTCTGTTTTTGCGGCTTGGAGTAAACCCGGAGTTCTGCTCATCATATCCTCGCCACTACCCCCTGATCCATGAAGGACAAATACCAGACTGGAACCCGGAAGTACAGGAAACGTATAACGAAATGTGCGTTGATGGTTATCAATCAGCAGCGAATCCGACCTGGTCTGGCTGTATAATTTGTCAAAGGACAAGAAAATTAAAATAAGGCAAATTGAGCTGGAAGAGATCCAACCCAGAGTAAGTTTTACCCAATGAATTCCTTGTATTATTTTATAAAAAGGTAACATCAGGTAAATTTAAGTAAATCCAAACGCAGTCATTGGACCAGATAATAACCAATTATTATGCAGTGCCGATCTTTGTTTAGACCAAACCATGCCGGATGGATTTTCCGGAAAACGATTTAATGTCTGGCTAGGCCAGTCTTTTTTTAGAGCCTATCAGGTAAAACCCGGCTCCTACGGCGATAAAGACGATCCCCATAATGGGTGACCATCGGAGCCCATGTTTTTTATTCGCTGATATTTCAATGCTTCCGATATCGACAACTTTTTCTTTCGTGACATAGTTGAATCCGGTATAAATGGTGCCGATGAGGCCTATTGCTATTAGAATTATTCCAATCGTTTTCATAAATTATTTAGGTTATGCTGATAAAAAATACCGGAACTTTAAAGGTTCCGGTATCTCAATGATCCATAATAAGGACTGTTCGCAAAGGCGACCGGGCGCCGATTGCAGGGACTATATGTAAATTTGTATTGTTAAAGTACTTTCTTACCTTGGATAACTCGCAAAACGACAGCGATCAGCGCGATGACCAATAAAACATGAATCATCCCACCTGCATTGTAGCCCACAAATCCGATAAGCCATCCGATTATGAGTATGACAGCAATGATATAAAGCAAATTTCCCATTTTTTGTTTTTTTAGTTTGTAATATTAGAATGTAAAGATGTTTTATTCAGCGCTTAGTTCCGTTACACAATTCCTATAAAACTTTACATTATTACCACTTCCGGTTAAGCAGGGCTATTTTCCCACAGCAACTATATTTGCTTAAACCCTGAAAAAATCATCTCCGTATAGGTCTGAATCATTTCAGCCCTTTGGAGTATCCCGGCTTTATTTCTAAAATATAAATTTTAAAGTGGATCGTGTAAAAGAGTATAAAACATGGCTTTCCAACTTTGAATAAAAAATCGACAGTAGGAAAAATTTTAAAAAAAATATTCTGGCCACCATGTTGGGATTGATCCTGGTTTTACAGGGTTTCAAGCAATCCGTTGAATTTGGTTTCCGGTATATGCCTACTCTTTCCAATTTAAACTTAAAGACCTTATCTGGAGCAACTATCCAGGGAGAGGCTACCTATGATTTTGGTGAAGGCATCTTCCTGGGCATTAATTTCTCAAAACATGTAGGTTTTCAGGTGGAAGCTATTTACAGTTCAGTGGTACAGAAATACCAGGAACCCGATTTTGAACAGGATATCCGGATGCGCGATGTCAATATCCCCCTGTTACTTTCTTTAAATACGAGCAAGTCCAAAGCTATCAATCTCGGTATAGTCGGGGGGGCCGCAATTTGGAGTGCGGGTGGGGAGCAGGTTGTTTGCCAGTGGAACAAACGACCGAGGGGCTATTATATCCTGGACCGCACCAAACTTAAAACCGATGCCATTTATATTGGATTCTGATTTTTATGCTTGTGATATGTTAATTAAATCTAATATGTCGTATTTCCCACGACGACAGCGATAGCGCAGCGAGCACAAAGAACGAAAATCACACTAAATAAGCGGAACGGTGTAGCGACAAAGAATTTCTTATGTATATTTTTCGACACAAAGTTGCAACACAGCTTCGCTGCTCGTCGGTCGTCGCTCACGTTGCCCACCGCTTTCGTCGATCGCTGAGGGGGAATTTAATCCGTCATAACATGCTTAACTTGACACAAGATTAACCAGGGGAACACCCTTTTTCGATTATGGACGGCCTCCGTCATCTGCGGAAGCCTAAACAGAATATCATTTTTCGAAAGCGTAAAGTCATGAATTTATAATCAACCCCACTTCGTAATATAATGAAAACTAAACAATTAGCTAAAAATTCGAATGGTCTGAATCTCCGGGGGAAGACTTATTAGTCCAACAGGTTGAGAGATAAATTTAGTATTTTTACCCAAAAAGGGAATGAACCTATATACCCGGTGTGATATCAATATAGCTTACAGAAAGATTCTCCAGGAACAATTGGACAAACTTGATTTGCGTTATACCATTTTAGGTTTTGGCGAAGTGGAATTGTTGGAATCGGTGGCTACAGTAAGAATGCAGCAGTTGGTTGATGCTTTAAGCAGATATGGAATTGAAATCGTCGAAAGCCCAAAAAATATTATCGTTCAAAAAATAAAAGATACTATTATCGAGCTGGTTTATATGGAAGACAAAATGACCAATTCCAAAGTTTCCGCCTTCCTGGCGTCCAGGTTAAATCACAGTTACGGGTATCTTTCCAAACTTTTTTCGGAGACCACGTTCTCCTCTATTGAAAACTACATCATTTTGCAGAAGACGGAGCGGGCCAAACAACTGATTGCCACGAATTCACTGACTTTTACAGAAATTGCCTGGAAGTTGAACTACAGCAGTGTCGCTCACTTCAGTACCCATTTTAAAAATGCCACAGGCCTTACCCCGACTGCTTTCCAACGAATAATCAATAAAAGGCGGACTGCTTCCGGTGCCGTTAACTAATAAACCTTCAATTAAAAATTGGAAATTGAAGACCAAATGTTACTCAAATAAATAAATATGCAAAAAGGACCCATTCGAGTTTTATTAGCGGATGATGATGAGGATGACCGGTTGTTGTTCCAGGATGCATTTAAGGAAATAAAATTGAAAACTAAAGTCCACCTGGTCAATGACGGTGTGGAACTGATGCAATATCTATCACAAGCCGGAGCTGTGAAACCACATGTCCTTTTTCTCGACCTCAACATGCCGCGAAAAAACGGGATGGTTTGCCTGGACGAGATACGTAATCATGAAGGATTGAAGGATATCGCCGTGGTTATTTATTCCACCTCAGCTTCAGATGAAGACATCGAAGAAACTTTTGTGCGTGGAGCAAATGTCTACATACGTAAACCAAATAATTTTAATGAGCTCAAGAAAATATTGGAAAAGGTAATTACCATTAACTGGCAATACCACACTTCCGGCTTAAATAAGGAAAATTTTTTACTTAGTTTTTAATCCATCTATGGTGTTTAATAAATACAAACCCATATTTAATTCTTCCTTTTTTCTGAGCATCATTTTTGTGGCGGCTCTGTTTATTCTGATTTTTATTTCGGGTGTATCGTATCGTTACACGACCTCCCTGACAGATTCCTCCACCCTCATGGTCCATTCGTATAAAATCCGCAGTGAACTGGAACAACTCGTCAACTATCTAAAAGATGCAGAAAGTGGGCAAAGGGGATATATCCTGACTAGGGACTCTTTGTTTCTCCGCCCATTTTTAAGTGTCAGGGAAAAGATCAATAAATCGTTCACAACCTTAAAGGTATTGAGCAAAAATAACTTTCAGCAACAGAAAAACCTGGATTCGCTGTATACTTTGATAAACCTGCGTATTGCTATTTTATACAACACCCACGATATTAGTAATTCCGGAACTTTTAACCAGGATCGGATGGTGGAAAGCCAGGTGCGGGGCGAACAAAAGACGACTCTGGTCCGCGAGCAGGTCAATGATATGATCGATTTTGAACTGATGTACCTGAAAGTGCACCAGGGTTTATTTGAACATGAAATTTCATGGTCTCCATTATACACCCTATTGCTTTTGTTATTTTCTTTATTGGTTTTCATTTTTGCCTATTTCCAGATCAATCGGGATATCAAAAAACTGAAAAACTCCAATGAGGAATTGTCGATCGCCTATGAAGCCATCAGCCATGCGGAAGAAATCGGTGAATTCAGCAGCTGGCAGTGGCACCTCGATTCCAATGAATTTAAGTATTCTGACAATCAATATCGGTTGCTTGGCTATGAGCCCCGGTCGTTTGAATCCAGTCTTCATAAATTCCTGGAGTTTGTACATCCCCAGGACCGCCATATTTTATTGGAGTCGGTAGAAAGGATCATGAATGAGAGGGTCGAACCAACCACCGTTTTTTTTAGGGTGCTCCGGAAAGACGGGCAATTGCGTTATTTTAAATCGATCGGTAAATTGTTCACCGATGCCAGCCTGAAGAAAATCATTATTGGAATTCATTGGGACATCACCGAGCAACACCTCAACCGTATTTCGCTGGAAGAACGAAACCGCGAGCTGGAGCAAAGTAATTCCGAACTGGCCACCTTTAACCATATTGCCAGCCACGATTTGCAAGAACCCCTTCGGATTATCCAAACGTATATTTCGCGCATTTCCGAAAAGGAAGTTGTTAACATGTCCAATACTACAATAGGTTATTTTGGAAGGATACAGGCGTCGATTGAACGGATCAGAATATTGATCAATGACCTGTTGTTGTATTCGCGCACCAACAGAGGTGAACGCAATTTTGAATTGGTTGATTTAAATAACT